>JBILMW010000225.1:0-3282 GCA_044375335.1 Terrimicrobiaceae bacterium | reverse complement strand
TTGCAAGAGCGGTTCGCCAGAGCCACAAACTGGATGTGATGATTCTGGAGGTCAGTTCCTTTCAACTGGAGACGATCCGCACCTTCCGCCCGAAAGTCGCAGCGTGGCTCAATCTCAGCCCGAACCATCTGGACCGCTACCCGGGAATGCCAGAATACCGTGCGGCGAAGCTCAGGATTTTCGAGAACCAAACCGCGGATGATGTCATGGTGGTGAACGCATCCGCCGACCTCCCTCCCCTTCCGGCCAAGAGAATCACCTTCAGTGCAACGAGCCCTGCCGCCGATTTCACGCTTCGCGGGCGAGAGATTTTCTTCCAAGGCAGACGCCTGCTCGATCAATCCGACACGCTCCTACCGGGAATCCACAATGCGGAAAATATCATGGCCGCATTGGGAATGGGGCTTGGGTTGAATCTCGATCTCGACAACCTGATTCAGGCAATCGCCAACCATGCGCCACCGGTGCACCGCTGCGAATTCGTGCGCGACCTCGAGGGAGTGCGTTGGATCAACGATTCCAAGGCAACCAACCTCGATGCCATGGAAAAGGCGATCCTGTCGCAAGACCGTCCGATCATCCTCATCGCCGGAGGCAAAGACAAAGGCGTGGAATTCGATGACAATGCCATGCTCGTGCGTGAAAAGGCCCGCGCCGCCGTGCTCATCGGCGAGATGAGACACCGCATCGCCTCATCCTGGAAAGACACGGAATGCCATACAGCAGAGAGCCTTGAAGAGGCCGTCAACAAGGCTCATTCCCTCGCACAGGCGGGTGATGTCGTCCTCTTTTCCCCCGGCACCTCGTCCTACGACATGTTCCGCAACTACGGAGAACGCGGAAACATTTTCAAATCTCTCGTTCAAAAACTCAAAAACAATCCAAACAACACACCATGATGTTCAAAAAAAACACCACTGCTCCACGCCGTCCTGCACGGCGATTGGTTCCCAGAAAAACCATGCACGCCCGCGCGGCTTCGAGCCGTGAGGAAGTCGAGGAATATGAAAGCGAGTCGGAGCCCAGCATGAAGCTCTCGCAGGCATTCATCGTGGTTCTTGTCCTGCATGTCGTGGCCGTCGCAGGCATCTACGGCTTCAACCAGCTCAAGGAAAAACCGGCCCGTCCGGCGACCGCGAAAACGGAGACTGCGGAGGCCGCCGCTCCCGCTGCCGTCACGGAGAAAAAAGCCGAGCCGGTTGCCAAGGCCGAGCCTGCCAAAACGCAGGAGGCCCAGGCGACCTACACCGTGGTGGCGGGAGACACACTCCGCCGCATCGCTTCAAAATTCAACACGAGCATCGAATCCCTCGAAAAAGCCAACAACCTCACCAGCACATCCATCCTCAAAGTCGGCCAGACCCTCGTCGTTGGATCGGCAGCAAAAAGTCAGGCGGCACAAGCCCAGCCCACCGAACCCGCCGCAAAGGCCGTCCCCACTCCGGCGGTCGTTGCGAAGGCCCCGCCCGTGAAGGCTCCGCCCGTTCAGGAAAAAGCCGAAGCCAAACCCTCTGAAAACCCCAAGGCCAGCGAGGAAAAAACACATGTCGTGGCCAAGGGGGACAATCCCTACTCGCTCGCCAAAAAATACAACATCACCCAAGCGGCCCTGATGAAGGCAAACAACATTGACGACCCGAAGAAACTGAAAATCGGCCAAACGCTGGTCATTCCCTGATCAGCACAAAAAAGCCGAAGTTCACAAAAAACAATGCATCGAAACGCCATCTATGTGCTGACAGTTGCCGTGGCCGGCCTCCTCGCGCTTGGGCTTGTGATGCTTTCCAGCACGAGTGCGTTTGCTGAGGAGGGCCACTCGGACATCTATTTCTTCTTGAAACGCCAGGGCATGTGGCTCTGTGTCGGGCTCGTTGCGGCCATCGTGGCCTCGTTTGTGGACTACCATTTCTGGGTCAAATATTGGTGGGCATTTTTTGCTGCGGCAGCCCTCCTGCTCCTGCTGTGTTTCATCCCTCCCATCGGACTCCGAATCAACGGATCATCCCGCTGGATCAACCTCGGCTTCGGCGTTGTGCAACCCAGCGAACTCGCCAAGGTTGCCGCGATTTTTTTTCTGGCCTGGTGGTTCTCACGAACCGAGCTCAATTTCTCCCATTTCCTGAGCGGACTCGCCTACCCCATGGGAATCCTAAGCATTCTGATGGGGCTCATCGTTCTGGAAGTGGATATTGGAAACACGGCGCTCATCGGAGGAACTGCCGTGGCCGTTCTTTTCATAGCTGGAGCCGCCCTGCGCTGGCTCTTCAGCCTCATTTTCTGCGGTTTGGCAGGCATATTTTTCGTGGCCATAAATGTCTCGGAACGCCAAGGCCGCCTTCTCGCCTTCATGCATCCTGAAAAATACAGCCTTGGCGAGGGACTCCAACAATGGCAGGCGCTGATCGCCTTCGGCTCCGGCGGTGTTGATGGCTTGGGGCTCGGCGAGGGTCGCCAGAAAATGCTCTACCTTCCCTACGCTCACACGGATTTCATTTTTCCCATGATCGGTGAGGAACTCGGCCTCTATGCAACACTTCTCACCGTTATGGCCTACCTGCTCGTGTGCCTCTGCGGGTCACTGGTTGCTTCGAACGCCAAAGACACGGTCGGCCGCCTACTTGGAATCGGGGCCGTGATCATGATAACCCTACAAGCCTGTGTGAACATAGGCGTCACGACATCACTTCTTCCCAACAAGGGCATGCCTCTGCCATTCATCAGCTACGGCGGCTCCAATCTGGTCGTCTGCCTTTTCCTCATCGGCCTTCTGGTCAACATCCACCGCCAGGGACGCCCACTCATCTCCCATTTCGCCCCAGCCCTCACGCGTCCACATTTCGAGCCCCGCATATGACCGACCCAAAACCATTCCGAGCCATCATAGCGTGCGGAGGCACAGGCGGACACCTGTTCCCCGGCTTGGCCGTTGCAGAGTCGCTGCACGAGCGCGGCCACGAGGTTTTGCTTTTCGTGTCGGAGAAGGAAATCGATGCCGTCGCGCTCAAGGCGCACCCTCAATTCCGGGCTGAAAAGCTGCCCTCGGTGGGAATGCCGGCGATGCTTTTATCGCCAGCCTTCATCCGCTTTGTCCGTCGCTGCTGGGACAGCTACCGCCAGTGTCGGTCAATCTATAGAAAATACCGACCCTCTGTTGTTTTGGGGATGGGCGGGTTCACATCCACAGCGCCGATTCTTGCGGCTCGGATGCAGGGGCTACCCTGCTTCATCCACGAGTCGAATGCCATCCCCGGCCGCGCCAACCGATTGGCTGCGAGATTTGCC
>JBILMW010000007.1:0-36000 GCA_044375335.1 Terrimicrobiaceae bacterium | reverse complement strand
CATGGCGTGACCTTCGCCGCCTACGCGGCCATGCGAGTGCGAGGTGCCGTGCTCGATGAACTCCGCCGAGTCGACTGGATGTCCCGCACACTCCGCATCAAAGCCAAAAAACTTACCGATGTCATCTCGGCCTTTGAACAAAGGGTCGGACGCCCAGCAACCGAGGCCGAAATCGCCGACGAACTCGGCATAACCAGCGAGGAATATTCGATCCTCCTCGATGAAGTGCGGCCACTCAGCTATGTCGAACTCGACGCGCTCGCAGGTGATGACGAAGACTCCAGCCTCCACGAAGTCATAGCCGACGAGAACCAGCCGAATGCCCGCGACATCGCACTCAAGCAGGAGCTCATCAAGCTCGTCGTGGAGCGCCTCCAGGTGCTCCCTGACATGCAGAGGAAAATTCTCGCCATGTATTACTTTGAAAACCTCCGCCTCGCAGAGATCGCCAAGGTTTTCGGAGTCACAGAATCCCGTGTCTGCCAAATCCACACTCAGGCGGTTCTCGGCCTCAAGGCTTACATCCGCAAAGCCATGGAACGCTGATTTTCTCTCCAATCCCACACTCTCAAAAAACAAAACAACCATCCACCACCCATGATTCTCATCCTCGGTTATATTATCGTTCTCGGCTCGACACTCGGCGGCTTTATGATGGCCGGCGGCAAAATCGGCCTTCTCTTCCCGATCTCGGAATATGTTATCATCATCGGCATTTCGATCGGCCTCATGGTCATCGCCAGCCCGGTGTCGCTGCTGAAAAACATCGTCAAAAAAATCAAAGTCGCCTTCCGCAACCAGGCCGTCCCAACATCGGATTACACCGATCTCCTAAAACTCCTCTATGAACTCTTCAGCAAAGCCCGCCGTGGCGGCTTGATCGCGATTGAAGACGATGTGATGTCTCCCAAGGAGAGCCCTATCCTCTCAAAATACCCTTCCTTCATCAACGACCACGAGCGTCTTGAGTTTCTGACTAACAGCTTGAAGCCAGTCATCGACGGTCGCCTCAAGCCCGAGCAACTTGGCGGCCTCCTCCACGCCGACTTCGAAGCCAAGGAAGAAGACGCCGTTCAACCGATCCACATCCTCAACCTCGTCGGCGACTCCCTGCCGGGTATCGGTATCGTGGCCGCCGTGATGGGTATCATCAACACCATGGCCGCCATTGCCATGGGTCCCGAAAAAGTCGGCCAGAAAGTGGCTGCGGCACTCGTTGGAACCTTCCTCGGCGTGCTCGGAGCCTACGGGTTCATCAACCCCCTCGCCGCCCGCATCAAGCTCAACAATGTTTACGAACTCCAATACTACGCCGTCATCATGAAAGGCGTTCTCGGCTTCACCGGCGGCATGGCCCCCATCATGGCCATCGAAGCCGCCCGCCGCGCCATTGATCCAGCCTTCCAGCCGACAGCTGAAGCCGTTGAGGAAATGGTCAAAAATGTCGGCTCCTCCGGCAACTAATCTCCATGGCCAAGAAAAAACACGAACACCACGGCGGAGCGTGGAAAGTCGCCTACGCGGACTTTGTCACCTCCATGATGGCACTCTTCCTCGTCCTCTGGATTGCCAACTTCAAGCCGGAGATCCTTATTTACACCTCGCTCTACTTCAAGGATCCCACCAATAAAAGCTGGCCGACCACCTGGGGCGTCATGGAGAAGGAAATCAAGGCCACGCGCAAGGATGCCTCGCTCAACGACCAAACCCATGTCGAAAACCAAGGCTTCCTGCGCGCCATCGCGAGGGATTTCAATCGCCTCCTCAATGTCAACGACGAGGACAAAAAGCCCATCGAGATCACAATCACCGACGACGGGCTGAAAATGGAAATTTACAACCGCACGAAAAAGCCCCTCTTCAAAGACAACACCACAGAGTTCACCGAGTGGGGCAACTTCGTCTTCCAAAACCTCGCTTGGCTCATCCAACGCTACAATTTCCAGGTTTACCTCGAAGGCCACACGCCCAAGGGACTCGATCTGGGACCCAATAAAAACTACACGCCGTGGGAACTCAGCACCGACCGGGCCAATGCCGCTCGCCGTCTCATGGAGTTCTACGCCATGACGCCGGAAAAAATGAAACGCATCGCCGGCTGCGGGGACTCCCAACCGCTTCCGAATGTCCCGCCCGACTCCGAGGACAACCAGCGCATCACCGTGAGCCTCTCGCTCACGCAATCCGCTCCCCAACCAACTCCTGCCCCTGGCCCTGGAGCCGCTCCAGCAACTCCCAATCCCACTGCCCGATGAAGGATTTTCTCCAAGGCCGTCCACTCGCCGGAGGCGCATCCAACCGCCGAGCCGATTCGCCCGTCGCGGCAAATCCCCTACCTCCCATCAATACGCCGCACATCCATCCGGATACCATCGACCTCTCGGACATCGCGCTCGACGCCCAAGCACTTCCAGAGTCGATCACAGCGCAAGGCTCCTCCGAGCCTCAGGTTGAACTCGTCCCCGATAACGAGGGACGCATCGGCCACATCGTCCTCACATGCACCTGCGGGGAAAAAATCACCCTGCAGTGCCATTACTGATCCCGCGCTGCCAAGAGGAGGCGCGGCGACCTTCCATTGACATGGTAAGATGTCTTCTGCGAAGCCGAGTAATAATGGCCTTGTTGAGCGCGTTGACCCTCGCCTTTGGCAGCGCTTCCCTGCGGGCTGAGAATGCCACCACATCCCGCGAGCAGGTTATTTCCCTCCTCCAACAATCCGCTGCAACAGCCAGCGATCTCGCACGCGCCGCGCGTGACCTCCCCGATTCCGAGCGCCTGCGCACCACCAAAGCCGCTCTTTCCATCATTCTTCTCACCAAGTTCGACCGGATCCTTCCCAACCTGCCCCCGGCAAGCCTCGACCAGCTCGCCGACATTTTTCTGGCGGAAAATCCCGACCCCACCGAACAGGCCGCCGCCGCAGCCAAATTGCCGCCAGCCGACCAAGTCGTATTCAATGGCGCCCAACTCACTGGCGGCAACTTCCGCAACATCGACACACTCATCGGCCTCGGCGGCCGCCCTATCGCACTCGACCGCGAACTTCCCGCCTGGATCGTTCCCCTCGAGCCCGCCCGCGCGCAGGCTCTCGACTCGTCACGGAATGCGGCATGGTCTTCGCAAAAATTTGCCGAACTACAAAGTCTCTTCAACCGCATCTACTCTGCAGATGTAGGAGAGCACCTGGTCGCGGATGGCATTTTCCTCCGTCCCTACGCTGGTCGCATGGACGATCTCTACCACCACCTCGTTCAAAAAGGCGGGCGCAACGGACAACTCGACTACTTCGCCCTCCTCGACAGCCTCCCTCCGCGCCAATACAGCCCGATTTCAGGCACAGTCGCGAGAAAGTCCGTGCCTCCCCTTCGCGTCAACCTGAGCAATGTCCTCTCAGGGGGAAGCTTCATGGCGGTGCAAAATTTCAAAGTGGAAAATCCTCGCGCCAATTTGCCGAACCGATTCCAGAAATTTGCCGTGCGCATCCTCCCCTACCTCTCGGAACAACTCAGAAAGACAGCTCCTGGTTCGGACCTCAAAATTTCAGGCGACCTCATGCTGCGCGCCATGAGCGATCCCCGCCGCTTCTCGCCAGGCAAGGTTCCGCCTCTCTTCGTTGATCCCAGCCGCTTCCTGGGCCAATGGGACGATCCCCGCTTCATTCGCGTGAGCAAAAAGAAAAAGACATCGAACGCCGCGCTCTTCGCTGAAATCCAGAAAGTCGATTTCGATACGCCACTGCCCGAGATGTCATTCGAGCCTGCAGGAAACGCCCTCCTCGCAAAGCCGCAAGCAGAATCCGCTCCGGACACCGATCTCCTCAAGGATCTCGGCCTTCCTCCACAGGTCGAAGAAACAGCGAAATACGAACCGCCGGAAGCTCCCGCGCCTGTCCTGCCACCCGCACGCGTGGAGGAACCGGAAGCCCCCTCACAGAGGCCGCTCCTCACCAAGCCCGAACCTCCCCCGCTCGACGCCCAGCCCTTGGAATTCCCGCCCGTTTTCGATTTCGTGCAGGCGCCGACACCCGAGCCCATCGAGGTCGAGACCCCTCCCACATCGGCGCCCGCTGTTGCTGAACAGCCCGCCGCCCCGACTCCGACCGCAACACCACAGCCCCCGAAGCCTTCGGCCATCGCTGTCATTCCTCCGCAGGAGCCACCCGCCCCACCCAAGCCGGAACAGCCTGCCGCGCCAGTGCCTGCGCCACCAAAAGAACCACAGGTGGCAAGAGCGATTCCTGTCAATCCGCCGGAGAATGACTACCAACGCGAACCGGGCTCTTTGACCAGCCCCTACCAAGTCGCCGTCCTGACGCCCACCGCAAATGAAGCCATCGATTACTGGAAAAAAATCGCGGCGAGTGACATCGCACTTGCCGACAACCTCTCCTCGACGCGGCGCGCGGATTGCGTCATCCGCTGGCTCGGCGAGGCGGTAAAACCCTTCGAACCGCTTCTCACCCAGACGCCCGAAAGCCCCGAGGCACAAGCGGTGGAGCCTCTCATCGTGCAAGCCCGGGACGAGATCGTCGCCCTGCTCAAGGATCGGGAAAACCTGCAGACCTCACTCGCGCAAGAACTGAAAAACCGTCAAAGCGCCAGACAAGCTCTCGAAAAAGAAATCGAAACAACCCGTCGCGACGAACTCTCGCGCCGCACGGGAAGCGGCGCTTGAGACTTCAGCGCTGACCCGCTCTCGGCAAGGCAACTCTCGGCAACGCAACCCTCGGTGCTTGAACCATAATTTTTTGAGTCACATCGGCAGAGCGATCGCCATCAGGGTTCTTGTGGCGCTTGATGTAGTCGTCAAAGACAGCCACTGCCTCCGAGCGCTCCATGCAATTAACGCCGGGCCCCAATTCCAAACGGAGGTTGTAATCACGAAAATCAACCCGCACCTTGCCGCGCGTCAGCACTTGAATGATGACTCCCAGAACATGGGCGTTCGATTGACCCAACTTCAAGAGAAACTCGTCAATGACCACTTCCAATGCGATTTCCCGGACTTCGGAAGACTGCTGAGCGCCATCCTGAATAAAGGAACGGGTTTCAGTGATCGGGATTTCAATAGCTGATCTCGAAAGGGGTGCTTTCATTAAACTCAAGTTTAATAGTCCACATGTCGGACTTCAATTTCATTTTCTGAAAAATCACCAACCTCTTGCCTCGAGGCTATCCAGATACAATGCGTAAGGGTTTTTGAAAGGTATCGACTCGGAGCGACCGGACTTGGCCTCGCGGAAACTTTGAGGCGCGTCGATCTGCGTGACCTCAAACCAATTCAAATAGTCCGCAATTTTTTGCGACCTCTCGACGAGTTGCAAGCGCGTCTCCTCCAGTCCCCGGATTTTCTCCGCAACACGGGCTTTGGGCCGCGTTGCAAGCTCCGTGGCGATGTTTCGATACTCCTCCAATACAGGCTGAAAAAGGGGGTGCGACCGGAACTCGAGATTGAAAATCCGAACCGCAAATTCCCTCATCAAGAATGCACCGCCTTGCGCCTTGGCCGCCTCGGGCAAATCTTGGCCACCTTTCACGGATTTCAAAACATCGGCCAATTCGCGCTCACTTTGCTCCACCGTAAGCGATGCCATGCGCGGCGGCATCGAACTTCGCGCAATATTAAGCGTCCAAAGCTTGGACAGGGCACTACGCGAGGCTAGCGAGGGGAATGACGATAGGACCGGCTCGACGCCGCCCCGGGAAAAGGAGGCGTTTGCCAACAGCGCAGCGAAGCCTTTCTTCGATTCCTCCGCTTTTTTTAAGACCCGCAAGAGGGAAACCGCTTGCGCGCGGTAGAGAACAAGAGAAGCGGCATCGAGGATTTCAGGCTTCTGGCGAAAAAACGCCTCCAACTCCGGTGGACGCCCGCTCTGGATAAGCGCGGCATAGACCCCCTCGGGCGTGCCATCCCTCGAGCGGCGCAACTCCTCCACAAGCCCCTCGATGAACCAGCGGGGCGGCATGTCAAAGGCCTTGCCGGCGCGCGCAGCCTCCGCGCCGTGCATGGCATGAAGCGCCAAGGCCGAAAACAGCCCTGCTTCAAAAGCCCCGCTATCCATCGCACCCTCGTCGTAGAGATCGACCTGCACTTTCATGCCAGCCTCCGTTTCGAAAAGGAGCGGCACAACGGGCTCGCCGCCTTTAGGAATGACAGAACGGGTTTTGTCATTGAGAACGATTGGCGCTGCAGACCCTGCCTTGGTTTCATGAATCTTCTCCCACTCAGCGAGCGCACCTTCCGCCGCCCGGAGCATCTTGTTTCGAAGATCACGATCCTGCGAATACGCGATAAAAGCCCCGCTGCGACTGGAGGATCCCGCTGCAAGCGGAGCTGCGTATGCGCCCGTCGCAACGGCGGCCAGACAGGCCAAGCACAGGATCAGGACTCGCCTTTTCCAGGCCATCTCACAACAAGGCTTTTCGGAGTCACCGAAGCGGAGTTGGCAGTATCCAGGGAATCCACAATCGCACCCAGCGAGTCGAAACACGGCTGCCAAATCCCCAAGATGAAAGGCACAACAGGAGCAGGCACAGGCAACCTGCCCAGCGTGGCGCCCGTCATGCGAACCTTCAAATCCCCGTCCTGCGTGTAGGGCTGCAACTGCAGCGAGAAGTAGAGTGGATAACCTTCGAGGGATTGCTCCATCACGAAGTCAAGATTCCCCTCGCCCAGCTTCACGAAACAACGCTTGAACTCCGTATGAATGCCCAAGGGGCCAGCCACCGGAACAAGTTTCACATTTTCCAAAAGAAACCGGTTGATCGACTCCTCGCTCCCCATCCAAGCTCCGCCCGGCGTTGTCGAGGCCTTGCGAAAAAAAGAGGCCAACGCAGCCGAAGCGGCGGTATCCTTTTCCACAGATGGACGGATCACCCCGGGCGCTTGGGAGACGAGGTAAATTCCAAAAACCAGCCCCGCAAGAACCGCCCAAAAGAGGAGATTGAAAAACAGGCTTACCCATGTCCCGATTGGTGCAGTCGATCTTCGAGGCAATGGTTTTTTAACGCTCCGCGCGCTGGAAAGAGCAGGCGCGGAGGCCCCGGGGGCTTTTTGAGTTGATGCGGCAGGAGATCCTGGGACGGATTGCGGTAGCCGTTGCCCACATTCCAGACAGAAGACGCGTGTGTCGTCGTTCTCGGTATTGCAGGCGGTGCAAATTTTCATGCCTTGGGAGTGGATGAGGGCGCAGGAGCGGCTGCGGGCGCAGCGGGTTTCGATTCGGTTTTGGCCGATCCACCATCCCCGCTGTCCTTCTTGGCAGCCTGTTTGTAACCCTCGCTGCGGTAATCCGTGATGTAGAATCCGGAGCCTTTGAAAATGAGTCCCGCGCCGGTTCCCAAGAGTCGGCGCACCTTGCCATGTCCCCATGTCTCCATGAGGCAGGAGGCCTCCGGACAGGTTTCGAACGCCTTGTCTTTCATGGACTGGAAGGCCTCAAAAGTTTTCCCGCACTTTTCGCACTCGTAATCGTAATTTGGCATACGCCGGAAAGCTACCAATTGCCCGCCCCCACTGCAATATCGCCGCGCTCAACGCTCAATGGTCTTGGACTGGTTTTTGCGCCGCCGCTGGGCATCCGCAAGAAATTCGGCCTGTGCATCGAAAGGAGCTTCCCCCTCAGCACGATCCCGGAAGCGGTAGGTTCCGTCGGTCTGCATGACCTGTGCCTTGACATTGTCGCGCCAGAACCAATCCAGAATTTCCTGCATATGGTGCTTCATTCCAGGCGCCGTAACAGGAAAGACCGTTTCCACGCGGCGGAAGAGGTTTCGGGGCATCCAGTCGGAGCTGCCCAAGAGGATGCGATTCTCCCCGCCATTCACAAACTGAAAGATCCGGCTGTGCTCGAGGAATCGACCGACCAGACTGCGGACCTCGATGTTTTCGCTCACTCCCGGAATACCGACCTTGATGGCACACATGCCACGCACCAGGAGGCGAATGGGAACGCCAGCAGCGGAGGCGCGGTAAAGCGCTTCGATAATTCCCTCTTCCACCAGCGAATTGACCTTCACATAAATCCCGCACGGCCGCCCCGCCCACGCGTGGCCGATTTCGTTTTCGATGAGTTCCTGAAAGCCCTCGTAAAGCGACCAGGGCGCGACCAAGAGCTCTTTCATCGCAGGAAAACGCGACACGCCTGTGAGGCAGTTGAAAGTCTCCGCAAGCTCACTCGTGAGCTCTTCGCGGCAAGTAAGCAAACTCAGGTCTGTGTAGATTTTTGCCGTCGAGGGATGGTAATTCCCGGTCCCCATGTGGGCGTAGCGGCGGATGCGTTCGCCCTCGCTGCGGATGATCAGCATCGCCTTCGCATGGGTCTTGAGTCCGGTTACACCATAGACCACATCCACTCCGGCCTCGCGCATCATTCGGGCCCATTGGATATTCGCCGCCTCGTCGAAACGCGCCTTCAACTCGATCACGGCTGTGACCTGCTTTCCATTCCTCGCCGCCGTGATGAGCGCCTGCACAATCGGAGAATCAGAGCTGGTGCGGTAGAGCGTCTGCTTGATCGCCAGCACATGAGGATCCTCCGCCGCCTGCGCCAGAAAATCGACGACCGTTTGGAAGCTGTCATACGGATGGTGCAGCAGGATGTCGCCCTTCCGAATATGGAAAAACAAGTCCGCCTCAGTATCCAACGAAACCACAGAACAAGGCGTGAAGCGCTTGTAGCGCAGATCAGGGCGGTCCAACTGCAGCGCCAGCGGCATGAGACGCGAGAAGTTGAGAGGCCCATCGATGCGGAACACATCCTCCTGCTCAAGGTTGAAAATCTCCAGCAAGCGCTGCAGGACATGGTCGGGACAATCCTCTTTGACCTCCAACCGCACGGCTGCACCGCGCTTGACCTTGCGAAGCTCCTCCTCGATCGCATGCAGCAGATTGCTCGCCTCCTCCTCGTCCACATAGAGATTGCTGTTGCGCGTCACACGAAAGAGGTGCGTCCCCTTAACCTTCACTCCCCGGAAGAGCGACTGCACATGCGCTTGGATGATGTTTCCCAGAAAAACATAGTCGTCGCCATCCACCTTCGATGAAAACGGCACCACGCGCGGCAAGATGCGCGGCGCCTGCACAACGGCGATGTCGGTGCTTAAATCCTCCCCCTCCAGCTCGACGATCACATTCAGGCTCTTGTTCAAAAGCTGTGGAAACGGATGCGCGGGATCCACCGCCAGCGGAGTCAAAACAGGGTAAACCGTCTCGCGGAAAAACTTCTCGAAATACTCGCGCTCTGACTCCGGAACCTCGGGGTAATTGTGAAAACGGATTTTCTCCTTTTGCAGCGCGGGGGCGATGTGCTCGCGCCAGCAACGGTATTGGTCATCGACCATCTTTCTGGCACGCACGCTGATTCGGGCCAGCGTCTCGGCTGCGGAAAGCCCATCCGGCCCGGTGTCGGTGGAGCCGGTCTGTTGCTGCTGCTTCAGACCTGCGACTCGGACTTCAAAAAATTCATCCAAGTTGGAGCTGACGATGCAGAGAAACTTCAAGCGTTCGAGGAGCGGGTTGGACTCGTCAAACGCCTGGTCAAGCACGCGCTGGTTGAATTCCAACCAGCTCAACTCGCGGTTGATGAAATTGTTTTTGTTCGAAAAATCCGTGATCATAGAGAGACCGCAGTGAACGGCGCGGCTCCGCATCCTCTTCGCAGGATGGCACTATTGCTAATCGCCAAAGCGGACTTTCGCAAGGATCGTATCTCCATGTGACGCCTGCGGTTTGACGCCACCGTCGCCGCTCCTTATGCTCGCTCCCATGAAAGGCAATGGTAGAAGGGTGCTGCTCGGAATGAGCGGCGGTGTGGATTCCAGCGTGGCGGCTGCGCTTTTGCAGCGCGATGGATGGGAGGTGATCGGCGTGACCATGAAAGTCTGGCCGCAGGATTGCATCTCCCGTGCGGAGGACAAATGCTGCGGCCCCTCGGCCATCGCTGATGCGCGGGGCGTCGCCCACAAGCTGGGCATCCCCCACTATGTCGTCGATGAGGCTGACAATTTCGAAAAAATCGTCATCGATTACTTCGCCAGCGAATACAAAAAGGGCCGCACCCCGAATCCCTGCGTGATGTGCAACGAACACCTGAAATTCGGCAACCTCCGCACAAAAGCCCGCTCGCTCGGCGCCGACTTCATCGCCACCGGACACTACGCGATCATTGACCATCACGAGAACCACGCCGTCCTCCGCAAAGGTCGCGACGCCCGCAAGGACCAATCGTATTTCCTTTTCAGCCTCGGCCAGGATCAACTTCAACACGCCCTCACGCCGCTGGGCGGCATGGAAAAACCTGAAATCCGCGAGATCGCACGAGGACTGGGATTGAAGGTCGCCGACAAGGTGGATAGTCAGGAAATCTGCTTCGTGCCGGGCAATGACTACAAAGCCTTCCTTCGTGGCCACCTCGGCGAGGAGGAATTCCACAAGGGAGGCATCTACGACACAAAGGGCAATTTCATCGCCGACCACGAGGGCATAGAAATGTTTACCATCGGCCAGCGCAAGGGCCTGCCAGGCGGCTCCCCGCGTCCACGCTATGTCATCGACATCGACCCGCAGACCAACCGTGTGATCGTCGGCGACGAGGAGGACCTCGTGCGCGAGGGCTTCGAAGTGGACCGCACAAACTGGCTGCGGGGCGAACCCGCCAGCAGCGAACGCATCATGGTGAAAATCCGCTACGCGCATCCCGGCACCGAAGCCAGTGTGGATGCACTCCCAGGCGGCAAGGCCCGCATCCGGCTCGACACCCCGCAGCGCGCAATCACACCTGGCCAGGCAGCTGTCTTTTATGATGGCGATGTCGTCGTCGGCGGGGGATGGATTACTCGTGAACCGGCCCCTGTGGCGGCATGATCCTCTTCGTCGTCACCATACTCCCCGACGAGTCGGTGGCTTCGAGCATCGTCCGCCAACTTGTCGAAAAAAAGGCCGCAGCCTGCGGCACAATCATTCCCGGCGCCCGCTCGATTTATCGCTGGAAGGATGCCATCGAGGATTCCGCCGAAGTGGTGGTCATTTTTAAAATCCCGAAAAACCAGTCGACCGCCTTCGAGTCAGAACTCCGCACCTTGCACCCCTACGAAACCCCAGAGATCGCCGCATTTGAAGCCGGGAGCGTTTTACAAGCCTACTCCGACTGGGTGGTCGAAAGCTGCCGGAAATCATGAAAAATTCGATTCTGATTTTTGGCGACCAGCTCACCCTGCAAAATTCAGCTCTAGAAGCGGGACGCTGCGGCAAGGATGTGATTTTGCTGGTGGAGGCGAGGGATTCCGGGCGGGCCCATAAAATCAAGCGCGTCTTTCAATTCACCGCCATGCGCGAGTTCGCCGCGCAACTCCGCGAAAGCGGCTGGCAGGTGGATTACCGGAAAATGGGCGATGCGCCGTGTTTTGAAGATGCCTTGAAAGATCATCTGGAGAGCCACCGTCCAGACTCGCTGCTCGTCATGGAGCCGAACAACTGGTCGCAACAGAAGATCGTGAATTCCATCGCAGCAAGCGGGCTCGCAGTTCAGACCACCCCGACCTGCCAATTCGTAACACCGCGCGAGGAGTTTTTTCGTTTTGCCAAAGGCAAAAAACGACTCCTCATGGAAGCCCACTACCGCCAAGCCCGGCAAAAACTCGGCATCCTCATGCGCGACGATGGAGAGCCAGAGGGAGGGGCCTGGAACTACGATGCCGAGAACAGGAAAGCCGTGCGCGATTGGAAAAAGGACGGCGCGCCCAAGCCGCCGGCGGCGATCACCCGCAAGCGAAACCAGAGCTCGGTTGCAGCCGAGGTGGAGCAATGGTTTCCAGAAGATCCCGGCCGCGCGGAGGATTGCTGGCTGCCGACCACGCGAGACAGCGCACTCGAGGCGCTCCGGGAATTTATCGAGACCCGCCTGCCGCTCTTCGGCGATTACCAGGATCTCATGCTGCAAGACTCGCCCACGATGTTCCACAGCCTCATTGCGGCACCGCTCAATCTCGGCCTTCTCCTGCCGATGGAATGCGTGGATGCGGCCGAGAGGGCCTACAAATCGGGCCACGCCCCGCTCTCCGCTGTCGAAGGATTTGTGCGGCAGATCATCGGTTGGCGGGAATTCGTAAACGGCGTGTATTGGCTGAAAATGCCAGACTACCTGCAATCCAACGGACTCGGTGCGACGCGCAAGCTGCCCGCTTTTTTCTACAGCGGAGAAACGGACATGAACTGCCTGCGCTGTGTCATCCATGAAGTCCGCGACACCGCCTACAACCACCACATCCAACGGCTCATGATCCTGGGAAATTTCCTCCTCCTCGCCGGGATCAGCCCCCAAGAGGCGCATGACTGGTTTTTGGAAATGTATATCGACGCACATGAGTGGGTCATGGCTGCCAATGTCCTTGGCATGGCCCTTCATGCCGATGGCGGCTTCATGGCCACCAAGCCCTACGCAGGCTCCGCCGCCTACATTTCAAAGATGGGCAACTACTGCTCCGGCTGCAGCTACGACCCCAACAAGAAATCCGGCCCCGGCGCATGCCCCTTCAACCTTCTCTACTGGGATTTCTACGACCGCCACGCCGACCGCTTCGCTTCGAATCCCCGAACGAGCATGATGGTAAGTGCCTGGCGCAAACGCCCGGAAGCCGAGAGGGAGACCATACGCCGCGAGGCGGCGAAGTTTTTGGAAGGTCTTTGAGAACTCTGGCTGTGTGACGGAAAATTTGAATTGGCGGGTTTGACCTTACCAAACAAGGCGGAAAAGGCTTTCCGCATGGCAGAACTCTTCGACAAACGCGGCGGTTTCCGGCGGCTGCATTCCTTCACCTTGGCGACGATTGTGCAGGTTGAGACCCTGCGGTTTTGCCGACGGTTTCTGACACACGACTCGCGCGAGGCGGAGAAGAAGTTTTACGATCCGAAGGGCCGTCAATACGACCAAATGACCCAAGCCGCGCGAAGTGGGCGGCAGAATATCATCGAAGGCTCGGAGCGATCCGCGACATCAAAAGACACCGAGATGAAACTCACCGATGTCGCGCGGGCGAGCCTGAGCGAACTGCGTGGCGACTATGAGATTTTCATCCTCGACCGGGAGGAACTCCCTTGGTCGGTGCACTCTTCCGAAGCAAAGGCCGTGAATGCCATTTCCATCGACGATGCGCCGTTCTCCGATGACATGGTCCACGAGTCGGCAAAACACGCCCTGGAGCAGCGCAAAAAATATGCCCGCTGGCTCGACTCCCGCGATGCCGTGGTAGTCGCAAACGCCCTGCTGCTCATCATAGGGCGATCGCTCAATATGCTGAAAAGCCAGATCGAAGCGCAGGGAAAGGCTTTTGAAGAGACCGGCGGTTTCAGCGAGCGCCTCATGACAAAACGCCTCGAAGCTCGCGAAAAAAGCAAAGGGCCATCGCCGGAGTGCCCGCAGTGCGGCAAGCCCATGCGCGAACGCAAGTCGGTGAAAGGCTCCTTCTGGGGCTGCTCGGCCTACCCCGAGTGCAAAGGCACGCGACCGGGAGAGGGACCTCATTGACCCAATTGACCTCACTGACGCAACGTCAATGAGGTCAACAAAGTCAGTAAGGTCAACTCACGCCGGCTTCTTCACCGTGCTCTGAATATAAAGCTCCCGCAGCTGCTTGAAATCCGCCTCCGCAGGCGACTGGGTCATCATCTCGACGCCTCGGTTATTTTTAGGGAAAGCGATGACATCGCGAATACTATCCTCGCCGGCGATGAGCATAACCAAGCGATCCAAGCCAAGAGCGATGCCGCCGTGCGGCGGCGCGCCGAATTTGAAAGCCTTTAGGATGTGGCCGAAGAGAAGTTGTTGTTTCTCCTCGTTGACGCCCAGAACGCTGAACATTTTCGACTGCAGGTCGGATTCGTGGATTCGAAGGCTGCCGCCGCCGATTTCGACGCCGTTAAGGACGACATCGTAGGCCACAGCGCGGATTTTGCCGTAGTCGCCGGACTCGAGGAGAGCGGTATCTTCGGCGGAAGGGCGGGTGAACGGGTGGTGGACGGCGTTCCATTTCTGCTCTTCCTCGCTCCAGGCGAGGAGCGGGAAATCAACGACCCAGAGGAAATTCAGGGCGGTGGAGCCTTTGAGTGTCTCGAGCATTTCGGCGACACGCAGGCGGACGCGGCCGAGGGTTTCGCAGGCGGTCTCCCATTTGTCGGCGCCGAACAAAATGAGGTCGCCCTCCTTGATGGCGAGACGCTCGGTGAGGGCGGCCTTTTCGGCATCGGTGAAGAATTTGACGATTGGAGATTTCCACTCGCCGTTTTCGACTTTGATGAAGGCGAGGCCTTTTGCGCCGGCTTGTTTGGCAAGTTCGGTGAGGTTTTCAATCTGACCAGTGGTGATGCAGGCGAGACCAGTTGCGTTGATGGCCTTCACAACTCCGCCACCAACGAGGGCGCCACGGAAGACTTTGAATTGCGTGTCGCGGAAGATGTCGCCGAGGTCTGTGATTTCCATGCCGAAGCGCGTGTCAGGCTTGTCACTGCCGAAGCGGTTCATCGCGTCCTTGTAGGTCAGTCGCGGGAAGGGCGTTGGGATTTCGATACCTTTGGTCTCGCGGAAGACGGCGCTGAGGACTTTTTCCATGAGGCCGAGGATGTCGTCCTGCGTGACGAAGGACGCCTCGACGTCCAGCTGGGTGAACTCTGGCTGACGGTCGGCGCGGAGATCTTCGTCGCGGAAACAACGGGCCACTTGGAAATACTTCTCCACGCCGGCGACCATGAGGAGTTGTTTGTATTGCTGCGGAGCCTGCGGAAGGGCGTAGAAGGCGCCTGGAGTGAGGCGGGAGGGGACAAGAAAGTCGCGGGCGCCCTCAGGTGTGCTCTTCGAAAGAATCGGAGTTTCGATTTCGAGGAAGCCCTCGGAGTCCATGACATCGCGCATGGTCTTCACAACGCGGTGGCGCAGGCGCAGATTGCGGCCCATTTGATCACGACGCAGGTCGAGGTAGCGGTAAGTAAGACGGAGGTCTTCGTTGGAAACCTTATCGTCGAGCTGGAACGGCAGCACCTCGGCGGGGTTCAAGATGTCGAGTGCAGAGGCGACGACTTCAATCGCGCCAGTAGCGAGCTTTGCATTCTCGGTTCCAGTCAAGCGGGGAGCTACTTTGCCCGTCACGCGAATGACATCCTCGCTACGAAGTTCGTGGGATTTTTTCGAAGCCTCGGCATGTTCTTCGGGACGGAAGACAACCTGCGTTACGCCCTCGCGGTCGCGGAGGTCGATGAAGATGAGACCGCCATGGTCGCGGCGGGAGGCTACCCAGCCGCAGAGTGTGACTTCGTGGCCGGAGTGTTCGGAGCGGAGGGCATTGCAATGATGGGTGCGGTAGGACATGGAAGTTTTAAGGGTTAAGTTTGTAAGTTTTAAGTTTCGGGGCGAGGGCGGCTTGGTCGAGAGTTTCTTCGGAGCGGCTGGCGAGATGTTTGAGTTTTATGAGCGGCCATTCCTGGCCGACAACGATGGCGTGGCGGGCGCCGAGGTGCTCGGCCTCTTGGAATTGCTTGCCGATTTTGGCAGACTTGAGGGGGAAGTCGGTCGTTAGGCCGAGTTCACGGCAGGATTGAACGATTTGGAGTGCCTCGGCGCGCTTGGATTCATCAGCGATGACAACATAAGCGTCACAAGATGCGGCGAGTGCCGATTGAAGCTGAGCTGCGGCAGCTGGGGTCTCGTCGATGAGGTGCCCGAGCACGACATCGCCCATGCCGAATCCGATGGATGGAAGATCCACACTGCCGTCGCTGAGCCCCTTGATGAGCCCGTCGTAGCGTCCACCACCAGCTAATGCGCGGAGATTTTTTGAGCGGTCGAAGATTTCAAAGACCACGCCGGTGTAATAGGCGAGACCACGAACGATCGAGAGATCGGGCTGAACAAAGCCGGTGAGCCCGCGTGCGGCGAGGGCTTCCATAACGGGAGCAAACGCTTCCGGACTGCCTGCAGCGATGAAGCCCTTCAGATCGGCAACGGTAAGCCCTGTCGGAGCCAATTTTGCGTTGAGCTTTTCCTCGGGTTCGCGCTCAAGCTTGTCCGCACAAGCGAGGGCTATGCGGGAGGCCGCTTCATCGCAGCCGCGTGAAGCCAGAAAATCCATCCACGCCTTCCGGTCGCTGAGACGGACCACGAAGTTCTCGGCTGTGAAGCCAAAGGCGCGCATGAGATCGATGGCCAGCGCCACAGTCTCGGCATCCGCCTGCGGCGAGCTTTCGCCAATGATATCGGCGTTGAACTGCAAAAACTCGCGCAAGCGCCCCTTCTGCTGGCGCTCGTGACGGAAGAAATTCGACACGCAAAACCACTTCATCGGTTTGCGATAGTGCTTCTCACGGGCGGCAACCATGCGCGCGAGGGTCGGCGTCATTTCCGGCCTCAAGGCGACCTCGCGACCACCCCGGTCGGCAAAGGAATAAAGCTGCTCCAGAATCTCGGCGCCCTCCTCGTTTTTCTTGCGGTAGAGGTCTGTGCTCTCGAGCACGGGACCATCAAACTCGACAAACCCGTAGCGCTTCGCCACCTCGCGCCAAGTCGCCACGATGTGGTTCCGTCTCGCGCACTCCTCGGGATAAAAATCCCGAAATCCCGGCAATGCCTGCATCACGCGAAGAACCTCCCTTGAACCGAAATCCTAAAAATCATCGCGGGACTCTGCCTGTTTCAACCCCTCCTGCAAAGCCGCAAATCAGCCCTCGCGCACCACGGCGGGATTTCCTGAGACCACGGCATCAGGCCCCGCGTCCCTCATTACCACTGCTCCGGCGGCGCAAACCGTATTGCGCCGCAGCGTGACTCCCGGCCCGATAAAGGCCCCCGCCGCGATCCAGCATCCATTCTCAACGACGATGGGCTTGGTCACAAGGTCGAAGGTTTCCTTTTTGAATTTGTGCGAACCCGTGCAAAGGAAGGCCCGCTGCGAAATGCACACATGGGATCCGATCCGCACCCGGTCAAGGCTCAGAATCATCACTTCCTCGCCAATCCACACATGATCGCCGATCTCCAATCGCCAAGGGAAATTGATGTTCACCTGCGAGCGGATCACCACACCGCGCCCGACCTTGGCACCGAACGCCCGAAGCACCGCGCAGCGGAGGCGTGAGGGTTGGGGAAACCATGGTTCGAAAAAAATCGTCCGCGCAAACCACCAGAGCACTTCCTTCCAAAAGGGAGCGCCTCGGGAGAATTCAGGGTTCTGGTAACGCGAGAGGTCCACGGAGCATCGTTGATTCCACAGCCAATCAACACCCTCCCCCGCCGCCGTGCGATGACAAAAACCCGAAAAATTCGCCTTGACGAAATCCCGGCCCACCGCCAAATACATGGCCATCTTATCGAGAGTGGCAGAGGGACTGGCCCTATGAAGCCACGGCAACCGCTGAAGTGTGATGCTCAAACATCCCACCCAGGACCAGGTGCCAAATCCAGCTCGGCAAGCGTGAAAACGCTGAACCGGGAAAGATGAGAGGGATAGTTGCCCATCCGCAGGTGTCCCGTCACTCGTCCACTCTCGTTAAGGAAAGAAAAATCCGAACATGAGCGAACAACAGACATTCTTTTCGAACCTGAAATGCCGGGAGTGCGGTCGTCTTTATCCAAAAGAAGCGATCCACATCTGCGAATTTGATTTCGGCCCCCTTGAAGCCGCCTACGACTACGATCTCATCAAGAAGCACATCAACCGCGAGGTCATCGCCTCGCGTCCGCAGACGATGTGGCGTTACCGCGAATTGCTGCCGATCGACGGCGCACCCACTGTCGGGGCTCAAGTTGGATTCACGCCACTCGTCCGGGCCGACCGACTCGCCAAGCACCTCGGAGTGGATGAACTTTATATCAAAAACGACACGGTCAACTACCCCACCCTCTCGTTCAAAGACCGCGTGGTTTCCGTTGCTCTCAGCCGCGCCCGCGAACTCGGCTTCAAAGTCGTCGCCTGCGCCTCCACGGGCAACCTCGCAAACTCCGTGGCCGCCAATGCTGCCGCCGCCGGCCTGACAAGCTATGTCCTCATTCCAGCAAACCTGGAGAAAAGCAAAATCGTCGGCTCGCTGGTTTACGGCACACAGGTCATCGGCATTGAGGGCGCCTACGACCAGGTAAACCGCCTCTGCTCCGAGATCGCCGGCAAATACGGCTGGGGTTTTGTAAATGTGAACCTCCGCCCCTACTACGCCGAAGGCTCCAAGAGCATGGGCTTCGAAATCGCCGAGCAACTTGGCTGGAAACTCCCGCGCCACACCGTCATCCCGATGGCCAGCGGCTCACTCCTCACCAAGATTCACAAGGCCTACAAGGAATTCATCAAAGTCGGCATCCTCGACGAGCAACCCTTCTCCGTCCACGGCGCACAAGCCAGCGGATGCTCCCCAATCTCCGAGGCCAAGAAGAAAAACAGCGACATCGTCAAACCGGTCTCAAAACCCGACACCATCGTAAAATCACTCGCCATCGGCACGCCAGCGGACGGCTACTATGCCATTCGCAGCATGAACGAGACAGGCGGCAGCGCGGACGATTGCTCGGATGAGGAAGTGATTCGCGGCATCCGCGACCTCGCGGAATACGCCGGCATTTTTGCCGAGACCGCCGGCGGCGTCACCGTCGCCTGCGCCCGCAAGCTCATCGAAAGCGGAAAAATCCCCCGCAACGAGAGTATCGTCCTCTGTATCACCGGCCACGGCCTCAAAACCCAGGAAGCCATCCAAGGCCACTGCGGCGAACCCCGCGTCATCAACCCCAGCCTGCGCGAATTCGAAGCCCTCATCGCCAACGATGAGGCGGTATTACAGGCTCAAAACTAAAACCTCCCTTCAAGCTGTTGCTGAAAACTGAAAACTCCAAACTGAAAACTAAAATGCCCATCCAAGTCCGCATCCCAGCCCCCCTCCGCAAGCTCACAAACGAGCAGGAACTCGTCCCCGCCGACGGCGCGAACATCGGCGAAGTCCTCACAAACCTCAACGCCAGCTACCCCGGTCTCTTCGAGCGCATTTGCGACGAGAGCGGCAATGTTCGCCGCTTCGTGAATATCTTCGTCAACGACGAGGACATCCGCTTCCTGGAGGAAAAAGCCACACCTTTGAAGGAAGGCGACGAGATCAGCATCGTTCCAGCCATCGCCGGAGGTTAGTCCTTCGTTTGACCATGAAAACGGGGCGCTCAGCGTGCTTGGCAGCCTGTCTGGCACTCGCGGCGTTTCCTGTCACCGGACTTCCTGCAAGGCCGGACAAGGCCAACGAACTCTATCTCGAAAGCTGTGCCTCCTGCCATGGTTCCAAATTGGAGGGCGGGCTCGGAGGAAACCTCGCCGATGGCTTGTGGAAGCACGGCGGCACGGATACAGAGATCACGCGAGTGATCTCTCAAGGCCTGCCGGACCTCGGCATGCCTGCTTTTGAGAAAACCCTCTCCGCCGAGCAGATTCGTTCGCTCGTGGTTTTTCTGCGGGAAAAGGAAAAGTCCACCAAAACGGAATCCTCGCCACCTCCCCGACCCAAGGAGGGCGGGGCCGTCAAATCCCTCGAGCACGACTACAAGGTTGAAACCGTTATTGATAGCGGTCTCAAAACGCCTTGGAGCCTGGCTTTTCTTCCCGATGGACGCCGCCTCGTGACCGAACGCCCAGGCGCATTGCGGATCATCGATGCCGATGGAAACCTTCTACCCGACCCAGTGAAGGAAACTCCGCGCGCAATCGAATTGGGTCAGGGCGGAATGCTTGATGTCGCCGTATCCCCAGACTTCGCGCGGGATGGATGGATCTACTTGGCTTTTTCAGATCCGCTTGAGGGTAAGAAAATGCGCGCCATGCTCAAGGTCGTGCGCGGCCGCATTCGCGATCATGCATGGACTGACGAGGAGGTCATTTTCCAATCAGCGCCGGATTTTTACACATCCAACGGCGTGCATTTCGGGACGCGCATGGCTTTCGATGGCGGGTATCTCTATTTCATCGTCGGCGAGCGCGGCGGGAAAATGGAAGTGCAAGACATCACCCGCCCGAATGGCAAAATATACCGTGTTTTTCCAGATGGCAGTATCCCTCAGGACAATCCGTTCGCTACGGACAAAAACGCCATTCCCGGCATTTGGAGCTACGGACATCGGAATCCACAAGGCCTTGCCATCGACCCGCGCGACCATGCCATCTACGCCACCGAGCACGGCCCACGCGGCGGCGACGAGTTCAACCTCATTCGCAAAGGTGCAAATTATGGCTGGCCGGTCATTTCGCACGGCATGAACTACGACGGATCGCCCTTGACCGGGCTCACAGAAAAGGAAGGCATGGAGCAACCACTCGTGCAGTGGACGCCCTCGATCGCAGCCTGCGGCCTGACCTGCTACACCGGCGAAAAATTTCCCAACTGGAAATACGACTTCTTCGCCGGCGGTCTGCGCGGCGAACTTCACCGCATCCGGGTTCAAAATGGAAAAGTCGTCACCGATGAGATTCTGCTTTCCGGTCTCGGCCGCATCCGCGATGTGCGCACCGGCCCCGATGGTTTCCTTTACATCGTTCTCAACCAACCCGACCGCGTCGTGCGGTTAGTGCCGGCGGAGTGAGAACGCTGCGCGGAGCCTTCACTCTCGTGGAGCTGCTCGTTGTCTTGGCCGTGATCGCCATTCTTGCAGCGCTCTCGCTGGGGGGCCTCTCAAAACTCGGAGCCTCCTCCGACCGCTCGAAGGCCATCTCCAACATGCGTCAGATCGGGACAGGCATCACACTTTTCGCCGCTGACAATGATGGCAAGCTCCCCGGCCCGCTCTGGCCTGGCCAGTTGGCCCAATTCGATCCCGCTCGCAACGGACGCCTTGTGCGCGAGTTGGCTCCTTATCTTGGCATTCCCACTCCCACCGCGCCAAAAGTCGAAACCCTCTTCGTCCCGCCCGCCTACCGCAAAGCCGTGAGCACATCGTTTCTCGATTCAGCAAGAACCTATTTGCTGAACATGAGCGTCGCTGATGGCGATCAAATACTCGTTCCATGGGGCAACCTCGCCACCTCTCCATCCAGTCAGCCGCTCAGACTTGCGAGCATCCCGGCACAAGCCTGGGGATTTTCCGACGCCGATGCCCTCCATCCCCAAGTTGTTGGTGCCCCCTGGGCGACAAACACACCTTCAAAGCCCGTCCATACGCCCAAGCGTCTGGCTTGGTTTTTCAATGGATCCGTCGCTCCGGTGGATGACACCGCGCTGGCACTACCTTAGACGCACCTAAAAAAAGGGTGAAAAATTGCTTTTCGGCAGCCATCCTCAAACCATCACAGACATGCAAAATCCCATTTCACGCAAAGGCATCATTCTCGCCGGAGGATCCGGCACGCGCCTCTATCCGCTCACCATCGCCGTGAGCAAGCAACTCATGCCTGTGTATGACAAGCCGATGGTTTACTATCCGCTTTCGGTGCTCATGCTAGCTGGCATTCGTGAGATTCTGCTCATTTCCACGCCGGAGGATTTACCGCTCTTCCAGCGACTGCTGGGTGATGGCAGCCAATTCGGCATTTCGCTGAGCTACGCCGCCCAACCGCGTCCGGAAGGGCTTGCGCAGGCATTCCACATTGGTGCTGACTTTGTGGGAAACGCCCCCTCCGCCCTCGTGCTGGGTGACAATATTTTCTACGGGCAAAACTTCGTCGAAGCCATCGAAGCGGCCGATGCACGCCGCGAGGGAGCCACGATTTTTGGTTACCATGTTGCCGAACCGACAGCCTACGGCGTTGTGGAATTCGCGCCGGATGGACGAGTCCTCTCGATCGAGGAGAAACCTGCCAAGCCGAAGTCCAACTTCGCAGTGCCGGGCCTTTATTTCTACGACGACCGGGTGGTCGGCCTCGCCCGCGATTTGAAACCCTCGGCCCGTGGCGAACTCGAGATCACCGACCTGAACCGCCTCTATCTCGAGGAAGGCAATCTCCAAGTCGAACAACTCGGCCGCGGAACCGCCTGGCTCGATACCGGCACGCATGAATCCCTCATGGAGGCCGCCGAATTCGTCAGCGTGATCGAGCGCCGCCAAGGCCTGAAGATCGCCTGCCTTGAGGAAATCGCCCTGCGCAACAAATGGATCGACCAGGCGGGGCTGGAAGCCCAGATCGCTCGCCTCGGCAAATCGAGCTATGGAGCGTATCTGCGCCGACTCTTGAAATAACTTCGCCCAACTTGCGAGCGCGGAGTTTGGGATTATTGTGAGACTAGAAAATGCTTAAGCCTGCGTTCCATGGCGTCCTGTTGACTCTGTCTCTTGCCGTCCTCTTGACCGGATGCGAGTCGGTGTCCTCCACAGCACAATTTTATCGCCCCTCCACCGCGCGGGTCTTCACTCCGAAGCCGAAGGATTACAGCGTTCCCATTTTCTCGAAACCGCCCGACCGCCCCTACACGGTTATCGGCAGGCTCTCCTTCACCGCAAACGCCAGCTACGACTTCATGATCCGAGCCATTCAGTATAACGCACGCCTTCATGGGGGAGATGCCGCCATCATGCTGCACGAGGATACCGAGCAACGGCCCTACAACTACTATGTGCCGGGCTACACATCCTATGTGCCGGTGACCACCTACAGCTTCGGCACGGCCAACTCGAGGTATTGCGGACCAGGTGGCCCCGGCCGCCGCACGGAATACGGCACCAGCACTTCCACCACCTACCTGCCAGCCTTCAATCCCGGCTACATGGGCGTGGGAATGCTCACCCTGCGTTCGATCGACGCATCGATCATTCGCTACAAATAAAACCTCACAATCTTCGGCTCGCAAATGCCCTGCCGGTGGGCGAGGCTGGCAGCAGGGATGCAGAGTTTGATTCACCATACGGGCGGGTTTCTGCCATTGGCTTCGGCGGGTATGCCGCCGATGTTCTCGCTACTGGCTTTCATGTTGGTGGGCGTGGTCCTCGCCTCCTTGGTGCTGTTGAAACTTCGCCAGTCCCTGCTTGTCGCCTATTTCCTGTGCGGACTCGCTATCGCAAATACCGGCCTTCTCGAGGCGGTGGCAGGTGACCAGGCAAGGGAAGCCGTGGCTTCCATGTCGGAGATCGGAGTCATGCTCCTCTTGTTCGTGCTGGGAATGGAATTCTCGCTCGGCGAGTTGAAACACCTACGGCGTTATGCGTTTCTCGGCGGTTCGATTCAAGTCGGTGTTACGATGCTGGGAGCAGGACTCGCGGCGAGAATGATATTCGGTTTGGAATGGCCGATTGTTGCCGTAATCGCCGTGGCCTGCGCTCTGAGCTCCACCGCCATCAGCGTGAAACTCTACCACGACATGGGCGTCTCAGCGAGCTCCGGTGCCCGCTTCGCCCTCGGCGTGGCAATTTTTCAGGACATTTTTATCATCCTTTTTCTTGTGCTCATGCCCGCCCTTTTCGTGGCCGGAGGCGAGGGAAAAACCATGGGGCCGATGCTGGCACTGACACTCGGCAAGGGCGCCGCATTTATTGCACTGGCTATCATCCTTGCGCGCTATGTCATTCCCAAGCTGCTCCGCGCCGTGGCAGATACGCGGAGTCGCGAGCTTTTCACCCTCACCGTGGCAGGACTCTGCATTGGCGTGGCATTCCTCGCCGCACTCATGGATCTGAGCCTCGTCCTTGGAGCCTTTGTTGCCGGTCTTGCCGTCAGCGAGTGCATCTACAAGCACCGCATCCTCTCGGATATCGCGCCGATCAAGGATTTGTTCCTCACGATTTTCTTTGTCTCGGTCGGCCTCGGAATCGATCTCCGCGAGGCCATTTCTTCCTGGCAACTGATTTTGGCCCTGACCGCCGGGATCATCCTCGGCAAGGCTCTCTTGATCGGACTCATCGCCCGCGTAATCGGGCTGAGTTGGCGAGCAGCGGTTTTTGCGGGCATTGGACTCGGCAGTGCGGGGGAGTTCTCCCTCGTGCTTCTTACAAAAACATCCGATTTCACGGCATGGCCCAGCGCTGTGAGCGATCCACTCACGGCAGCCATGGCCCTCTCGATGGCAATGGTTCCCGTGCTCATGCGCTTCGCCCAGCCTCTTGGAAACTGGCTCGATAAACACTCCTCGCTCCTCCCAAGCCGACCGACCTCTTCCCTACCTCCCGCCGAACGCGTGCGTGGACTGACCAACCACGCGATCATCTGCGGATACGGCCCCGTGGGACGCCAACTCTCATCATCACTCGCCGATGAAGGCATTCCCTCCCTCGTCATCGACCTCAATGCGGAAGCGATCCGCGAACTTCACAGCGATGGAAAAGCCGCCTTGTTCGCAGATGCCCGCCAACCTGAAGTCTGGGACCTCTGTTGCGTCGATCAAGCACGCCTCGTCGCCTTCACCTTCCCCGCCACGCCGGAAATAGCAGCAGCTATCCAATTCGCAAGAGAACGGAATCCTTCCATCACCATCCTAGCCCGCACGAAATTCAGCAACGAAGCCGAAAAACTCCGCAACGCCGGAGCCGACCTCGTCATCCTCGACGAAGCCGAAAGCGGCCGCGCCGTCACCCGCGAAGCTCTCGCCTCCTTCAATCTCACACCCAGATCCTAAAAAAGCCTGTCCCCAAGGCCCTCAGCGGGCGACCAAAAATTTGGACGATCGTCCAAATTTTTGGTTCGAGCGGTGCACCGCAGCTTGTTTGTTTTTTCAGGAAACACCAGCGACACGGAATCCAGCGCCTTCAAAATAGGCACGCACCTTGGGAGCATTGTCGCCTTGGAGTTCGATCTCGCGCCCTCGAACTGTGCCTCCGCAGCCGCAGGCCTGACGCGCCTTGCGAGCAAAGTCCTCGATTTCTGCATCTGAAATTCGAGCGTCGAAATCCGATACCACGACGACGGTTTTTCCGCCGCGTTGAGCTTTCTCGCGACGCAGAACGACGCGGCCCATTTTCGTTGGCGCAACGGCGGGCGTCTCGCGCTCGGGTTGCGGCAGCGCATCGGGGAGCCCTTCCATTTGCAGTGCGGCAAAGGGCGATTGGAGCGCAGCCTGCTGCCCGGATGTGTCGATGCGTGTTTTTTTCACGGATCGATCCCCCTCAGGGCGCGAAGAATGGAGGCAATAAGTAGATGCGGCCAGGCTCGAGGGCGTATTTTTTGCCAGGCAGGCCGATCTCGACCTTTGCCGACGCGGACTCGCCGAACAGCCGCAGGAAGCGGTCGAAACTGTAGGTCCGCACATAACGGACCACCTCGGCGCCAGGAGCCTTGCCGAGCGTGCGGGCCTTTTCGTAGGCGTCTTCGATGTAGCCCAACTCGTCCACCAACTTCGCGTTATAGGCATCCGTGCCGCTAAGAATGCGGCCATCGGCAGGACCATTTCGCAGCGTGGAGGCATCCAACTTGCGCGCGGAGGCGACTATGCCGAGGAATCGCTCATAGCTTTGCATGACGAGCCCCTGCACATACTCCTTCTCCTCTTTGCTCATCTCACGCGCCCCGTTGAGCATGTCCTTGAACTTTCCGCTTTTGAAAACCACCGACTCGAGGCCGATTTTTCCAAAGAGGTCGCGGTAATTGAGCGTTGAAATAATGACGCCGATACTACCAGTGAAAGTCGTGTCGTTGCACATGATCCAATCCGCTCCACAGGCCGTGTAATATGCCCCCGAGGCCCCGATCGAGTTGAAGTAGGCGATCACCGGCTTCTCCTCTGGAAAATTTCGCAACGCATCGTAGAGGACATCCGAGGCCGTTATCTCACCGCCGGGCGAGTCCATTTCAACAATGACCGCCTTCACATGATGATCCGCCGCAGCCTGCTCCAATGCGGCCTTGAAATCCTCAACCATCGAATCCCCCAGACTCCCGCTCATTCCAAAGCCGATAACCCCATCCAACGGAATGACGGCCACCTTTGAATGCGAATCCGACCCCTCGGAAAGCACCTCCTCATCATACTCTTTCTCGGGCAGAACCTTCACCCCCGCCATCGCCGATGCCCCCTTGGTTCCAATCAAAGCCAGCAAAAGCAAATTCACAAACATGCTCGCACAGACCGCCACGAGCAAAAAAGCCACAAGACACCCGGATTTTTTCATCGGCGCGAACCTGACGAAAACTCCTCCGCAAGCCAAGAAAACAATGCGCACGATGGCAAAAAAGACGCTTTTTCGGGTTCTTTTCCTCGAATGGTCATTTTTATGACATGGATGGTTGTTTTCGCCGCTTGAACGGTCTTTTTTTCGTGTTTAATTGTATGACAATACAAAAATAAATAAATTTTAAAATAATTACTAAATAATTTTATAAAAATATTTTATAAAAATATTTTATAAAATATATGAATTTTTATGACAGACTACCCATCGAATTCCATTTCATTTTTTTCTTGCAATCTCCGGGGACATCTGATTTAATTTCTCACCTGATCAATCAAGACAGGACTATTTTTAGATTTTTTTGTATCTAAAAACAAACCCCTTAGTGTATTTATATAAAGAATATTTCCATAAATAAAAATGCGCCATTTTGTTTCAAATAAACCCAAGCCCTAGTTGAAAGATTCAGTTAAGGGAGACTTAAGTAAGCTTCCCTCGCCTCTAAATTCCTTAAAAAAAAATTTTGAAGGGTGTGACAATCCTTGCCACAAGGATCTGGTATAATGAAACGCAAATCCAAACCAAGACGCTCGCGTCCAATAACAAATAACAATCAACCAACAACAACACACACAATCAAATGAAAAAAGTCCCCGTAGGCCGAAAAATCCGCATCACTGGAAACTCAAATGAACATAACTACACCATCGGCGGTATTTACACTGTCACGCATATTGATGATAGCGATGGAACCTTGAAGGCGGAGGATGCCAACGGCGTGACTGGAAATTGGATACGCTGGAAGGATGTGACCCCGGCCGGCACGGTCGGGTGGGACTTCATTAAAAAAGTGCTTCCTGCGGATGTGATCGAATTTCTCGGCGCCTTCGACGGGATTGAGCAACTGGAACTATCTGGGGATGTAAAAGACGCGATTTTGTTGAGCCTGCCAGACCTCCACGAACGCATCCTCAAGGAAACGGCGAAAATCCAGAGCGCAGCCAAAGGCGAACCGAATGAGCAAGATGTGGGCAATGATGCGGATGACATTTTCGGATAAGCCCGCAAGGCAATCAACTGCAATGCAAACTTCTAAAAACGAGGAGATTTTATGACATCCACAGAAACCAGTGAGCCAAAACAGGCCGTGTCCGTGATCGGACAGGGTAGCCGCCTCTGTGTGGGCGGGCTTGGGTCCCATGCCACCACCATAGCGCGCCAAGTGATCATGGAACTCGGCGCGGAGGCCACATCCTTTCGTGCTGGGGCGGATGCCCTTGTGCTGCCTGATAACGCCTCTCCAAGTGAAAAAGCCGAAGCTCTCGGGCAGGGTTATGCGGTTTTCACCCTCTCCGAACTCACCCGCCTGGCCCGCGGAGCCGAAGAGGAGCGCTCAGCAATCGAAGCGGGGGATAAAACTCTTCGCATTTTGGATATGGAAATCCCATACGGACCTGAAATCTCCGCTCAAGACGCAGGGCGATTCAAACACCTCTGCCTCGACCGCCTTTTTCTCACCACGGCACGCAAGGCGGCACTTGCCGTTCGCCATGGCATCCCTTGCATGCTCGAGGGCGAAACGGCCACGGCCAAAACAACCGCGATCCTCTGGTTAGCAATGATGGCTCGTCAAAATGCAATCCGCGTCAACCTGAGCGGGCACACCGACACAGGCGAACTGGTCGGGCGCTTCATCCCCTCGACCCAGTCGGGAGAAAACCGCCCCGCGTGGGAATTCTCCGAAGGCTACATTCCACGCGCCCTGCGCAACGGGTGGTGGGTAATCCTTGACGAAGTGAACCTCGCCGAACCCCAAGTGCTCGAGCGCTTGAATCCTGTGCTGGAACTGCCTCCAACGCTCGTCCTGACCGAGCACGATGAACGCCACTTCGGCGACGGAGGCGATGTGCCGATCTCGGAAAATTTCCGCCTCTTCGGAACCATGAACCCCTCGGAATACGCAGGACGCGCCACGCTCTCGCCAGCCTTCCGTGACCGCTGGGGTATTTGGGGACACATCGGCAAGCCGTCGGAACCAGAGCTGCTTGATATGCTTCGCTGTCTGGTGACGGGAGAAAGCCCCGCCTTTGTGTGGGAGGGCGTGCGCTGGATACCCCCGCACTCGGAGCCGATCTATCCATCGCTGGCGGATTTCCCCGATTTGGAAATGACCCTCAAATCCATCTCCTCGTTCCACGCCCGCATTTCGGGGGCGGCAGGCGACAACGAGTCTCCAGCGAGCATCGGTCGTGTGCGCCGCGAGCGCTATGTATTCACCCGCCGCACGCTGCTCAATGCGATGCGCCTCATCCATGAAAACGCCAAGGGCGCATCCCGCCTGCGGGGAGTCACAGCGCGTGTCATGGCGGAGATTTACATCCAACGCCTCGCCGACCCAGCCGACCGCGCAGCCGCTCTGGCACTACTCAGAGCCACAGGTCTCGCCTGATCCAGCTACCACTTTCACAACCCGCAATCCCGATATATCCATGATTAAATCCCACAACCGCTCGTTTCTTCTCCGCGAACTCCAAGCTCTCGCCTGCCAAGTGACAGGCGAGGAGGTCAGCTTGATCGAAGGGGATGTTGGAGCGAATTGGAGTTGGAACTGGAGGGACCGCATCATCACGGTGGACCCCGACTACCTCACGGAAAAATCGGCCGATGTATGTCGCGCCATCCTGCTTCACGAGAGCGCTCATTGTGCGATCACGCGCATTCACCACCTCTATCCCATCGAACGCCACCAACTTTATCAGGATCTTCTTAATGTTCTGGAGGATCTCCGCATCGAGTCATGGCTCGCGTCAAAATTCCCCGGCTGCGCCGTATGGATCCACACCGCCAATGAGCTGATTTTTCAATCCTTGGTTGGATCGAGTTGGTCGCCGAACTACCAAGTGCAGTTTCTGCGTGCCATTCTGGAAAAAGCGCACTCTGGCCAAATACCCGCAGGCGTCGCACCAGTGGTGCGCGAGGCGATGGAGGAGACGGGCGATGCAGTCTCTACCCAGACGCTCTGCCATCCCGGCATCGCACGGGGACGCGCGGTTGCGAGGGAAACATTGAACGCCCAGCAACGCATGCTGTTAATTTTCGACGAAAAAATCCGCCCTGTCTGGGAGCGACTTGTTGCCCGCGACGAATGCGCAGGCCGTTCGCGTATCACAACGCTCGGACCAAAAGAGCGCATCCATGCAGGCGGACCGCGCAACAAAAGCATCGCACGCGCCAGAAAAGCAAAGGCTGGCGACGGGGGGCCGGACTCCCCCGAAACCCTGAAAAAGGGATACATGGAACGCCAAAAATCCCTCTCACGCCTGATTGACCGACTCGCAAACGAGTTCATTGAGCTATTCGAAACATACTCCCGCCAGAAGCTCCTGCTCCACCAGCGCAGCGGAGAATCAATTCATATCCGCACCGCGATGCAGGCCGAGGCGGATCTACGCCTGCATGACAAGGTCTGGTCACGCCGCCTGCGCCACAAACGATTCGACCCGCTTGTGGTGCTGGCCCTCGACATCTCGGCCTCGATGCGCGGCGAGAACTTCGATGCCGCATTCGACGGGGTCGTCCTCCTCTCGGAAGTCTGCCTCCGCTCGGGACTGCCGCTGGCCCTCTGGACTTTCAACAACCACACCAAACAGATTCTGCATCCTCACGGCCAGAGCGACTCTCCATCGCGCCGCCGCAAAATCGATTTCCTCCGCTCCCAGTGCGGCGGGGGAACGAACATGCACCACGCACTGGCCCGCATTCACTCGAGCCCGGAGATCAGCCAGTTTGCAAATCCCGTCGTCTTTGTCATCAGCGACGGAGAACCCAGCGACGAGTCTTCAACCATCGCCCAAATCACAAAATTCGAAGCCGAGGACATTCCGCTCATCGGCCTGGGAATCGGTCGCGAAACCAAGGAAATGGCCTCTCTCTTCAAAAATGCCGTTGTTGACCTGAATGTGTCAGCTGTCGCTTCCACGCTCTGCAACGCCGTGCGGAATGCACTGTATGACCACATCACGCCTGCGGGTCCGCACTCCCATCTTCGCGCCGCCTGAAAATCCATCCAACATGCACCTCAACCTCGCCGAAAAAAATCCATCCCGACTCCTAAGCACGCTTCAAAACGCACTCGCCGAAAAGCCCAAAACGCTGAACATCGAATTGATCGGCCCCGGCGCGCTTTGCCATGACACCGCCCTCATGCTGCACGAGGAAATCCGCAAGCGTCCGCCTGGAACACGCATCCATGTGCGTGCCCGCACCTGCCTCATGGATGGCGCCATCCTGCTGTGGCTTGCGGCGGACACCAGGTCGATGAGGGACGATACCTGGATTCAGATTTCCGAGTTACCGGACGAAAACCCTTTCTGCGGCAGCGAGCACTACCCGAACTCCATCCGCGTCAGCGAAGAGGCCCCCTCGCAGACAGACTTCCGAACCCTCCTCCGCTACATCGGCGAGTATCTACCTGTCCACGAAATCGCTGGATTCCGCCTCTTCGAACCCGACCTGCGCGAGCTCGGTGTTCTGAACGACGACAAGTCACCGGATTTGCTCGCCCGGCTTTTCAATCCCGAACCGCTAGAAGGTGATGATGCTGCTCGCGAAGCGGCCACCACCCGCGCCAAACAGAAAAAATAACCCTTATCCCATCAAGAAAGACACCGCATTTATGGATCAAAACGCAACCTCGCCAGACCAGAGCAGGCAGACTTGGGACTACCTCGCCTCCACAATCAAAAAGAAGACCGCTGTGAAAAAGACACCTCCGCGCCAGATCGAGTCGAAAGTCGAATTCACCTGCGACCTGTCATCGATGCCGATGTTTTCATCGCCCTTCAGCACGGCCGCGCCTATTCCTGTCATAGCCACCTACGGGATCGATTCCGCCCACCGTTTCTGCATGAGAAACAGGAATTGGGATTTCCCCCGCATTTTAGTCGATAAGAAAGACCAGATCTGCCGCTCGGACCGCTACCCCGCAAACTCCGGCATCCACTGGCGCGATCTCATCATCGCGGAGGAAAACAAAGTCTTCCTTCACATCGAAGAGTGCGACCTCTCAGTTTACGCACCGGATATAGACACCGCAAAAAATGTCGCCACGAATTTTGCAGACAAATACTCGATGCCGCCGAAGGCGGATGTGGGTTGCTACAATCTCCTCTCCCTGTCGAACGAAGGCATCGACACCGAAAGCGTCCCGCTTCAAGACCGCAACAAGCTGGATGAACAAAAAATGGACCTCTTCTACGGCGGGGGATTTTCCGAAAAAAACGCCGCCTTTATCGACTTCCTGCAAACCCAGCGATCCGGCCTGACCATTTTCGAAGGCACCCCGGGCACGGGCAAAACCTCCTACATCCGCCACCTCATCGGCAAACTCCACAAAACCCACCGCTTCTACTTCATCCCACCGGCATCCACCGGCGTTCTCACAAACCCCGAATTCATCCGCTTCTGGTCGCGACAAAGCACCAGCTACAATGACCACCGGTTCGTGTGTGTGCTGGAGGATGCCGATGGCGCGCTCATGACGCGCGACCTAGACAACCGCCGAGAGGTCGGAGCCATTCTCAATATCACAGACGGGCTGCTGGCGGACTTTCTGAAACTCCAGGTCATCTGCTCGATCAACTGCTCGCACACCGAGATTGATCCCGCGTTGATCCGTCCCGGCCGCCTTAACACGCATATGGTCTTCGATCGCATGCCCGGCTGGCGCGCCCAACGCATCGCCCAGGAGTCCGGCCGCGAACTTCCGCTCCAGAAAGACTACTCGCTCGCGGAAATCTTCAACACCCAAGCCACGGTTTTGCTCAACAAGCCCCGCATCGGCTTTGCGGCTTGAAAAAATGAACGCCTCCGATCCGACGACCCCTCCCTGGAAGTCCGAAAATCTTTGGCGTCCAACTTCCGCGTCGCCCGCAAAATCCTTTTGCAATTCGACCCGAACGACCATCCCGCCGTCCTGCGAAATGTTTTTCTGAATGGTCATGCCGGCGCAGAACTCCGCAGCCGCATTTTCACAAACGCCAACCCGGATCTAAAAAAGGTCAGCGCTCATTCGGGATTCCGCCTCACACCAAAATTCTACTTTGCCTACAAAAACCACATTCCCCACGAAGTTCGCTCTCTGCTGACCGAACGCAACGGACTTCACCCGCAGATCGCAGCCGATTTGGCCGTGGATTCAGACCCGGAGATACGGATCAAAATCGCACACCGCCTGCGCGGGCAATACTGCTGGCGAGACCATGATGCGAATCTCGCGCTTCTGGAACTCTTCGCCACCGACCCGGACAAAAACATCCGCGAGTATGTGTGCACAGATTCCAGACTCAGTTTGAAACAAATCGAGAAGCTGGCGAGGGATGCCGAGCCTGAGGTTAGAATCAAAGTCCTCGCCCATTTCGTTTCCCGACTGGAGGACTTCCGTAATTGCAATTGTCCCGGCTCCTACGCGGAGCTCTACCACGAAATGCGCCATCTTTTTTTGGAGGCCGCGAAAGACCCATCCGCATCTGTCCGATCGAGACTCTCCCACGCCAAGGAGACGCCGCCAGAGACTCTGGGAATCTTATTTGATGATCCGGATTCCGAGATTCGGATGCATGCCCGTGCACACACCCAGTGGCCGTTCGGCGCTGTGCTGGATTTTGAAAAAAACCATCCTCGCTTCAAAGGCACGACTCGCCACGGCAACACCACTCCCTCACTTCATGTGCTCCATCAATTCGCCCGCAGCCCCAACCCCTTCCTTCGCCACCTCACCGCCAGATGCTCCCGCACTTGCGCGGCGGACCTTCAACTTTTAGCGAAGGATTCGCACCCCTTCGTCCGCGAAACAGCGCTGGCGATGATCAGCAAACGCAAGAAGCCCAAAACCTCCGCAATATGAACCCGTCACTAAACCGTTTTCTGGATGCCCAGGATGACATTTACGAAACCGCCTTGGAGGAAATCCGCAATGGCCGCAAGGACTCGCACTGGATGTGGTTTGTTTTTCCCCAGATTTCGGGACTGGGGCAAAGCTCGATGTCCACACGCTATGCGATCGCCGATTTGCGCGAGGCTGCCGAATACCTTGCCCACCCCGTGCTCGGAGCAAGACTTCAGGAGTGCACGGCCGCCGCGGTGGATCGTCCCGAATCCCTCACCGACATCTTTGGCAACCCCGACAACTTGAAGTTCCGCTCGTGCATGACGCTTTTTGCCACTGCCAGTCCGCGCGACTCGATTTTCCACAGGGCCCTGCGGGAAAAGTGCAGCAATATTCCAGACCCTGCGACCCTTCATATTCTCCATACCAAAAGGCGCCTGTGACACCTCCTGCGACACTCGGTGAGACACACTCCGGAAAACCAAAATGAATCCATTACAGCTCGAAAACCTGCTCGGCACTCTCGTTAAAAAACACCTCCTCCAATCCGTCATGATCTGGGGCGCGCCCGGCATCGGAAAATCCCACACCGTCGCTGCCGTCGCACAATCTGTAAAGATCGACCTCATCGATCTCCGCATCAGCCAACTCGCCCCTACCGACCTGCGCGGTCTTCCTGTGGCCGACCATGATGCCCGCACTTCGCGCTGGTATCCGCCGGAATTCCTCCCCCGCAGCGGCTCGGGTATTCTTTTCCTCGACGAGTTGAACATGGCACCGCCAGCCATCCAAGGCATCGCGCAACAGCTCGTCCTCGACCGCAAGGTCGGCTCCTACACGCTGCCTGAGGGATGGCATGTCTGGGCCGCCGGGAATCGTTCCGAGGATGGCGCCTCTGTTTTCAGCATGCCATCCGCCCTGCAGAACCGCTTCATCCATGTCACCGTGGTGCCCCATTTCGAGAGCTTCCGCAGCTGGGCGCTTCAGAATGGCATCGATGAAAAAATCGTCGCATTCCTCGCATGGCGCCCCGAGCTTCTGCACAAACGCGATCCCAAGAATCCCGCATGGCCGTCACCTCGCGCATGGACCGCCGCCAACACGCTCTACCTTGCCGGACTGCCCATGGACCCCGCCATCGGAGATGCACCCGCCGGCGAGTTCCGCGCCTACCTCAAGGTCTATGACACCCTGCCGGACTTCGACTCCATCCTCGCAGGCAAGGCCAAGGACACGCCGTTTCCCTCCGAACCCTCCGCCCGTTATGCGGCATCGCTGGGCCTCGCCATCCGCGCCAAGTCGGCGGAGTCCGTCAAAAACGCGCTCGACTGGATCACCACAAACGCCGACCCCGAGTGGATCCAACTCTTCCTCCACGCCAAACTCGACACCGCCCGTGCCGACAACACCTTTGGCGTCCTCGCCACCCACCTCGCGGCCAACCCAAAAATCAAAAAGTTCCTCGACTCCTACCGCAAGCTCATCGGCAACGCATAAGATTATCCGGCTCTCATCGAACCCAACAGCTGCTTAAAACATAATTCTTAAAACTTCTTGCCTTGGATCTCTCACTCCTTCTCTTCCACCTCCGCAATGTCTCGCCCTTCTTCGCCTCACTGGCCCTCTTTGCCGAGTCCGTGATCACCGAGGAGATCGAGACGGCGGCAACCGATGGACGCCGCCTGCTCTTCAATCCCAAGTTCATGTCCCAACACACGCCGGCCGAACAACTCGGCGTGCTTGTTCATGAACTCCTCCACGCCGCGCTGCGCCATGTGATTCGCCGCCAGGGCGCACACCCCGTGCTTTGGAATATCGCCGCAGACATCGTCGTGAACGGAATCATTTTCCAAACCGAGGGTCTGACCCTTCCCAAGTCCGCCTTGCGTGACGACAAGATCGCCAATTTCACCGTCGAGGAAGTCTATGAGATTCTACGCAGCCGCAACCCGAAACTCGAAGACCTGGAAATTCATTTCATCGGAAGCGACCTCGTTCCACCCGACAGCAAGGATGCCTCCGCTGTCTTGTCACCCGAACAAAATTCGTCAAACCGCGACCACTGGAATGCCGCCCTCGCGCAGGCCGCCACCATCACCCGCATGGGCTCTGCAACGCACGGAAAACTGCCCGAGAACCTCCAAAGACTTCTCGCAGAGGTGACAGATCCCCCGCTCGACTGGCGCACGCTCCTCTGGCGCTACCTCACACGGACACCATGGGATTTCACATCCTACGACCGCCGCTTCATCGGTGATGAACTCTACCTCGACGGCATGGATGGCGAGAGCGTGAGCGTTGCGCTCTGTATCGATACCAGCGGATCGATCGACGACGAGACGCTCGGCCGCTTTCTTAACGAACTCCGTGGAATCCTCCGCGCCTACCCCAAGGTGGATATCCAACTCTACGCCTGCGACGCCAAGCTGCACGGCCCTTGGCCGATTGATACCGAGAGCGAGGGCATACCCAAGCTCCCCGGTGGCGGCGGCACAGACTTCCGGCCCTTTTTCAAGCACCTCGACAAAACCACCGCACCCGATGCAGCCATCTACCTCACTGACGGCTACGGGGATTTTCCCAGGCAAGCGCCAGAATACCCCACCCTCTGGGCGATCACACCTGGCGGGCTCGAAACAAAGTCCATCCCCTTCGGTGAGGTCGCACGCCTGTTGGATTGAAAGCCCCGCGCTTCCAGCGAATGAATTGGCGCGACCACATGCTGAACAACTCCCACGGTGGAAAAAACTGGCCATCGTGCATAAGCCCCGGTGGCCGCGTGCTCTACCGCTCCCCTGACAAATATCCCCAACTCCCCGCCCCCACGCTCCTCCGCATCGACTACCCCTACATCATTCTCGACAACTGGATTCTCCGCTTCTTTCCCCTCACAAATGTCAGGATGGACTGGATCGGCAATAGCACGGCCGGCTGGGTCCGCCAGCGAAGAGGCGACCGCAAATACAAAACACAGCCATCCCATAGAGGAACAACAGCAATGCCCAAGGAGTGATGGACGGGATGTTTGAAACCTGCCACTTGGCAGGCTATGAAAAAACCAAAACACCCCCGTCCATCGGCT
>JBILMW010000224.1:0-3297 GCA_044375335.1 Terrimicrobiaceae bacterium | reverse complement strand
TTTTTAAAATGTGGAGTGTTTACTTGATGCCGAAGACTTCGCGGGCGTCGGAGATTTCTCCGGAGAGGGCTGCCGCAGCAACCATGAGAGGCGACATGAGGACAGTGCGTCCGGTCGGGCTGCCTTGGCGGCCTTTGAAATTGCGGTTGCTGGAGCTGGCGCAGAGTTGTTCGCCGACGAGTTTGTCGGGGTTCATGCCGAGGCACATCGAGCATCCGGCCCCGCGCCATTCGAAGCCCGCTTCGCGGAAGATTTCCGCCAAGCCCATGCTCTCGGCGACGCTGGCCACGCCTTGCGAGCCGGGGACGACGATGGCTTTCACGCCTTTATTGACCTTGCGGCCTTTGATGTAGCGGGCGACTTCCTGGAGGTCGCTCAGGCGGCCGTTTGTGCAGCTGCCGAGGAAGGCGACATCGACTTTCGTGCCTTTGATCGGGTTTCCTGATTTCAAGAGCATGTGTGCGAGCGCCTCCTCGGCGGTCGAGCGGTCTTTCTCCGGAACCTCGTTCGGGAATGGCACCTTCTCATGAATGAAAATGGCCTGCCCGGGGTTGATGCCCCAGGTCACGGTCGGCGAGATGTCGGCGGCGTCGAAGGTCACGATATCGTCGTATTTGGCATCCGGGTCGGATGCGGTGGCCTTCCAGCGGGCGACGGCGGCGTCCCAGTCAGCGCCCTTCGGCGAGTAGGGACGGCCTTTGAGATACTCGAAGGTGGTTTCGTCGGGGTTTACGTAACCCACGCGCGCACCGCCTTCGATGGACATGTTACAAACGGTCATGCGCTCTTCTTGCGTGAAGGCGTCGAAGGTTGTGCCGCCATATTCGTAGGCGTAGCCGAGACCGCCGTTCACCCCGAGTTTGCGGATGATGTGCAAGATGACATCCTTCGCATACACGCCGGGTGTGAGTTTTCCATTCACATTGATGCGGCGAACTTTCGGCTTGTGGAGCGCCATTGTCTGGGTGGCGAGGACATCGCGCACCTGGCTGGTGCCGATGCCGAAGGCGATCGCGCCGAACGCACCGTGTGTCGAAGTGTGCGAGTCACCGCAGGCAATCGTGGTGCCGGGTTGGGTGATGCCCTGCTCGGGGCCAACGATGTGGACGATGCCCTGTTTGCCGGTGGGAAGGTCGAAGAAGGTGATGCCATTTTCAGCGCAGTTTGAGCGGAGGGCTTTGATCATGGCATCCGCAAGTTCATCGCTGAACGGCTCGGAGCGTTCATCCGTGGGCACGATGTGATCCACCGTGGCGAAGGTGCGCGAGGGGTAGAGCACTTTGAGATTCAAGTCGCGCAACATGCCGAAGGCCTGCGGGCTGGTGACCTCGTGAATGAGGTGAGTGCCGATCAAAAGTTGGGTGGCTCCGTTCGGAAGAGTGCGGACGGTGTGGGCGGCCCACACCTTGTCGAGTAGCGTCTGGCTCATAGTTAGGAAAGGTTGAGAATATCGGTTTGGCGGCTCGTTGCAAGACACGACACTTGCAAAAGCCGTGAAATCCGCGAGGATGGATTGTGCTCGCAGTCCTAACAATACTGTGAACACCTAAGCGGCCGTCCACTTTGGCCGCGGCACATCCGCTTCATGAAAAATATCCTCAGCAAAATTCGAGTCACCAACAGCATCTTCCTCATCGGAACCTTCCTCGTCACTTGCACGGCCGTTCCTCTCTACATCTGGCAAAACGGCCTCAATTTCTTCCAAGTGGCTTTGTTTTTCTTCTTCACCTTTTCCACAGGCATGAGCATCACGCTCGGCTACCACCGCCTGTTCTCGCACCTTACCTTCCAAGCGAATCCGCTGGTGAAACTTTACACCCTGCTCTTCGGTGCGGCGGCATTTGAAGGTTCCGCTCTCGCCTGGTCGGCCGACCACCGCCGCCACCACAAATTCGTGGACCACGATGACGATCCCTATGACATCTCGCGCGGTCTTTTCCATGCCCACATCGGCTGGCTTCTCTTCCGCCGCAGCCCCGACACGCCTCTTACATGGGTGAGGGATTTGCAAAAAGACCGTCTCGCATGGCTGCAGCATGAATACTATGTGCCGATTGCCATTCTCATGAGCTTCGGCCTGCCTGCGCTCATCGGCTACATCTATGGTGGTGCCAATGCCGCCCTTGGCGCGTTCCTGCTCTCCGGCTTCGCCCGCGTCGTGCTCGTGCACCACTCGACCTTCTGTATCAACTCGCTCTGCCACTGGATTGGCGACCGCCCGTATTCCACCCACTGCTCCGCTCGCGACAGCTTCCTCATGGCGGTCTTCACCTTCGGCGAGGGCTACCACAACTTCCACCACGAGTTCCAGTATGACTACCGGAATGGTGTCAAACCTTGGCAATATGATCCCACCAAGTGGGCGATCTGGATTCTCAACAAACTCGGTCTGACCAGCAACCTCCGCACCGTGCCCGAGGAAAAAATCCTCAAAGCGCAAATCGCCGAGCATGACCGCCTGCTGGAGGCGAAATTGCTCGCCCAGCCCACCCCAATCTCCGACTCGATCCATGCCATGGTCCAAAGTGCCCGCGCCCGCATGGATGAAGCCCTCCTCCGCTGGGAGGAACTGCTCGTCGCATACCGCGCCGCCGCTGCAGGAAAAACCGAAATCTCCCGCCGCGAAATGGCCGAACTACGCAAGAGCCTACAAAAAGCCAGCGAGCAATTCCGCCAATCCCTGCGCGAGTGGAAGAATACTTGGCAAAGCCTGCCAGCGGCTTGCTGAGGGGGGGAGAAGTTTTAAGTTTGTAAGTCTTAAGATTTAAGTTCGCGCTGCCGCGGGGCAGCGCGTAATCCTGGGAGGGTCAGTGTCCTCGCCTGACCCAAATTTCCTTCACGGACAGCGATTTGCAGACGGGGCGACAGGATTTTCAAGATGGCAACGGCAGGCCATGCAAAGAGCGTTCACCGAGCTCTGCGGTTAAAGCCAGTGCCTTTACGATTGCGTAGCCTGCCTTATCTTCAACTCTTTGGGAGCGGCTTGCCGCAAAGCGCGGCGAAGGCGTTTCGCTGGGCGGGGGTGAGGAGGGATTTCATCTCCTCGGCTTGCCGCATGCGGTAGTCGCGGAGAATATCCACACGGTTTTTGTGGGAGACAGCACCGGATCCATAGGAGCGGTTGATTTCCGAAACAAATTCCAACCCCCGGATGCGCAGGGCTTCGATGGAGGCCTTCTGGCGGTAGGAGAGGCGGAGTTGTTTTTGGATCTGCGGGGAGACCAGCATGCTGTAGCTGAGAATCTGGTTTTGGATCTCAGTGAACCGGGCGAACTGAGTCGGTGTGAGAAGCGCGAG
>JBILMW010000077.1:0-11825 GCA_044375335.1 Terrimicrobiaceae bacterium | reverse complement strand
CAGAGCGGGCGTCCGTGGGCCGTGGCCGAGCGGAGATAAGCGAGCAAATGCGAGGAACATTCCTCTTCCGAAGAAGCCTCCGTGTCAAGAGTCAGGCACCCGTTGTCGGGTTCCTCGAAGCCGCTGTCCTTGCCAGTGAACTGCTTGATCGCGCCATCTCTGGCCTTTGCATACAGCCCCTTGGGATCCCTCGCCGCGCAAGTCTCGAAAGCCGCGCGCACATAGACCTCATGAAAATCCCCTCCGATAATTCGTCCTGCCAGCGCCCGCAATTCGCGGCGTGGAGTTATGACAGATACGATCACAATCACGCCCAAGCCCGCGAGGAGTTTGGCAGTTTCGGCGACGCGCCGGACATTTTCCGCCCGGTCCTCATCTGAGAAGCCGAGGTTGGCATTCAGGCCTGCGCGGAGATTGTCGCCATCGAGGATCGCGGTGAACCGGCCCTCCGCATGCAGGGCGCGCTCGACGGCGTTGGCAATAGTGGATTTCCCCGATCCCGAGAGCCCATAGAGCCAAATCACCGCTCCGCGCTGCCCGAGCAACTCCTCCTTTTCGCTACGCCCTAAAAAACGCCGCGTCTCCGGGTGAATGTTTCGATTCTTCAGATCATCCATGTTCAAACCACCACATTGTCCGGATGGCCTGCCGCTGAAAACTTAAAAACTGCCATCACATCTTGGTCGCGCCGATTTCAGCCAACGGACTGCGCTCGCCTTTGCTCAGGCGGATGTGCGCCGTGAGCGACTGGCCGCGCAGCCTGTTGCGCGTGTAAACAAGGCCGTTCGAGCGGCTGTCCACATACGGATTGTCAATCTGCGCGGGGTCTCCCACCATGACCAACTTCGAACCGCGCGACATGCGCGTCACCACGGTCTTGGCCTCGAGGGGCGTGAGTTGCTGGGCCTCGTCGAGCACGAAAAAGCGGTTCGGAATCGAGCGGCCGCGAATGTAGCAAAGCGCCTCGATTTCCAGCAGACCGCGCTCGATGAGTTGCTCGTAGGGTTTGACGATGGGGTGATGCTGCCCTGCGTGTTGTGAAGGCGGCGCGTCCTTCCGGCGATCCGCATCGGGACGGTTTTTTCCGCCACGCTTCGGTGGCTGAAGCGGCAAAAGCACCTCGCACGCATCGTAGATCGACTGCAGCCAGGGGTGCATTTTTTCATTCAGCGTGCCGGGCAGAAAGCCCAGCGTGTCGCCCATGGCGACGACCGGGCGGCTCACAGTGAGGCCATTGAAATCATTTCGACCAGTGAGATAAAGGCCCGCCGCCACGGCGAGGAGCGTTTTGCCCGTTCCAGCCTGACCATAGCAGGTCACCAGCGAGATCGAGGGATCCAGCAACGCATCCAGGAAACACTGCTGCCCCGGATTGGCCGGCCGCAGCTCGATGCCCTTCGGAATTTGGAGACTTGATGGGATATTCAGGCGGGACAGAACCCCTTTGCCATTGTGGCGTGCCGGGAGGTGCTTCGAGTCCGAGACCTTCAGCAACACATATTCATTCAAATCCAGATTCCCGATGCGCGATGCAGGCAACTCGATCGAACCCGAGCTGCCGAAACGCTGCAACTCATGTGCCTCAACTTCGATCGAACGCAATTCTCCGCTCTCAGCATCGGAGACAGCCACCTTGTCGTTGAGATAATCCTCGCAAGGCAGGCCGATCGCCATCGCCCGGAGCTGCATGTTGATGTCCTTCGTGACAAGAAAAGTGGGCGCGGTCTCCTGCTCCTGGAGTGCCAGCGCGGCTCCGATGATCCGGTGGTCCATGCGGTTCTGATCCGGGAAAATTTTTGCGAACCGTTTCATTCCCGCTGACTGACGACTCTTCTCGAGGAAATTGTTCACCAGAACCCTCACCGTGCCGCCACCAGTTGTCGGAGCGCCGCCCGTGACGCTCACGGAATCATGGCCGAAGATACCGCTCAAGAGCCTGTGCGCTTGCCGCGCGTTCGCCCCGCGCTCGCTCTGTTCGTTTTTGAAATTGTCCAACTCCGTGAGCACATCCACCGGAATGAAAACATGGTTGTTTTCAAAACGATTCAGGCAGTTCGGATCGTGCAGGAGGACATTGGTGTCCAAGACGAAGTTTTTTACGGCTCCCGCTGCGCGGGCGCGGTCGGCGGATGCCAGCTCGGGGAAGAAAACGCCCTGCTCTTCGGTGAATTCCGCGGATTTGGGTCGATGCATAATGAGTAGTTCGGCCGTCGAGCAATACATCCCCGAACCCACCTGTGTCACCACGGAAGAAATGGATCAGACAAAAATTTTCGCGGGCGCAGAATTCGTATGGAAAAAAATTTCCAGAGTCTTAGTGTGCCGACTCTTTTGATGAACCGATTCTATACGAAAGACGCCTTCTTTATCGTGGCCGGTTTGATTCTGATTCTGACAAGAAGCGCGCCCGGCGCACCGACGACCTTAGATTTGAATGAAGCCTTCGGAGTGCCGATTTTTGCAGATGAATGCCTTTGGGATGACAACGCGCAGGATGTAGCCGCGCGGCTTGAATGGCCTGAAGAATCCAGAACCTCGATCGACTCAAGTTTCCGTAAATACCCCGGCGCAAATGAACTTTTGCTGGAATGCCGCCCTTATTCCCTCGCGCTCTATGCCGAGCAGGATAAACCGGCCAGACTTTCCATCATTTTCGCCAACAAAGGCGATGCGGTTGATACCGATCAGGGCTCCTCTCGAGTTAGAAACACTCAGATTCGCGATTACAAACGAAGCATTCAAAATGACAGAAAAAATCTTACCGAAGTGCTGACCAAGCTTTTTGGTGAACCGGTTGCAGACCGCTTCGGCCAAGGCCGCGAAACACGCGAGTCCGTCAAGAGATGGGACTGGAACGGACACGCATTCCTACTCGCCGCGCCGCGCGACGAATATGTCGCTCTCCGGATCATGACCACCGAGTCGGCGGATGCCGGAGGGAAATCGCGCATTCCAGATTCCGTGATTCGGGAGGCCGTCTCCAATCGCATCGAAAAGAAAGCAAACGGCGATGTGATTTTGAAAGACATGCCGATGGTGAATCAAGGGCCGAAGGGATACTGCGTTCCGGCCACATGGGAGCGTGTCATGCGCTACATGGGCGTTCCCGCCGACATGTATACCCTTGCGATGGCTGGTGCGACAGAGGCTGGCGGAGGTTCATCAGTCGATGCCGTCTCTGCTGGCGCAAGCCAGGCCGTTATCCAAGCAGGGAGAAGAATCGAGTCCCCCGCGATGAAGATCGATGCGGTGAGCGTCTCGCGATTCATTGATCGCGGCCTGCCGATCATGTGGGCGATGTTCTCCACACGAGACTTCAACAATGCTGTGAACAGCCGCATTGGAGCGCGCAAGAGCACAACCGACATAAATGAATGGAAAAAAGTTCTCGCCGCAGCGCGAAAGGAAGTTAGGAAGTTCCGCCCGGAGCGCGATAGTGGCCATGTCTGCATGATCATTGGCTACAACAAGCAAACCGGCGAAATCGCCATCTCCGACTCTTGGGGCGCTGCATTCGCCGAACGCTGGATCACGCCCGAGGAAGCCGCTGCAGTGAGCCACACATCGACACAGACCATCATCAATTTTTAAGCCATGGAATCCACCACATCTTTCGACATCGCCGAAGCCCGCGAACTCTACAACATCGACCGCTGGAGCGGTGGTTACTTCGGCATTAATGACGCCGGTCATGTCAGCGTTTTTCCGAAGCGCAACGGCGAGACGATCGATCTCATGGATATCGTCGCCGAGGCGCGGAGTCGCAAGCTGGCGTTCCCGCTCGTCGTGCGCTTCCACGATCTCCTGCGCGACCGCGTGGAGACAATTAACAAGGCCTTCGCCACAGCTATTTCCGAGTCAGGCTACAATTCGCCATACCGTGGCGTGTTTCCAATCAAGGTGAATCAACTCCGAGAAGTAGTGGAAGAGATCATTGATGCCGGCAAGCCCTGGCATTTCGGTATCGAGGCTGGCAGCAAGCCCGAGCTTCTTGCTGCGCTCGCCGTGCACTCGGACCCCGAGAGCCTGGTGATCTGCAACGGATACAAAGATACGAGCTTCATTCAAAACGCCCTCCTCGGCCGCAAACTCGGAAAGACCGTTATCCTCGTCGTGGAAAAACTCGAAGAGCTGGCCCATATCCTCCGTGTTTCACAGACGATGAAAATCGAGCCCTTCATCGGCCTCCGCGTCCGCCTGCTTTCGAAGGGCGCCGGCAAGTGGGCCACCAGCGGCGGCGAGAATGCCAAGTTCGGCCTCTCCACCGCCGACCTCGTTGAAGCCAGCGACATGCTCCATGCCGCTGGACTCGCCCATTGCCTCAAGCTCGTGCATTTCCATGTCGGCTCCCAAGTGCCCGACATCGGCACCATCAAACGCGCCGTCCGCGAAGCCGCCCGCTTCTACGCGAAGCTCTCCAAAATGGGCCACGAACTCGGCTACCTCGATGTCGGCGGCGGTCTCGGCGTGGACTACGATGGTTCCCGCACCACCTTCGATAGCTCGATGAACTACTCTCTCGACGAGTATGTGCGCGACATCGTTTACACCGTGAAAGAGGTGTGCGACTCGGAGTCCGTCGCGCATCCCACGCTCGTCAGCGAGAGCGGTCGTGCGATCGTCGCCCAACACTCGGTGCTCATCGTGGAAACCTTCGGCGCCATCGAAAAAGCCAGCCACCAGGAGCCTCCCACACCGTCCGCAGGGGGCGAAATCCCGCTCCTCGCTGATATCCTCGAAATCCGAAACAACCTCACTCCGCAAAACCGCCTCGAGAACCTGCACGACGCCCAGGAAATCCGCGAACGCGCGCAGTCGATGTTCGACCTCGGTCTCCTCGACCTCCGCGCCAAGGCCGGCATCGAGACCGTCTATTGGCAGATTGCCGCAAATATCGTCGAGCTTTTCCGCGACGCCGAACACATCCCCGAAGAAGTCCGCGAAATCGAAATTGCCATCGGCGACCAATACCTCTGCAACTTCTCCGTTTTCCAATCCCTCCTCGACCACTGGGCTCTCGGCCAACTCTTCCCCGTTATGCCGATCCATCGCCTGAACGAACGCCCGGACCGCAACGCGACCCTCGTGGACATTACCTGCGACTCGGATGGCAAAGTCGCTAAGTTCATCGACCTCCAAGATGTGAAGGAAACCCTTCCCCTGCACCGCTGGCAACCCGGCGAGCCTTACTACATCGGCTTCTTCCTCGCCGGCGCGTATCAAGACATCATGGGCGACCTCCACAACCTCTTCGGCCGCGTGAACGAAATGCACATCTACCTCGATGAGGACGAGGACTCCGGACACTATGTCGAGGAAGTCCTGCCCGGCAGCACGATCGGCCAGGTCCTCTCACTCACCCAATGGGATGTCAACGAACTCGCCCGCCAAATGAAGGCCCAAACCGACGCCGCGATCAAAAGCGACCGCCTGAAGCCAAACGAAGCCATGCGCCTGCTTGACGACTACGAGAAGAGCCTCACTTTATACACTTACTTGAACTTCGACGACCAACACAAACCATCGAAATAACGCGCCCTCGAATCACCCTCCGCGCGACAGCGCACCAACTCTGGGAGGGTCGATCTTTGCCTTGCTCGCGCCCCTGCTCGTTGCGCCCTGCGGGCCATCTGCGATGTGCTTCCTCAGCCCCGCCCGTGGCTTCGGTTGGCTTGACCCAAACCCGAACCGCTCCGCCAAACAGTGTCCCGTCCCCATCACCCCGCGCGCCTTTCAATCCCCGCAAAGCCGCCGCTTCGCGGCTTGAAAATGGGGCATGCGAGGACGATGCCCCGAAGCACAATCCGCGCGGCAGCGCGCCAACGTTGGGAGGGTCGACCTCCGGCTTGACCCAAACCCGAACCGCTCCACCAACACAGCACCCCGTCCCCATCACCCGTGCCCGTCATTAAAACCCCCTCGCAGCAATCTTTTTCCGACGAAAATGAAAGAAAATGAACACTGACCCCTGGTTTGAATGGCATGGGTGGCTGGCGGCTCTTAAATCTTAATGCTTAAAACTTAACACTTCCCCCGCCGGAGGAAGGTGAGGCGAGAGAGGAGACCTTGGCCGTGGCGGGCGAGGCGGATTTGGTAGAAGGTGAAGCCGAGGAGGAGGATGACGCCGGTGATGTAGGTTTCGGGTTCGGGGACGGCTATGATTTCGCGATTGTAGGTTCCACTTGTGATTTGAAATGCGTTCGCAATGAAGCTGCTTTCTGTCGTGCCGCTGTAGAAATTGATTTGTTGCAGTTGAGAGGTGCTGAGAACGGGGGTGGTTGCGTTCCCAAAGACAACTTGATCCAAGCCACCGCCGGGGGTGCCGCTGTATTCCGTATTGCCTGTCCAGTTGTAGATGGAGAGAAGAGCGTTGGGATTGTTCCAGTTGATGTTTGTGAAGCGGAGGAGCACGCCATTGCTGCTGGTGCCAAGGTCGATGGTGGAGTTGGCGCTGAGGGTGAGCGCGCCGACGGTGCCGTTGTAACCTGCGCCAAAGGCCAAGGTGCCGCCATTGAGCGCGATGCCGGTATTGGTTCCGATGGCATCATCCGCCGTAACCAGCAATGAGCCGCCGGGGTTCAAGGTGATGTTGCCCGTGTTGACAAACGCATTCGCCGCCGCCGCACTGACCGTGCCGGCATTGATGGTTGTTGTGCCATTGTAGGTGTTCGAGCCCGAGAGGACGAGCGTGCCGGTGCCGTTTTTGGTCAGGCCGCCGCTGCCGGAGATCGAGCCCGAGAATGTTGTATCGCTGCTGGAGTTGGTGGTGAGGGTTGCACTGCCGAGAACAATGCTTCCCGACCCCGCGATCGACCCTACGGATTCATTGTAGTTGTTGAGATTTAAAGTTCCGCCAGTCATCGAAATGCTTGCGGTGTTTGCCAGACGATCAACACCGCCGAGCGTGAGGTTGCCGGAGTTGATATTGATAGTGGTTGCGGCAGCTGTGCCGCTAAGCGTGGTCGTGCCGGAGGAAACGGTGATCGTGCCCGTGCCGAGGTTGGCATTCACCGTGCCGCCTTGGAGCCCATAGGTGGCGGCGGTCAGCGTGCCATTGCCCGCCAGCGTTCCACTGGTGATCGTGAAGGCATTGACGGTGTCGTTGAAGGTGGCGGTTTGAAGAGTTCCACCTGCAATCAAGATGCTGCTCGAGCCATCGAAGACATCATTAGCACCCATGCGCAATGTGCCGCTGTTGATTGTCGTTGTGCCTGTGTAGGTATTCGAGCCTGCGAGTGTGAGGGAACCTGTTCCCGTGCCTTGGAGGGTGAGATTTTTGCCAACGCCGGAGATGGTGCTGTTGATGGTGATGCCACCGCTTCCATTGATGACCACGACATTTTCTGTGTTTGCCAGCGCCAGTGACATTGCCTTGTTCGCTCCTGAAATCGACTCAATAGTCAGGTTGGAGGAGCTACTGCTTCGCAATACGACATTGTTCACGCTGCTTATGGTGGTTCCGTTCAATGTGAGCGTTCCATTTGCAACGGTGGATGAATTGATAATCGAAAGATTGGAAGTCCTGCCGGATGTCATTTCGATGGCTCCGACGATTTGATTGTTCGCTCCGTTGTTTGTGGAACCACTATTCATATTGATCCCTATGCTAGAGGCGCTGTTCGAGTTTGCGCCAAATTGTGCCACTTGCGCTCCAGTGGCGGTTGCATTGCTGGACCAGTTTGATGCGGTCAGCCATACGGAGCTAGAGCTGTTCCAATAAACGGCATTGGCGCTGCCCGCCGCATAGTTGAGAGTGAGGATGGTATTGTTTGCCGATATCGAAAATTCGCCCGTTATGCCCGAAATGCTGTTGTTGAATAAGAATTTGTCCGAGCTGAAACCCGAAATGATGCCGGAGTTCAGCCTAAGGATGTCCCAACTGTAGTTGTTGCTGTTTGAAAATCCCGTTGGAACGCCGCTATTACCATTGATGGAGATAGTGAATGTTGATGCGGATGTTGCCGAGATGTCGAAATTGTTGCTCACACTGATCAAATCCCAATCCGTGCCCGCTGTGCCTGCGGCACTGCCCATGGTGAAGGCGTAGGTTCCGCCGGATGCAAAAGTGAGACCACCAACCGTGAGTGTGCCTGAAGTGGAGCTTGTCCCTGGGGCTATCGTTGCGCCAGTGCCAACAAACAACGATTGACCGCTTGCCGTGGTGACGGTGCCAAGGCCATTCAGTGTCGCGCCATTTCCAAGGCTGTATCCGGAGGATTTGGCTGTGAGGTCGAGCGTTGCCCCGGAGGCAACGGAAATGGTGGCGGTCGAGGCCAGACTTCCTGCGGATCCCAACGCCAAGGCACCGCTGTTGATGTTGACCGCTGTGGAGGCAGCAGCTCCATTCAGCGTTGTGCTGCCGCTGGTCGCGTTGATCGTGCCGGTGCCGAGATTGGCGTTTACTGTGCCGCCTTGCAGGGCGTAGCTGGAGCCGGTGAGCGTGCCGGAACCGGCGATGGTGCCGCTGGTGAGCGTTACCTGGCCAACCGTGTCGCTGTTTGAGCCGAGATTGAGCACGCCGCCCGAGACTGTGACCGCGCCGCTGTTCGCCAGAGTGTCCGTGGCGTGGCCGAGCGTGAGGGTTCCGGCACTGATGGTCGTGCCGCCGGTGTAGAGGCTCGTTGCGTTGAGAATCAGGCTTCCATTGCCTGCTTTCACAAGCGAACCGGATGCAGTTGTTGCTGAAGTGACAACCCAGTCCACATTCATCGCCGCGTTGTCTCCGATAGTGAAAGTGCGGCTGGCGTCATTCAGGTCCAAGCGGGCAACGCCTCCAATCGTATTCGTGAGGTTGGCTGTGGCTACATTGTTCACCACGATATTCCCGCCAAGAACGATGGCCCTAGAATTGTTCGATGCGTTGTTGTAACTGATTGTTGCATTCCCCAGAGTCGTAGCGCCTGCGGTGATGATTCGTCCCGTAGTTGTGCTGATCGTTGTGGTTCCGCCGGTGAAGCTGGAGGCGGCTCCCAAGGTGAGGGTTCCGCTGCTGATCGTTATCGTTCCGCCAGAGATACCGAGGGCGTTGATCGCTTCACTTCTTGCGGCAAAATCCACCGCGCCGCTGGATACGGTGAGGTTTGCCGTATCCGCAATCTGGTTATCATTTGCGGTTTGGTAATTCAGTGTTCCACCATTGATTAAAATAGCTCCTGACAACCTGTCGGTTCCAGCGGTTCCGTTCAGGCGGAATGTGCCCGATGTGATGGTTGTATTTCCGGAGCCGCTCATGTTTCCCGAGTAGGAAAAGGAATCAGACCGGTTGAAAACCAGATTGGCATTGTTGACAATGTTACCCGATGTTGAGATTTGCCCCGTCGTGCCGCCCGTGCCGAGTTGAAGGACTCCCGAGCTGATCGTGGTGGTGCCGCTATAGGTGTTGTCACTCGCGAAAATCAGCGTGCCCGAACCCGTTTTTGTGAAGTTTCCCGAACCGCTCAAGGCAGCCGAGAATGTGGTGTCGGCATTGTTGCTGCCCACGCTGAGAGAATTGCCTCCATTATCGAGAGCGTCGGAGCCTGCCAAACCGCCGAGGTTGTAGGTATTGGTTCCTGCTACCGTGAAGGTGACGGCTTGTGAACCCGAACTCCCGGTGTTGAGGGTGCTGTTCTGAAGCGCATAGACATGGCCCAAAGCCAGAGTGCCTGCGGAAACTGTGGTGTTTCCCGAGTGGTTGCTCGCTCCCGTGAGTGAAAGTGTGCCCGCCCCGGCCTTGGTGAGACTGCCATTGCCGGGGGCCGAGGTTCCGCTCAGCGTGAGGGTTTGCGCTGATGTAGATACGGAAATCGTGCTTGTGGTGCCGTTGGTGAGAGTGAAGTTGCGGTCGGTCGAGGCGGTGCTCCCAGTATAGGTCAATGTGCCGCCACCGAGCACCAGATTGTCGGCGTTAATGCTCGAAGCGCCGAGGTTGCTGTTCGATCCGCCGTTCGCAACCGAACTGATGCTCAGCGTTCCCGCATTGATGGTCGTGGCCCCGGTGTAGGTGTTCGTGCCACTGAGGACGATTGTGCCCGTTGATCCGGAGGTGGCGTTGATTGTCAAGCCAGCGCTTGCTGTCGTTGAAATATTTCCACTGAAGGTATATGTGCCGTTGGCGCCGATCGTAATTGTGCGGGTTGAGGCACCTAACGAAGCATTGTTTGAAAAAGTTATCGCTGCTGTGGCGCTGCCGTTTCCTGATGAAACGCCCGTGGTCACTCCTCCTATCGTAAAATTTCCACCAATTGTTATCCCCCCGCCATATTTGCCGCTCAGATCCACAGTGGCATCAGTAGCAAGGGTTCCCCCATTAATCGTCAAGGTGTTGGCTGCAGCTCCGCCCATGGAATTAACACCGCTTACGATTGCTGTGCCATTATTGAGTGTGAAGCCACCACCCCATCCAGAATTCCCAGAGCCCAGTTTAACAATGCCCTGGCCCTCTTTAACGAAGCCTGTTCCAGCGGAAGTAGACCATCCTATGTTTGCAAAATCAAGAATACCACCTATTCCCACATCAAGTGTTCGCACATTTCCACCCGTTCCCCAAGAACCACTGCCGTTCGTGAAATTAACCACAACATTTGAACTAACCGTGATATTTCCAGCTGTTGTAGTTCGACTTATGATGGATGAATTAGCAGTGAAAAATGCATTATTTCCGTTTGTATATCCCGTGGTGAACGGGCCTGAACTTGAAGTGCCCCAGTTAGAATCCGTCCAGTTTCCGGAAGTTCCATTGGTATTCCAGTAAAGTTGCCCCTGCACCGCCCCCACCGAAGCCGCGAGGATCGCGAGGAAGCTCAAATTCCTGCCCAGTTTCAAAACCGGGCCGGCGATTTTCCAAACGGGGCGGAGTGGGAGGAGGGCGGTTTTGAGTTTTTTGGTGAATTTGTGTATGGGTTGGAAGCGGGTGCCGTTAAACGGGGTGGCGGAGGTGCGGGATGGCAAGGAAACCTTGGGTGCGCCAGTGGAGCGGGCAGGGCGGTCAGCTGTCCGTTGCGGAATGGAATGGAGCATCGTTTTGGATTTGCTTGGTTTGTCGGAACCGGCATTTCGGATCCTTTTGATTGTTTTTCCCGAAGCGAGATGCAGGGCGCTTCGCGGGCGCAAAATTGACTGGAAGGGGGAGGGCGGAACAAAAGGAATGTTGTGACAAATTTGTCACCCATGTGACGGAATTGTCACAAAAGAAGGTCTTTGCGAAATGCCTGAAACCTCAAGTGGAATGCAGTCGGAGGCAAGGTCCCGGGGAGCGCGTCCGCCCTCGGGCGCAAAGCCACGCGCCTCGCGGGGCGTTCGAATGGAATTTCTTTAACCACGAATAGAACGAATTTTCACGAATGGGCGCGCAGCGGCGTGTCGTAACCCCCGGGTAGGGACCGCCAGGCCCTTGGTGTCCCAAGATTCAGGCGCGCAGCGGCGTTCCTGCTGGATGCAATGGCGGCCTTGCCGCGTAAGTGGGTCAAGCCCGGAGGTCGACCCTCCAAGGGTTTGCGCGCTGCCGCGCGGAGCGACTATTTGGCAGGAGAGAGCCTTACTGGAGGAGCTTGACGATCGCCGCCGTGGCAGCCATCTGGCCGATCCAGAAGAGGAACATCCACTTGATGATTTCGGCTTTAAAATTAGCCATCTCGGTGCGAAGTTCAGCGCGAAGATCGGCGATGGAGGTTTTGATCTCGGCGCGGATTTTTGCACCATCCTCGTTAGTCATGAGGCGTTTGGTAAGGTCATCCTCCTGTTCACGGAATGCCACTTCCAAGCTCTCTGCGATGGCACGGGCCTTGGGCGGCTCGATGCTGGCAGCTTCGAGGATCGAAAGGATTTTGACCGTGCTCATGGGTGAA
>JBILMW010000076.1:0-11848 GCA_044375335.1 Terrimicrobiaceae bacterium | reverse complement strand
GGACGATCCCTCGCTGGTCACGGACTGGAATGGACGATTGTTGCTTGCGGGTTGGCGCAAGGGCTCGCTCTTCCTTTCAGCCCGCCATTTCAAGCAGGGGGAAAACACAATCACCATCGACCTGAAGCGATCTCCAGGCGAGACCGGGCGGGAGGTTTTCCTGAGAAACAGTTCGCTTCACCTGCGCTTCACCCCGCCTGCTTTTTCGCCACCACCTGAGCCAACCCCTACTGGGAATCCCGCCGAGGTCACCTTGAAAGACACGCCGCCAGCAGTGGATTTTCAGGCTATTGATCCGATTTTGCCGCGAGAAGAGGGATCAGAACATTAGCCGCCGTGCTTATTGTTCGGCCGTTGCGAATCACTCACCCACAGGGATACTCGGATTCCATTTGAGCCACTCGGGGCGGGGTTCATGGTTCAGCTCAAAAGAATCTCCGCTCTTGGCTTCGGCTCCCATCGCGGTGTTGTCCGGCGTGGCAAAGGCGATGCGTCCATCCGGGGCCATGATGGATTCGGTTTGGATGCGGAATTGCAGGAAGCCCAGCGAGGCTTTGAGGCCGCTTGAATCCCAGAATTTCGAGTTTGCCCGCACGAGGTGGCGATATCTTTTTTCCACCACGACCGTCAGCATGATCTGGCGACCATCTGATGAAAGCGACTTTGCGGTGACGCGGCCCACATTGATGCCTCGGTAATAGACGGAGGAACCGGCATTGATTGGCGTGGAATCGGAGAGGAGGTTCAGGGTCAGGCCACTTTGAAGAATCTCCTCGGCATCGATGGTCGAGCGCCCAGTGAAAGATTCCGCGAGTCGCTTAGAGGAGCCGGGTGTGCACTCGATGTAAACACCGCTGATGAGCGTTTCGAGGCCAGTGATGCCTTGGAGAGAAATATTCGGGCGGACGATCGAGAAGAACGAATCCTCCCGGCGCAGGAATTCATAGCCTTGGTTGAGGCGGGCCGTAACGACGACGCGACCCTCCGCTGTTTCCACGCCCTCGACCAAACCGACAGGAACACCGAGGTAACGGAGTTCTGTGCGCCCCGGAGCGAGTCCGCGCCCGTTAATGAAACGGATTTTAATCGGAGCCGAGAGGGCTCTGGCATTCGCCTCATCCTCGTAGAGCGCGAAGTTGGCATTCTGCGAAGCCGTCTTGGTTCTGGGTGTGAAAGTATCGAACGCCACCGCTCCTTGCATGAGACCTTGAAGACCATTGACATCAAACTGCAGGAAACCTGGCCCCGCTTTGATGGAGGTCGCCGGAACGCGCCAGAATCGGGCGTCGGCATCCAACGCATTGCGAAACTCTGGGCGAATCACGCCATGAAGAACCGGCTTTTCGCGGGCATCGAGTTTCTTTTCCAGAATCGAGCCCACAACGACTCCTTTGTAGAGAACCGGACTCCCCTTGCCCATCGGCGGGAGGTTTTCAGCGGAGAGTGTGAATGCGAGGCCTTGGCGTTCCGCTTGCATGCGATCCCACTCCTCGTTCGTCACAGAGCGACCTGCGAAGAGGTCGGTGTGCGTGCCCCCGGTGCCTGGAGCGAGTTCGATGTAAACTCCGGTAACGAGGGTATCGAGGCCGGTTACACCTTGGAGGGAAACATGCGGGCGCACGAGGGTGAAGGTGGCGGCGGTGTCAGCAAGGTGCTCGTATTCCGGGATGAGGCGGACCGCTGCGAGAATGAGCCCGGTGGATGGACTGGGCTGGATGGATTCCACAAGGCCGATGGGTTGCCCGAGGTAGCAAACTTTGGTTTCGCCAGGGGCAATGCCCCGGGCATTGTCGAAGCTCACCGTCAAGAGACGCCCTGCGCTCCGTGCGGCGAACTCGGACGCGGACAGCTCCAGCAAGGCGTCATTGGAGATTTCCATTCCATTCCTGTCGAAGTGATCAAAAGCCAGCGCGCCCTGCACCAAGGCATCAACTCCCTCCACATCGAGCTTCAATCCATGCTGGCCGAATTTCATGGATGTCGCAGGCAATCGCCAGAACCTCGAGGTCGTGCGCAGCGTGCCGCGATAGGCTTGCTCGATCATCACGCGAAGCTCGGGCATGCCATTTTCATCGATGAGTTTTTCACGAACGAGTCCGACTTTGACTCCCCGGTGGTAGACGGGGGTGCCTCTATTCAAGAAGGGAATCTGGGCGCCCTTGAGTCGAATGGTGAAGGCACCCGGCAGAAGCGGCATGAGCGGCGGCTCGGGGAGTCCCACAAAACGGGTTGCCGGATCGCCGCCCGGGTTGCGGGCGCGGATCGAATTGCCTTGGATGATCGATTCCAAGCCGGTGAGTTCCGCCATGGTGATCACAGGTTTTTCCACCCAGAAGTCGGTCTCCTCACTTGCAAGACCTGCCGCAAACTCCTTCAGGCGGACTTTGACAAGAACCTTGTTGAGATTCGTATCGAGTTCCACTGCGGTCACCATTCCGGCATCCACGCCGCGATAGACGAGCGGTGTTTTGCCCGCCTGAATGCCCGGCACCTCATCGAATGTGATTTCGATTTCCGGGCCCATCGATTTGTAGTCGGTCCAAAGAAACCAGGCGGTGGCTGCGGCGGCGATGATCGGAAAAATCAAAACCCAGGCAACGCTGCGTTTGCGGGAGTCGCTGATGACTCCATGGTCTTGTTGTTGGTGCTGATTGGTCATTGGGATTTTGGCAATGGCTGCTGCCAGATCATGTGAGTCTTATAGACATCCGCTGCGTAGAGCGTGCAAATAATCATCGCTGCGAAAAAAAGTGCGCCGACCTCCGATTGAACGCTGGCTAAAATTCCAAGCTGACCGACGGCGACGAGGATCGAAAGAAGGAAGACATCGATCATTGCCCAGGTGCCTATGCGTGTCAGAAATGCGTGAACCTTCATGCGGCGGGGTTGCGAGATGTCTGATCCGTGCAAGCTGAGCAACCAAGAAAGCGAAACGAGTTTCACCACGGGAACAACGACGCTTGCCAGAAAAACCACAGCTGCCACGGGAACAAGTCCGGTGTCGTAGAGTTCCATGACTCCACCCATGACAGTGAGGGATTCCACCTGTCCGGTGATCGTGATTGTCATAACCGGCAAAAAATTGGCCGGGATGTAGAGGATAATCGCTGCGGCTGTGAGGGCCTTTGACAGATTGTATCGGAGTTGGTCTGTCATTTCGCGTCCTCAACATAGAGCTCGGCGCATTTCCTGTCGAAGCACTGAATGGCCAGCATGGTGAGGACTGCTGTGGCGAGAATCCAAAGCGAACCTGGTTCCCAACTGACCGTGCCAAGGGTGCGGAGTTTTACAACGGAGACCATGCAGGCGATGGCGAAAACCGGCAGGAGGTTCCAAGGTTCGAGCACCTCGACCAGTCGGAACGCTGCTCCCATGAATGGAAGGCGCATCTGGAGAGTCCAACAGGCGGAAACATAAGAGACCGAGAGCAGGTAGAAAACCGGCGCTAAAATGGCAGAGAAAAAAACAAGTGCGCCGAGGGGTTGAAATCCCTGCATCCACAAACCTTCGACACCTGTGATTATCAAGTTTTCCTGATAATTCCCTGCCACGCTAAAGATGAGAATCGGATTCATATTAGCCGGGATGAGTGTAATCAAGGCCGCCATCGCAAAAGCCCAAGCCGCCATCATCGTGCGCCCGGGGTGTGCTGACTTGATTTGCTCACCACAGCGTCCGCAGCAGAGGAATTCATGGGGTTTCAACTGGCGGTCGCGCAATGGAGCATGACAGCGGTGACACTGAATCCAGCGCAGGTCGGGTGGCGGAGCAGATGAATTGAGTGCGGACATAGCCGAGGACTAAATGACAACTCCGATCAGGGCGTGAAAATCATTTACCCGGTTAGCGCGGAACGATCGCGAGAAAATTCCGAACACGGACAATTTCGGTCAGCGAAATGCCATTTTCTGCCCACATGCCACTGGAGCTGCCGCCATCGAGGTTGATCGCAATTTTTGGCTTCCATGTATCCAGAATCGAAGGCAGCGCGAGGATGCGGGCGGCATCTGCCAGGGTAACGGATGAGATGTAGATGAGCGCGGTTTCCCCGCGGTTTCCCTTTGCCACGACAGTCCGGCGGGCGATTCGTTCTTCATTGAGACCTTCGACCAACTGGTCGTCTTCCACGAGCATCGGACCGCATTGAATCGCCTGAAGAAGTTGCGATTTGCCGGAATCGTATTCCCCCGAGCGGAGGATCGAAACATGGCCGTCTTGTTTCACCCCGACCAGTCCGCTAAGGAGTTTCGCCTTCTCAAAGCCGTTGATTGTTTTGCCATCGGAAATCATGAGGCCTACTGGACGGTAGTCTTTATGAAAATAGCCCCCGTTGACACCTGCCACTACCTTGGCGTTGTTCAGAGTGTTGGCGAGTGTCGCATTTCCAGGAGAGGGACTATCGATGACGCGAAGAGTGTGGTTTTTGTCGTTGAAGCAAAGCGCAGTGACTCTGGCGGTCTGGTTTCCGTTCACACAGCGGGTTTCGATGACCTCCACCCCGGGACTAGGCGATCCGAGGCCTGTCGCAGAAACGATGCTCCACTCCGCCCCTGCCGAAAGAATCGTGGTGAGGAGGGCGAACTGAGCGATCAGGAACGCACGCCACCTGCAACAGCTACGAATTTTGGATAGGACTGAATTCATGCTGAAGCAAGCGGGCGGTTGGAGCATTCGGATGTTCAATGTTACTCGTCTTTTGCAGAGCTGAGGCGTGTGAGAACACTCAAATCTTCGAGCGTCGTCGTGTCGCCAGTGATCTGGACTCCGGCGGCGATTTGTTTCAAGAGACGGCGCATGATTTTTCCACTTCGTGTTTTTGGCAGGGACTCGGTGAAACGAATTTCGTCCGGCTTGGCGATGGGACCGATGACTTTTCCAACATGGTTGCGAATTTCCGCCGAAAGGTGCTTCGATGCGGCATGGCCTTCGCGGAGGGTAACGAAAGCCACCACGCCTTGGCCTTTGATCTCATCGGGACGCCCCACAACTGCCGCTTCGGCAACGGAAGGATGACCGACGAGGGCACTTTCGACTTCGGCCGTTCCGAGTCGGTGACCGGCGACATTCAACACATCATCGATACGGCCAACGATCCAGAAATAGCCGTCTTTGTCCCGGCGTGCACCGTCGCCCGTGAAGTAGGCGCCTTTAACCTCGCTCCAATACTGTTTTTTGTAGCGAGGCTTGTCTCCGTAGATTGTCCGAAGCATGGCAGGCCAAGGTTTGCGAATGACAAGCTTGCCGCCTTCACCATGCTTCACTTCTTTACCGTTGTCGTCGACGATTGCTGCATCGACGCCGAAGAAAGGAAGCGTGGCCGTGCCTGGTTTGAGTGGCGTGGCACCTGGCAACGGTGAAATGAGAATCATGCCAGTCTCAGTCTGCCACCAGGTATCCACAATCGGACAACGCTCGGCGCCGATGTGTTTGTGATACCACATCCAAGCTTCGGGGTTGATGGGTTCTCCAACGCTGCCGAGGAGTCTAAGTGAGGAGAGGTCGTGCTTCTTTGGCCACTCGTCGCCCCATTTCATGAATGCGCGAATGGCTGTGGGTGCCGTGTAGAGGATAGTTACACCGAGTTCCTCGATGATTTTCCAGAAGCGATCCGGCTCTGGCCAGTTCGGAGCGCCCTCGTAAAGAACGCAGGTGGCACCATTGGCAAGAGGTCCGTAAACGAGGTAGCTGTGCCCGGTGATCCAGCCCACATCGGCCGTGCACCAGTAAACATCCTCTTCTTTGAGGTCGAATATGTATTTGCTCGTTGCAGCCGTGCCGGTCATGTAGCCGCCAGTCGTGTGCAGAATGCCTTTCGGCTTCCCGGTTGAGCCGCTTGTGTAAAGGATGAACAACGGATGTTCGCTGTCGAGCGGGATGGCAGGACAATTCGCATCGACATATTCAGCCTCGCGATGCCACCAGACGTCGCGGCCTTCTTCGATATGGACATCCATCGTGGTGCGCTTGGCAACGATGACGCGTTTGACCTCGGTGTTCCCTTGGAGGGCGTGGTCGACATTCTGCTTGAGCGTGACGCATTGACCACGGCGGTAGCCTGCGTCTGCTGTCACCACAATTTTCGAACCGCTGTCCGCCAAGCGATCCTTGATGCTCTCGCTGCTGAATCCACCAAAGACAACAGTGTGAACCGCTCCAATGCGGGCGCAGGCCAACATCGCGATGACAGCCTCCGGAATAAGAGGCATGTAGATCAAAACGCGGTCGCCCTTTTTGACGCCATTGCGCTTGAGGATATTTCCGAAGATGCAGACTTCGCGGTGGAGTTGGTGATAAGTCAGCGTGCGGCGCTCACCGGGTTCGCCTTCCCAAATAATGGCCGCCTTGTTGCGGCGAGGTCCGTTGAGATGGCGATCGAGGCAGTTTTCCGAGGCGTTTAATTGGCCCCCGACGAACCATTCAGCATAGGGCTCTTTCCAGTCCAAGACCTTTTTCCACTTCTTTTGCCAGACGAGCTCAGATGCCTCGCGGGCCCAGAATTTTTCTGGTTTCTTGAGGGAATCGGCATGGAGTTTTTTGTAGTCGGCGAAACTTTTGACTGCTGCTTTTTTTGAGAAAGCGGCGGCAGGTTTGAAGATGCGTTTTTCTTGTAGGTGGGATTCGATATTTTGACTCATAGGGGCAGGAGCGGAGATTTAAGGCAGATCGGTTGTGGTTTTGCAACACAGCATCGAAATTCCCTGCTTGCCAAAAAGGGATGCCAAGCGGGTAGTGTGGGGTTGTGTTTCAAGTGATTTTCAATCGAATCAGCGCTGCGGAGATGGCTGCGCTGCCAAAGGATTTGCAGCTGGACCTGCTGGCGGAATTTCAGTTTCTACCCGGAGATCTAGAGTCTCTGGAGGATGAGAAATTTGGAAAGGTCTCGAGGGATGGACGCTCGCTGCTGCGCTATCGGGCGAGGGATTACCGGATTTATTTTGAGAAGCATCCCGAGGGGCTTTTGATTCACCGAGTGCTTCACAAAAACACGATTCGCGACTTCCTTTTTCGCTCGAACCTTCCGATCGATGAAGAGGACGGCGAGGTCGCAAAGACAAATGATTTCTGGTCGCTTATCCACGAAGCCGAGGAGTCGAGAAAGTGAGATTTTTCAATGACGAGGCTGAGCGCAGGCGGGAGTTTCCTGTTGTCGAAAACGGAATTTTTCTTGGCCACGCCGGTGTGACAATTCTCCCGCGTTGCGCGGCGGATGCCATGAAGGCCCATGCGGAGGCGAGTTGCCACAAACATCAGGAATTTGGAGAGGTGCTGCGTGATGTCGCCCGAACGCGCTCGCTTTGCGCGAAGCTCATTGGCGCAAATGCCGATGAAATCGCACTGCTCGGGCCGACTTCGCTTGGGCTGAGCTTGTTTGCAAATGGGCTCGATTGGCAGGCCGGTGACGAGGTTGTTTATTACGGGGACGACTACCCTGCGAATGTGTATCCGTGGACTGCGCTTGCTTCGCGCGGTGTCGCTGCAAAGGAACTTCACCCTGATCAGCCTGGAGGAATCACTCCTGAGCTCGTTGAATCCGCTCTGACGCCGAGAACTAAATTGGTCGCGCTGGCATCCTGTCACTACCTGAGCGGGCGCCGAATCGATGTCGAAGCAATCGGCCTCATGCTTCGGGAGAAAGGCGTCTTGTTTTCGCTTGATGCCATACAGACCCTTGGTGCAGCGCCACTCGATGTCGAGTTCGTTGATTTCCTCAGTGCCGATGCTCATAAGTGGATGCTTGGGCCCATGGCCATGGGAATCGTTTTTGTGGCGCGGAGGAATTTTGAAAAATGCCGTCCGACATTGCTTGGGGCTTGGAATGTCAAATCCCCGGATTTTATCGCTCAAAAGGAGATTGCCTTTGAGGAGACCGCCCGCCGCTATGAACCTGGAGTTTTAAATATCGCCGGCATGTATGGGATGAAAGCCAGTCTCGAAATGCTTCTCGAGATCGGCTTGGAAAATGTGCAATCCGGGATTTTGGAGAACAGGGATTATTTGGAGGACAAACTCAGCACGGCAGGCTTTGAATTTCTCTCGCCAAGAGCTGGGGATCCTATGAGGTCCGGGATTTTAACGACGAGGCACGCATCCATCGAAAGTGGCGCGATATTTTCGAGACTCGAAGCCGCAGGAATAGCTGCTTCATTGAGAAAAAGCCATTGCGGAAGGAAATGGATTAGGTTCAGTCCGCATTTCTACAATACTATCAATGAAATGGAACGCGTGGCGCAAATCATGACACGAGATTAGCGTAGAGGCAAGAAAACAAATTTTTAGGCGCGTATAATAATTTAGTGGCATTTTTAAATGGCGCGTTTAGAGTGTGTGCCAAGAAAATGCCAAGAAGAATATCACATTCCAGAGTCTATTCAGTTATAAAAGCCGCCGAGTGCTTTCCTTTTGGAGCATCGATCAAGGACATTCTCAGCATCCCCATGATGAGGGGAACTCCAAAAAGAACTCTTCAAAGAGACCTCGACCGATTGGTTCAAACCGGACACCTTAAACTTAAAGGCAAAGGACGCGCAACGCGTTATGTTATTCCTTTTGAAGAAGAAGGATCAACGAGCATCTTAAGAGAGGAACCAGACTCCTTCACGAGAGATACGCCATGGCTGTCTCCCGAAGGACGCCGTATTCGTTATTTGGTTCAGAGACCTCGGACTGAGCGAATTCCAGTCGGATACAAATCTGATTTTTTGGATGCGTATCAACCGAATCGCACATTTTACTTGCCCGCCGAAACGCGCGACGAACTGGCGCGATTTGGATGTGTAGGCGCGGACGAATTGCCTCCCGGCACTTATTTGAGGCAGGTTTTGCAACGTCTTTTGATCGACCTGTCTTGGAACTCGAGCCGTCTTGAGGGAAATACCTACTCATTGCTTGAGACCGAACGCTTGCTCCACCTCGGTGAGGCCGCCGAGGGGCATAAATCCGAAGAGACGCAAATGATCCTCAATCATAAAGCAGCTCTCGAGATGCTGTCTGACAACCCTACTGGCGTGGGGTTCAATAGCCATACTGTCTGCAATCTGCATGCGCTGCTTGCCGATAATCTCCTTCATGACCCAGCATCGTGCGGCCGTGTCCGCTCGCGGCCTGTTGGCATAAGCGGAACGGTTTTCCACCCGTTGGCCGTTCCTCAACTGATTGAGGAAAAATTCGAGCAGATCTTGTGGGTGGCGAATGAAATCGAGAATCCCTACGAGCAGGCTTTTTTCGTAATGGTGCACTTGCCCTACCTGCAACCGTTTGAAGATGTGAATAAAAGGGTTTCGCGCCTTGCTGCCAATATTCCGATGATTCGCCATAACCTCTGCCCTCTCTCATTCACAGGGGTTGAGCAGAAGGATTACATCGGTGGGCTGCTTGGCGTCTATGAACTGAACTGCATCGAATATCTGCGCGATGTGTTTGTCTGGGCCTACAAAAGCTCCGCAAACCAATATATCGGCGTCAAAGAAACTCTTGGGTCACCCGATCCATTTCGTTTGAAATACAGAAACGAAATAACCCGTTTCGTTAGCGAAATCGCACGCAAACAAATGGATCGACTGCTATCACTGGAATGGACGATTGCCGAGGCAAGCAGGTCCTTACCGAAAGACGATAGAGAGAGATTTCAAGAAGTCATACGCATCGAATTGGAGGGGTTGCATTCAGGCAATATCGCGAGACACCGATTGCGATTGTCAGAGTTTGAAGCCTGGAAATCGCACTGGAAATAAGCCCCTCACTCCGGCGGAGCGCTCCAGACTTGAATTACTGGATTTTCATGCTCGTAGGAAAGGACACTCCAAGTTCCAGTTTCGAGATTGAAAAAACGGGCGCTATTGGCATCCAAGCCAAGCCAGCGAGCGGCAAGGACGCGAAGGCAGTGCGCGTGGCCGACGAGAAGGGTATCTCCAGCAAAGTCTCGCACACGCGAAATGACCCTGTCCACTCTTGCTGTGACTTGGCCGGCTGTTTCACCATTTGGACACGGATGTGTAAAAATGGTCCAACCGGGAATGCGTTCGCGAATTTCTGGTGTGGTGAGCCCTTCAAATTCTCCGTAATTCCATTCGACGAGATCCTCGGTTTCCACGGAGTTTTTGCCCCACCCGAGAAGATCGCAAGTTTGCTTGGCTCGAAGGCGTGGACTGCATAGCACGAGGCCGAAATTCCATTTCCGAAGCAAAGGCTCCAGAGCAATTGCCCTGCGCTCGCCAACTTGTGTGAGGGGAATATCGGTGAGCGAAGTATGGCGTCCGCTGAGGCTCCACTCCGTCTCACCATGGCGAACAAGCACAACGCGCTGACGCGGATTTTTGAAATGAAGGTCGTTCATATGAAATCAGGTTGTCTGGAGTGCGGTAAGATCGCCATCAATCCAACGGGAAACAATCGCCCCGATTTCCTCAGGCGCCTCCATGGGGGCAAAGGCGGCCGCGTCAGGAAGAATCTCCATACTTGCCCTCGGCAGATTGCGACAGAGGTTCACGGCATCACTCGGGTGAAATCCAGTAGCTTTCGACGGCCAAAGAATATGCACGGGGGCAAGAACCGAGGAGAGATGAGGGGCCACATCAAATCCGTGGCGTCTTTTGAAGAAATTGAAAATCGCATGTTCCGCTCCGTATTGTTGAGCGCAAGTGACGAGCACACTAAGTGTCTCATCGTTGATTTTTTCAGGATTGGAAAAACCCAGAGACCCAAGCCAAGAACGGATAAAAGCGGGTTGGGCCAAGTGGCGCCGGTAAATCAATCCGCTCACGCCGGGAATCCGACTTTTGCCGATGAGGCCCATGGTTCGACACTTTTGAGAATCTCCGAGACCCGTTGGAAGAAAAAGAACCATCCGAGAAACAAGCTCGGGATGCCTCGCCGAGAGCATCAGAGCAATATTGCCACTGACGCCGCTCGCCACGATCACCACAGGCTTGCTTGGCGCCACTTCGCGAAGCAATTCAGCGAGGCTTTCGACATGATCGATTGCATCCAGACCGCCGGCTGGGCGCTCGGATTCCCCGAAGCCGATAAGATCCGGCGCGATGACCTCATGGCGCAAGGCCGAGAGGGAGTAAACCTTCGACCACTCGTAGGAGGACGCACCCAGAAAGAATCCATGAAGGAAAATAACCGGTTCGCCCGAACCGCTGATATGATAAACCATCTCCCCGCGCGAGGTCGAAGCAGAGCGCGTGGCGAATATGGCGGGGGAAATTTCGTCAGGAACGCCCCGGGAAAACTTCTGGCGATGCTTGAGGGCCAAGGCTACAGCCCCCAAAAGGCCCACTCCGATTCCGAAACCTACAAATGGCTTCTGCTTCCAGAGTGGGGACATGACAGTATGTCAAATTGCCCGCCCGCCCGGCGAAGAAGCCTGCGGGCGGACTAGGATTACCAACTTGACTTCGTAACGCCGGGAATCAGACCGGACGAAGCGAGTTCGCGGAAGGTAATACGGGAAATCTGAAAGCGACGGAGAAACGCGCGGCGGCGTCCGGAGACGCGGCAGCGGTTGACAAGCCGCGTGGGGCTTGCATCGCGGGGGAGCTGAGTTAGTGAGGCGTAGTCTTTTTTCGCCTTCAATTCCGCGCGGAGAGCCGCATATTTTTCAACTGTTTTCTGTTTGCGCTTGTTGCGCTCGAGCCATGCTGTTTTTGCCATAAAGGACGCGTAATATAATAAAAATCCCGCGCATGGCAAGCATTTAAAATCTCTTTTTTGAGCTTCCCCAGGGCGTTTGGTTTGAGAGCCTGGTGAGCTTATGAAATGAGGGTAGAAGAAAAAGATAGACAAATGAGCACGAAAAAGTTGAGCTACGATGGTGAAAAAGAATTCAACACATTGCGGGGATGTT
>JBILMW010000272.1:0-3305 GCA_044375335.1 Terrimicrobiaceae bacterium | reverse complement strand
AGTAAGTGAACGGAAAAAAACCGACATAAGTAACGAAAAGTAAAGTTGCCCAAAACCTGTTCCCTGTTCCCTTGTCATAACGACAATTTTTAACGCCAACCTACTTATGAAAGAAGTAACTGCTAATTATGATGAATCTTGGAAAGAAGCATTAACGGAGTATTTTGAAAGCTTCTTAACCTTCTTTTTTCCCGAAGTCCATCAATTAATTGATTGGACACAAACGCCTCAGTCCCTTGATAAAGAACTACAGGAGATTACGGCTTCATCAGAAACAGAAAAACGTATTGCTGATCAACTTTATCAAGTTTGGTTACTGGATAAACGAGAAGTTTGGATATTAATTCATGTTGAGATTCAAAGTCAATATGAAGTATATTTTGGTGAACGGATGTATATTTATAATTACCGTTCCTTTGATTTATATCACAAACCTGTAGTTAGTCTCGCCGTTCTAGGTGATGAAAGGAACAATTGGCGACCTAGTGCTTATGGTTATTCCCTTGGAGGGTGTGAAGTTAGTCTGAAATTTCCCATTGCTAAACTACTGGACTATGAATCTCGCTGGCAGGAATTAGAAGCTAGTGATAATCCATTTGCTATCATAGTAATGGCACATTTGAAAACTAAAGCAACCACTGGTAATTTATCAGAACGGGAGCAATGGAAATGGACATTAATTCGCGGACTTTATGATAGAGGATTAACAAAAGAACAAATTGTTAAACTCTTTAAAATCATTGATAAAATGATGACTTTACCTGGGCAATTACAGCAAAAGTTACTAAATCAACTTAACAGTTTAGAGGAGGAAAGAAAAATGCCTTTTATCAGTCCTACAGAAGAAATGGCAATAGAACGCGGTAAAGAGATTGGTAAGGAAATTGGTGCATTACAAAATGCTCGTGATTACATCAAAACTGTTTTGCAAACTCGATTTGGTGAGGTTTCTTTAGAGATTATAGTATCTCTATCTCAGATTTCTAATTTATCTATTTTAGATGAAATGTTGAAATTGGCTGTAACAGTTAATTCTGTGGATGATTTTAAACAGACTTTGGAATTGACAATATCTAAATAATTAATTGCGAAGAGAATTTGCTAAAACAAATTAAGTTTTTTAACCCACCTTTTACTTAATTGTAAATTCGGTGGGTTTTGTCTGTATAATCAATGATATCAATACTTATGCAAACTTCAATGAGGTTAATCGAATATGGCATATAATCATTTTACGAATATTCTCGTGAACAAAGAAACTACTTACCATTATTTCCTAGAGGAGAAGGAGAATTTAATACTATTCCCAAACGCATTTTAAAAATAAATATTGAAAATTAATTACACTACTGAATTAGGTAAAAACTTTGAGATTTTAGCTAGAGTGTAATTAATATGATGAGCAATATATTTGAAAACTATTACTTTTCAGAAAATAAAATCGAAATGTGGGAGATTTACATGAAAATGCCTCTTTCATTTACCTACAATTTCCCACAGGTTTCTATTCACGCTTCCATTTTAATACTGAGGGATACTTGGATTTTTGGTAATGGTTTTAATGGCGTATTTACTGGAGAATAACGACAATAACAAATAACTACTGATTCAAAAGTACCCACAGGTAAATCCGGTACATATTCTTCTACCTTGGAAACTTCCCAGTCACCAATTCTATAATGTGTACTTGCACCTGGAAACTGAGGATCTACATATTCTTCAATTTGACGAAATTCCTTGAGTCTGTAACCAGGTTCGGGAATAGGCTTTTTAAACCCATCATAATGTTCAGCTAGGATATCAGTACAAGCACCAGTATGAGATAGTAACATTTTTTCCCAGTTTTCTAATTGTCCTTTATCTGCTTTAAAAATAATATATTTACTCATTTTGATTCCTCATGATCATTAGGAAATTCCGTTTCACCTTCAAACACACAATCAACTTTGAGAATTTTATTATTAGTAGGTTCTACTTTCAATAATTCCCATCCGTATTTATCAGCTATTTCTTGACATTTATCTCTGTCTGTAGCTGCGTGTCTGGAAATTTTTTCTTCATCTGTCATAGTGATTCTACTTGTTGAGATTTTTTATTTTGGGCGATCGCTCTCTTGACAATAACTTTAGCTAATTGAGGAACACTGAGAAACTCTCTAGCAGCCCAATCTTCCAAGTATTTGTACTCATCTTCTTCTATGCGAATTGTCATTTGCGGTTTTTTGGAAGGCATATCTAACTAACCATGATTCACTACTTCTCAATTATCGTTTTTATGAGTTTGATTGACTAATAATGAATCAAAGTATTTACAGATGAATCAGTTGTGAAAACAATATCAACAGGTAGTCAACTTGTCAACTATATCAAAACCTGACATTATAGCTAAAATAATATAATTAATATCTGACGTTATCAGAAATAAAAATATCATGACTACCAACATCCTGGATAACATTGACTTGCGGACATTAGGAGAACTCCTCCAACAAGCCCGTAAAAAATGCAAGATGACTCAAGCGGATGCAGCCAAGATTATTGATGCTGCACGTACCACCATGATCGCCATTGAAAAAGGAGAACGCCGCATTAAAGCTAATGAACTTATTAAACTTGCCCGTGCTTACGGACGTTCTGTAAGTGACTTTGTGCGTCAACGTCCAATAGTCCAACCTTTTGAAGTGCAGTTTCGGGCAGTTTATCAACGTAATCAAGAACAACAGGCAGCAATTGAACCATTTATCCTGCATTTAGAGGAATTATGCCAGAATTATCTAGAACTTGAGAAAATCATGGATGCGCCAATAGCGCGTAACTATCCTTTTGAATATCAAGTAACAGATATGCCCATCAAAACTGCTGCTGAAAGTATAGCAGTAGCAGAGCGCCAAAGATTGGGATTAGGTGATGCTCCCATTCCTCAACTACGCGACATATTAGAACAAGATGTAGGTTTACGGATCTTCTATTTGCCAATGCCAGCAAAATACTCAGAAATATATAGTTATAATGAGCAAGTTGGCGGTTGTATGGCTATAAACGCCCACCATCCAGAGGAGCATCGGCGCTGGTCAATGGCGCACGGATATCTACATTTTCTCGCACATCGGCAAAAACCAGAATTTCATTTTGATGGTCAATATCAGCGATTTCCTGAAAGTGAACAACTAGCGGAAACTTTTCCCAAATATTTCCTTATGCCAACTAGTGGCCTATTGAAACGGTTTAATGATATGTACCGTACTCATGGTAAATTCACGCCAACCAATCTATTTACACTAGCTCATTATTATGGTGTGTCCGTAG
>JBILMW010000223.1:0-3319 GCA_044375335.1 Terrimicrobiaceae bacterium | reverse complement strand
TCGAGCGGGCGCCATACCAGAAGCTGACCTTGCGTCCGGTTTTCAGCGTGTCGAAGAGGTGCGAGAGGTGGGAGCGAAGCGGGGCCATGCCGGCACCGCCGCCGAGGTAGATCATTTCATTCTCCGTATCCTTCACGAGGAAGTCGCCGAAGGGACCGAACGCCTTCACGGTGTCGCCGGGCTTGAGGTTCCAGACATAGGAGGAGCCTACGCCGGCTTTGCAGTCCTGCCCGCGCGGCGGCGTGGCGATGCGGACATTGAAGCGGATTTGGGTGTCCGTTTTGGGATTTGTGGCGAGCGAGTAGTTGCGGCGCACCTCGGCGTGGTTCTCGGTGGCGTAGTCAAAGACATGGTTGGCCTTCCAGACGGCGTCGAACGGCGGGCGGATATTGAAGTTTTCAAACGAGATCTTCCCGTAGGCAGGGATGAACATTTGAATGTATTGGCCGGCCTGGTAGTCGAGCTTGGGCGTATCAGGGAGCGGCTCGAGGACGACTTCTTTGATGAAGGTGGAGACATTCTCGTTGCTCACAACGCGGAAGGTGTAGGCCGTGGCGGCTTGTTTCGCGCCTTCGCCGCCGGCTTTGTAGACATTCATAAAAATCCGGCCCTCGGTGACGCGGACCGGGTAGGTTTTGAGGGCGATACAGACCGGTGGTCGTTGGGTCGAACCGTCGCGCATGTCGAAGCGGCCATTGTGTTTTGGGCACTCGATGAGGTTTCCTTTCACCATGCCGGTGGCGAGGTGCGTGTTGCCGTGGGTGCAAATGCCATCGGTCGCGTGATATTGGTCATCCCCCGAGCGGTAGACGGCGTAAGTGCTGCCGCCGTAGTCGAAGCGTAACACATCCTCGCGCAGGAGCGCATCCACAGGGGCGACTTCGATCCAACCTTCCGCATCGGCCATTCCAGTTGAGACGATGGTTTTTGCCGCCTCGTTTGCTGCGGAGCGCACGGTGGGCGTGGGGAGAACGCGCTTCACAAAATAACCGGGGTCTTTGACCTGACGCAGAACGGCGGGGATGATCTCACTCCACGCATGAAAGATGCTGCGGTAGGGAGTCGGCATGTCGGGCTTCACGACCTCGTGGAGCTTCGGCAGGTTGTGATACGGCACGAGCGGGAACATGTGGTGCTCCACATGGTAGTTCATGTTCCAATACAAAAACCGGTTGATCGGATTCATATAAACTGTCCGGCAGTTCATGCGGTGGTCGAGCACATTTTCGGCAAGACCGGCGTGCTGGGTGAACCCGTAGATCGGCATCATCCAAGCGCCGAGGAGGTTTGGCAGGCCGATGTAGAGAAGGGGCAGGATGCTCTGAAAATAAAAGCACGCGCCGATCACAGCGAGGTAGATGGCAAGGTAGATGCGGGCCTTGAAATAAATCGTGGGACGCGCCGACTCGGGGATGTAGGTTGCCTCTTCGGCATCCAGACTGCCTGCGGCGTGGCGGAACACCTTTTTGAAATAGGCGATGGCGGCGGGGTAGCCGAGAAATGTGGTGAGGAAGTTCTTGATGCTCGCCGGGCGGGGAACAGCGATTTCGGGGTCGCGGCCTACGACGATTGTGTCGCTGTGGTGGCGGGTGTGGCTCCAGCGCCAGACCGTGCTCTCACGCATGACCATGAAGGAGGAAATCTCGTAGAGCGCGTTGTTGAGCCAATCGCTCTTGAATGCAGTGCCGTGGCTCGACTCGTGCCAGCGGGAATCCGAGGTCGTTCCGTAAATGACCCAGTATGCCATGAAGGGAACCAGCGCCCAGGCGCTTGGCCAGAGGAGGAATCCTGCATAGCCGAAAAGCCCGAGCAGGCCGAACCAGATGATCGTGTCGCGAATGGCGGGGCCGTTTTTGCGCTCGAGCAACTGGCGCATGACATCGCGGGGAACAGGGGATTGATACCAGTCCGCCTCTGCGAGGCCTTTTTCGATGGCCAGCTTGGAATTCACACCGACGAGACTGTAGTCACTCAGTTGATGGGGTTTTGAATCGGATTCGGCAACGGCACTCATGGTTTTTGGGGTGTTTGTTGTGTTGTGGGTTTTATTAGTCGGGAATTGGGTTTGCGACTTTTCTGGGTTGCCGCATTCTTTCTTGATCAGCGAGCCAACAATAGAGGCGGAGTGTTTTTTGCCAATGGGCAGGAGTTCGTTAAATATGCACAAAATTCGCATTTCGACTTGTAGCTGGTTTGGGAGTGCTGAGAGAATTTCGGTATGGACCCGATACCCGTGTCGCCACGCTTGGAACTCAAATATATCTACGGCTCGGTGGTTCACTATCGGCCGGGGGACAAGCTCGCGCCGCGTGTGCTGCAGGATTTCGAGTTGGTTTTGATGATCGAAGGAACGGCGAACTATCGCTTAGGGGCGGTGGACCACAAGGCGCCGCCGGGGAGTTTGATTCTGGCCCGGCCAGGCTTTCAGGAGACCTACAGCTGGGATGCGGGCGTGGCGACGCGGCATGCGTATGTGCATTTCGATTTTGCAGCAGTTCCCGGCGATTGGCCTAGGATGAGCAAGTGGCCGGTATTGTTTAAAAATCCAGACCCCGTCATCGCTCCCATGTTGCGCCACTTGATCGGCCGTATCGGCGCTCATGGCGAAACGGCCTGGCCTACCTTGCGTGCCTGGCCGGAGGAGAGTCTTTTCATGGAGTGTCTGCTCGGCATCCTGCTCAAGCCATCGCAAGACGAAGGCCTTGCTGTGGGAGATCGGCTTCCCGAACAGGTTCACGCGTCCTTGAATTTTATGCGGGCCATCCTCGACACGGATCCTCACTACACCCTTCAACTCGGCGAACTTTCCAAACGCGCCGGAGTCACGGAAAAGCACCTCTGCCGTGTTTTCCAGACATCACTCGGCCATGCGCCGATGGAGACATTTCGCCTCCTCAAACTCCAGCTCGCCATGGCGCTGCTGGGGCGGTCCAGTCTGGCAATCAAGGAAATCGCCGCCCGCTGTGGTTTTGAGAATCCGCTTTATTTCACCCGTTGCTTCACGCGGGTGTATGGAAAATCCCCCACAGAAACGCGGCAATCGCTGCTTAAACAGGAAGCCCCACCATCCAATCCTCTGCCTCCAGACATCGCGCCGAGGATTTATTGGTGAACTCGAAACGCGGGGCAATCACCACCCCGGGCGTGAAACCGCAGTCTGTTACTTGGCCTTGCCTTGATTGGCTACGGCGTTCATCGCGGCCGCAATGGCATCCTGGTCGCCCAGATAGTAGCTCTTGATCGGCTTGAGATCGGCATCGAGCTCGTAAACCAGCGGAATGCCGGTCGGGATGTTCAGCTTGAGGACCTGCTCCTCGGT
>JBILMW010000222.1:0-3342 GCA_044375335.1 Terrimicrobiaceae bacterium | reverse complement strand
CCAGAAAGACGGCGGAATTTCCAAACGCCCGCCCGGCCTCGCCCTGCGCCTCATCCAGCAGGTCGGCCAAATCCTCGCCACGCGTCACCACTCGCATCCCACGCCCGCCACCGCCGAAGGCCGCCTTGATGATCAGCGGAAAACCGATCCCCTTCGCGATACGAAGTGCCTCGCCGCGCTCGCTCACCGGATCCTTCGTGCCAGGTAGCGTCGGCACATTCAGCTTCTGAGCCAGTGCCCGTGCGGCGGTTTTGTCGCCCATCGTGTCGAGCAACTCCGAGTCCGGTCCCACAAAAGTGATCCCCGCCTCCACGCAAGCCCGCGCGAAAGCTGCATTCTCGGATAAAAATCCATACCCCGGGTGAATCATGTCCACGCCGTGTTCACGCGCCAGGCTGATGATACCATCGATATCCAAATACGCCCCCACCGGCCCCTTGCCCTCGCCCACCACATAGGCTTCGTCGGCTTTGAAGCGGTGCATCGTGTGACGATCCTCCTGCGCGTAGATGGCAACTGTGCGCATGCCCAGCTCGGTCGCGGCACGGAAAACCCGAATCGCGATTTCACTGCGGTTCGCCGCAAGGAGTTTCTTGCCAGCGACCGACACGGCTTGGGTGGAAGAAGAGGAAGACTGCGAGGAGGAGGATTTCATGGGATGAATATCGGGGCAGGACTTATAAAACCAGCACGAGCCATTGGCAATCTTTCGAAAACCCACATTTCGAAAACCCACGCCGCAACCCGTAAAACGAACCACGCCGCCGATTGACAATCGCCATGTGATAACTAATGTTATTCCATGATCGCACAATCCAAAGTTCGCAAAATCGGTAATTCCCTCGGCGTCGTCCTCCCCAAAGAAGCCCTCCAACAACTCAAAGCCGAGGAAGGCACGATTCTCTATTTCACGGAATCCCCCGAATGCTCCCTCCGCGTCACCCCCGAGCGCCCGGGCTTTCAACAATTCATGCAAGTAGCCGAAAAGGGCATGCAGAGATATCGCAACGCACTTCGTGAACTCGCCAAATGAACGAGCCTAACTGGATCACGAAGGACATCCTCCTTGCGGTGCATGCCGAACTGCTCAACCGCTTCGGAGGTTTGTCAGGCATCAGAGACGAAGGCTTGCTCGATTCCGCCCTCAATAGGCCCAAGCATCTCCTCTCCTATGGCGGCCCGACTTTGTTTCAGATGGCGGCCTCCTATTCGCATGGGATCGTCAAAAACCATCCTTTCCTCGATGGAAACAAACGCACGGGCTTTATGTCGGCCTACATCTTTCTTGGAGTTAATGGATGGTCTCTCGAAGCCCCCGAAGAAGAAGCCGTCCTCGAAACCCTCGCCCTTGCAGCCGGCGAAACCTCGGAAGAAGCCTACGCAACCTGGCTGGAGCGCAACTCTGTGCCGGCAAATTGACGGGCCTGCCGCGCTATTTCTACTTGCCATCCGCCAGCGTGCGAATTTAGTGTCCTGCCTCTGATTTGTCCGTAAGCACACCCGTGCTTCGCTAGACAAAGCATGGTCGGCTTCGGAACCCAATCCAAAGCCTCCCAAATCCCACGCGTCCCTAGCTCAATGGTAGAGCAGTTGACTCTTAATCAATTGGTTCCGGGTTCGAGTCCCGGGGGGCGCACTCCTCTGCGAGAAAGCTTTGCAGAGAAATTCATCAAAAGCCAAAATTCGAGCTACTGCACTTTTACTGCACTTTTGAGGGCCACCCAAATTCTCCCTTTTCGAGACCACACTCCTCCGCCGCGCCAGCTTTCAAGCGGCTTCGCGCCAAATCCTCCCTCATCCAAATCCTCGGACATCGAGCCAACCCAAATCCCCGCGCCCAAAAACTCCCTCGGCGTTTTGCCCAAAGTCTCCCTCGCCGCCCAAATCCTCGGAGCCCCCTTTTCAAAGCCCCGAGGTTTTCGCGGCGGTGCGGCGGCGAGCTTTTCGCCACGCGGCTCCGCCAGCCTTGCGGGGGCGAAGGGAGTGAGGGGAGAGCGTTAGCGATTCCCCGAGCGAGCGGAGCAGGGTGGGCGGGGGCGTGGGTGGCGCGACCCTCAAGGGAGCGGCAGACCGCCACCGAACCACCCCCGCGCAGATGGCATGGGACTGACCTCCGATCTACGACGGCGGCGCGCAGGACTCCACCAACACGAGGCGCAACCATCGCCGCCGAAACCGCAGCCCCGCGTGGCTGCTGGCCCCGCGATCCGCGTAGCGGAGTCGCAGATAAGCTCCGATAGCATCGGCGTAGTGGATAGCGCGGTGGAATTCCTCGAACCAAATCCTCCGCTATCCACTATGCTGTGCTATCGGAGAGCGTAGCCCACAGTCGAAAAACACTCGCCGATCTCGCTCCTGCAAGGAGCGGAATGAGGCCCAGAAGAAATTCTCCAGTGGGCGGAGCGGTTTTATCGGAGACGCAGCGGAGCGGTTCGCGGGGCCATTCGTGACATTGCGGCGAAGCCGGACGCAAGACTCGGCGCGGGTGGAGCAGCTTCGCGGACACACGGCAAAAAACCCACCCAACCTCCTCGATCTGGCCATCAGTATTTTCGAAATTTTCGCGGCAGTGTGTCGGCGGAGATGGCCATCCGGTCGGCGTCCGCAGGCACCTCAACGACCAGCGGATTTACGGGAGGCAATTTGTCGTGCCACTTGTCGGCGAGAGCCGAGACGGGCTTTCAGCGGAGGCTGGCGCGTGTGAAGCGAAGCGGAACCAGCCTGCCTCGGCACCGGGAACCCACACCTCAACGACCCACGGTGTTGCGACAGGGCTTTACTGGAATTTGACCGCAAAGCGGGATGATGATTGCGGAGCCGGGGGTGGAAGGGAATCGGGAGAAAGTTCAGAAAAATAACTGCACCCCCCGTAAATGTCCTACCGGCTTTGCGAGCTTGATCGGGCATGAAGAATAAAAAAGCGACAAATCCAAGAGCACCAGTCTTGCTTCCGCTGCGGAAAAGTTGGTTTATGGAGGCGTTTTTTCACCACACTGAGTCCGCATACCTATGACCGAATCTTTGATTACCTCCAAGCAGCGCGTGGCCGACCACGGCGAGGTTTTCACGCCTGGCTGGCTGGTCGAGGCCATGCTTGATTTGGTGAAGGGGGAGACCGAGCGGATCGACTCCCGATTCCTTGAGACCGCCTGTGGAAGCGGCAATTTTCTCGTCAAAATTCTCCGGCGTAAACTCGCCGCCGTGGAGCTCAAGTTTGGCAAGTCGGAGTTCGAGAAGCGGCAGCACGCACTTCTTGCCCTCATGTGCATCTATGGGATCGAGCTTCTGCCCGACAACATCGCGCAATGCCGGGCGAACCTGCTGGAAATCCTCGCTGAATAC
>JBILMW010000006.1:0-36689 GCA_044375335.1 Terrimicrobiaceae bacterium | reverse complement strand
TTGCGTGCTTTGCTTCTGCATTTGGCCGAGGGGTGTTCGTTAAGGGAAACAGCGGTGAGGTTGAAGGAAGGCGGTATTCTGGATATCAGCGATGTGGCGATCATGGATCGGTTGCGGCAGTCGGCAACATGGTTCAACTGGATGAACAACCGGATGCTTGAAATGTGGATTGCCCGAAAGCCTGCGGAGGTCTTTGGATTCGGGCGCAAGATTATTGTGGCTGATGGAACGCGGATTCAGGAGCAAGGCCCGACGGGATCGGGATGGATGCTACACTACGCCATAGGATTGTCGGATTTGAAATGCGAGCAGGCGCTGGTGAAAGATTGGGCCAATTCCGGAGAAGGTTTCGGACGCTTTGAAATTCAGCCTGGGGAGTTGTGGATCGGCGACAGGGCCTATGGAAAAAAGCCCGGTATCGCCCATACGGTGAACGCAGGCGCCGATGTGATCGCAAGGTTCGCATTCAACAACCTGCCATTACTTCACCCGGGCGGAGCGTCATTTGATTTGCTGGCCCATCTGCGCACGCTCGGCGATTTGCAGGTCGGAGATTGGCCGGTGGAGTTTACATTTCAGAAACGAAGAATCGCAGGGCGGGTCTGCGCTTTGAAAAAGAGCCCTCAGGCCACCGAGAAGGCCTTAAAAGCGGTGCGGCGCAAGGCGCAAAAAAATCAAAACGAGTCGAGGATCGAGACTCTGGAGGCGGCTGGATACATTTTCGTTTTCACGACATTGAAAGCGGATGCGGCATCGGCTGCCAATGTGCTCGAAATCTACCGTGGACGCTGGCAGGTGGAACTTGTGTTCAAGCGTTTGAAATCCATTCTGGGCTTTGGTTATTTGCCCAAGCGCGACAAGCAATCGATACGATCGTGGCTTGAAGGAAAACTTCTGGTGGCGTTGCTGCTGGAAGCTCTCCTGGTCAAGGGAGAGTCTTTTTTCCCCTGGGGCTATCCGCTCCAAGCAATCAAGGGAGCGTAGTCGGTGTCTCTGGCGAGAGGAGTCATTGCTTTTCCATCTGATCAAGAACGCATTGAATCCGGCGCTGAGTTTGAGTGAGTGTGTAGAAAAATGGGGCCGCATCTCCAGCAAACTTCGAGAACCCCCAAGAAAAAGGCGTATGCAATGCCGCATAATTAAGAATGCCTTATCTTAGCGCCTATGGGTCGACCTCCGGCTTGACCCAAGACTGGAAAGCTCCGCCACCACCGCGTCCCGCTCCCACCAAGCCGCACGCCGCCACCTCATCGACATCCTCGGACGCCGCTTCGCGGCTGAAAAATAGGACATGCGAGACGATGTCCCTCCCAGGTTTTCAAATCGCGCTGCCGCGCGCAACCAATTGGAGGGTCGACCTCCGGCTTGACCCAAGACTTGAAAGCTCCGCCACCACCGCGTCCCGCTCCCACCAAGCTGCACGCCGCCACCTCATCGACATCCTCGGACGCCGCTTCGCGGCTGAAAAATGGGACATACGAGACGATGTCCCTCCCGAGTTTTCGAATCGCGCTGCCGCGCGCGGAGTAAAGAGGGGAGCACAGTCGTCTCGACTGTGAAGGACACCGGCGTGGCAAACTCACTGGTAAGCGCCCGCCGCTTGGCGGCTGAAAAATGGGACATGCGAGACGATGTCCCTCCCGAGTTTTCGAATCGCGCTGCCGCGCGGGTTTTTACTGGATCGAAGGCGGCACCGGGCCGGTTTTGGGCACCAGGCGGAGGATGACGGTGCGGTTCTTGGCTGCGGCGTTGGGGACATCGCTTGAGAAGGGTTGGGTCATGCCGCCAGTGGAGCTGACGAGGAGACGCTCCGCGGGGAAGTTGCTGTCTTCGCGGAGCACTTCGGTGGCGGCGACGCCGCGGCGGAGACCGAGCGTGTAGTTGTCGCGGAATGGTGATTGCTGGCGCATGGCGGTGCCGTCGGTTTGTCCCTCGATGATGAGCCAGAAATCCGGAGCGTGCTTGGCGATGGCTGCTCCTGTGGCGGCGAGTTGCTCGCGGCCTTTTTTATCCACTTTCACACCCGAGGCGAAGATTCCGTCCTCAAACTTGATGCGAATCTCGTTTTTGTTGCTGGTAATGATACAGCCCGGCAGGTCCATGAGGCTGGGGAGAATGCGGTTGATGGCTTCGAGGTTTTGATCGACCGTTGGCTGTGTTGTGGCTGCGATTGGCTGGGTTCTGGCTGGAACTTCAGGTGTGAGCTGAACAGGTTTTGGAGTCGGAGCTTCGACGAGCGCCACCGGGGTGGGTGCGGGGGTAGTCGCAGGCGTGGGTGCAGCGATGGCTTCTGTGACAGCCGCAGGCATGGGGGCTGCTGCCGGGGTGGGTTGTGCGGAGCTGATGTTCCCTGCGGAGGTTTCCTCCATGTCATTGTGTTTATAGACAACTTGGAATTCCGGCAGGACCGGCAGCGAGGGCTGCGGTTTTGGCTGGGCGAGCGGGGATGGAGCGGGTTCGCCGGGGTTCAGAAGTTCTTTGATGCCGAAGCCTGCGCCTCCAAGGACGACGAGAATGACGACCCAGTAGGCGAGTTTTCGGAAGGCGTTCATGCCTCCTCCTGAGCGGTTGGAGTGGGCGGGCGGCGGAACGGGCACGGAGCCTGGTTTGTTGTAGGGGCGAGAGATTTCAACAGCATCCGTATCATGTGATGACTCGCGGGTCGTTTCGCGAAATGCGGGACGCGCGCCAGAGGATGGCTGAACGGATTTGCGGATTTTGGGTTCTTTCGGCGCGGGCGCGGCCTTGGAAGGTTTTTTTCCCTGCGACTTCTCGGAGATTTGCGCCATGAGTTCGAGCGCAGATGTCGAGCGGGCGGTTGTTTTGCGGGCGGGTTTTGCGGATGCTTTCGCCGGAGCCTCTTCCTCCTCCTCTTCCTGCTCGATCACCTCACTCACGCCGCTGAATTCATCAAGCTCGCGGACTTCGCCCACCGAGTCGAAATCATCTCCGCCTACCGATCCGACCATTTCTTCGACGACGGGCTTGATTTGCTTTGCGACGGTGGTCTCGGCTTTTTGAAGTTTTGCGGGGAAATCGACTTCCACCGGCTCACCCACGGATTCTTCAGGCAGCGTGCCGGCCTCGCCGTCGCGTTCGCGCATCCAATTTTCCAAGGCGAAGCGGTTGAACCGCCATTGGCGACCAACTTTAACTCCCGGCAATTCCCCTTCCGTGCAGAGTTTCAAGAGGGTGGACTTGGGCATTTTGAGGAAGATTGCCGCCTCGTCGCCGTTCATCACTTCATTTTGGGGAGCTGTTGGATCGTTTGCCATGACTGATTTGTGGGTCGGGACCATGCTACAAAATGCGGCGGGATGCAACCCCTGCTTTTTGGGTTTGTCGTTGCCGTGCGGGGATTTTTTCGAGAATGCTTGGCGAAATGAAAAGCGTTCGAGTGCGTGTGCCGGCCACAACGGCGAATCTGGGGCCTGGATTTGATGCGATGGGAATCGCCTTGAGTCTTTATAATACAACCACCGTCGCGCGCGGACGCGGCAGCGACCCGGGAGAGATGGCCACGGCTGCGGCGGACCTTTTTTTCGCGAACTCTGGGGTCAAAAAGTTCAATTTCCACTGGAGCGTGGAGGGGGATGTGCCGAGATCGCGTGGACTGGGCAGCAGTGTGACCGTGCGGCTTGGAGTGCTACATGGACTTAACGCTCTGGCTGGAAAACCACTCGACCGGCAGGCGGTCTTCCGCTTGTGCGCGGAGTTGGAGGGTCACCCGGACAACGCCGCGCCTGCGGCTTTCGGAGGATTCTGTATCGCTCCCAAGTCCGGGTCGTTACAGCGCTACCCTGTCGGCGAGGAACTTGCTTTTGTGCTGCTGATTCCCGATATGGAGCTGGAGACATCCAAGGCTCGTGGTGTTCTTCCGGCGAAAATCCCGCTCGCTGATGCCGCCCTCTCTGTCGGGAATGCGGCGGCGATTGCAGGAGCGTTCGCCAGCGGCGATTACCGCAAGCTGGCAGGGTGTTTTGAAGATCGTTTGCATCAACCCTATCGGGCAAAACTGATGCCGTTTCTTGATGATGTCATTGCCGCCGGATGCTCGGCGGGTGCGCTGGGAGGTTGGTTGAGCGGGGCGGGTTCGACGGTTGCCTGCGCGGCTCTTCGCCGCCCGGACAAGGTCGCCAATGCCATGATCTCCGCCTGTGGACTCGAATCGGCCTGCGCCATCGTGGTGCGCGCCGACAATGCTGGGGTGAAAATCGCATGAGGCGCTGGATCGAGGGACTTGAGTCCTTCGCGATGGATGTCATCCTGGACCGTCGCTACGGGCGGCGGGCGGGGATATTGCGGTGGATTCTCTCGGGGTTGTCAAAAATCTACCTCGTCATTGTGCAGGCCCGCTTGGCGCTCTACAGGGGACGCATCTTCCGGAGCCACTCGCACGGCTGTCTTGTCATCAGCGTCGGGAATCTCACTGTCGGCGGAACCGGCAAGACCCCCGTTGTGGAAATGCTCGCGAGGGCGCTCCAGGAAGGCGGTCGTCGCGTGGCCATTCTGAGCCGGGGCTACAAAAGCGTGCCACGGCCGTTTTTTTTGAGGCTTGCCGACAAACTCACACGCCGGAAATCACTCTTCGTTCCCCGCGTTGTCTCGGACGGAGTTTCCCTGCTGCTGGATTCCCGCACGGCGGGTGATGAGCCATTTATGCTCGCGAACAACCTGCGTGGGGTCGTGGTCTTGGTGGACCGGGACCGCGTGAAGAGCGGCGTTTATGCGATCAAGGAATTCGGTGCGGATGTTCTGATTCTGGATGATGGATTCCAGTATGTGAAAATGCGGCACGGTCTCGAGGTCGTCCTCATCGACCGGCAGGCTCCCTTTGGCAACGAGCACATGCTGCCGCGCGGCACCTTGCGCGAGCCACCGCAGAATCTCCGCCGGGCGACCCATGTTTTTCTCACCAAGTGCGACGGCAGCGACAACTCGGAGATCATTGCAAGAATCCGCCGCTACAACCGCACGGCTGAGATCATCGAGTGCACACACCGCCCGAAGCACCTGAGAAATTTTTCCACCGGTGAGATTAAGCCCCTCGAGTTTCTGCGGGGATTGAAAATCGGCTCCCTGAGCGGCATCGCCGTGCCTGAGAGTTTCGAATCCGCCCTGCGTGGCCTTGGTGCCGAACTCGAGCTCACGCAGTCCTACGCCGACCACCACCGCTATTCCACAAAGGAAATCGACCGCTTCATCCGCCGTTGCGCCCGCAGGAATCTCGATGCCGTCCTCACGACGGAGAAGGATGCCGTCCGCATTCCCCGCATCATGAATCCCGAGGTGCCGGTTTATTACATGCGCGTGGAAATTGAAATTCTGGCTGGCCAGGAGACCTGGGAGCGTTTTGTCGGCAGGCTCACGCAATTGCGCGGCGGGCTGATTCCCGAGCGTTGCTATTGATTGGAGAAATGCCGTCGCGTGGCCTCGTGGCGTGAGCGGAACATTCCGGCAAAGACGAGTGGCAGAATCCAACGCGAAACGATCCTCCCGGCGAAGCCGCCCTTCAGCAGATACTCGACGCGGTCGGTGAGAAGGGCCCCCTGTGGATGCTTGCTGAAAATGTGGCTGTGCCGCCAGATGGCGAAGGGCGATCTCAGCGCCGTGTCCACAAGAAGCCCAGGCGCTTCGGCTTTTTCCCATTGCCCGGTCCACCGGATCGGAAGTCCGAACTGCCTCGCACGGATGCGGAATATCCCGCCGGGCCTTGCCTGCTTCTCGCAGTCGATTTCCTGCACGGTCAATGTGGATGGGGCTATGAGCCTCATGTTCTCTGGATTCTCGTGGAATTCATAGAGCGTCTCCGGAGTTGTTGCGACCGGTGTGGAACTTTCAAAAACGAATGGCTTCATGGGAAAAATGCGCTTGACCTATTTGCTGCATCGGCAAGTTTGGCACGCGCCTGCCGATGGCTACAAATTTCTTGTTGCATAATCGAAGGCCGATCATTACTCACAACCCGCAATCCTATTCAATCACATGTCTGAAAAATCCATCGAAGAAAAAGTCAAAGATATCATTGTCGAGCAACTCGGAGTGAACGCCGAACAGGTGACACCCACAGCCTCCTTCATCGAGGATCTTGGAGCCGACTCGCTCGATACTGTTGAACTCGTCATGGCCTTCGAGGAAGAATTCTCGGTTGAAGTTCCTGATGAAGACGCCGAAAAGCTCCAGTCCGTCGGCGATGTGATCAAATACATCGAAGAAAAAGCCGGTAAGTAATCTCTCGGTTTTAGTTTTTAGGAAAACCCCGCTTCGGCGGGGTTTTTTGTTTTCCATCGACTTCCGGGTCCGGGGTTTTGCAGGATGCAAGTATGAAGATTCTCATTGCGGCCAGCGAAATGACTCCCGTTTCAAATTCCGGCGGGCTTGCGGATTTTGTTGAGGGTTTGGCAACCCATCTCGGCGCCGCGGGGCATGAGGTGACCGTTGTTCTCCCTTTCTTCCGCTGCATCAGGGAAAACAAGGCGCTCGGGGCGAAACGCTCCAAGACGAGATTCTCGGTGCCGGTCGGGGCGGAAAACCTCTCCTGCGAGGTCTGGGAGGCCGCTGGTCCCAAGGGCGTGAAGCTGCGCTTCATCCAGCGTGAGGAGTATTTCGACCGCACCGGTCTCTATGGCGTTGATGGCCGTGACTATCAGGACAACGCGGCTCGTTTTATTTTCTTCTCCAAATGTGTAACAGAGCTCGCGCGTCTCAACCTGCCCGATACCGTTCATCTGGTCGGGTGGCAGGCCGCTATGGCGTCGGTATTCATTCGCGACCAAAAGTTGGCCGTCCCGACGGTGCTTTCGCCTTTCTCGCTCGATTACCAAGGCAATTTCTGGAGCCATGATTTTGCATTCACCAATCTGCCGGGGGCCTATTTTTCAGCGGATGGTTTGGAATTCTACGGCAGCATGAATTTCCTCAAGGCGGGCATCGTTTTTGCTGATGCTATTGTGCTTCCAGGGGGGCGATTTGTGGCCGAGGCCCAAACGCCAGTCCATGGATGCGGCCTCGAAAATGTGCTGCGCCAGCACGCGGCTAAGCTGGAGGCCGTCGCCCCGGGATTTGATGAGAGGGATCTGCCCGTTGTGAAGAGCGACGCCAAGTCGCGCCTCGCCGCGCGCCGCGAGTTCTTTCCTGCCGCCGATTCCAAATCGGCTCGGGTGTTCGTGGTGGACACCGTTTCCTCCGGTGGCGTGGGTATTGATCTGCTTCTGCAAACCCTCGATTTGGTGCCATCGCCCGACCTTTGTGTGCTTTTGCTGGGCCCGGTGGAAGATGCCTCCCGCGAGTGTCTTGATGTCGCGCTGCGTCGTCATGCCAAGAGGTTGGTTCACCTCCCCGAAGTGGACGGCGGCACACTGGCTCGCGCTCTCTCGGCCGGCGACTTCGTTCTCGTTCCGGGAGCTTTGGAGCCCCGGAGGGCCTTTGTGGCGGAGGCGATGCGCAATGGTCTGATTCCTGTTGTCGAGTTTTGCCCCGGCTTGCTCGACCTGGTGCGGGACTTCGACCCCGTTTCCGGTTCGGGGAATGGAATTGTCTTCCATCGCCACTCGCTCCCTGCCCTGGCGGATGCCGTCAAGCGCGCACTCTTCCTGCCCGCTGGGGAGGCGGAAATCCTTTCGCAACGCGTCCGGGAGACGGATTTCTCCTGGGCACCGGGCATCAAGCGTCTCGAGGAATTGCAGCGCCGTCTTCTTAGAAAAACAGGCCGGACTTCAGCCTAAGGCGTCGCGATGCAAAGGCGTTGGATTTTTCCCCCGGCCCCGGATGCCTCGTCGCTCTTGCGTGTCAGGCGTGAAGCGGAAGTGCCTGGCTTCCTCGCCGAGTTGCTTTTGAAACGCGGGGTTGCCAATGGAGCCTCCGCCGATGCCTACCTCAAGCCGCGTCTGCGTTCCTTGAGCGCGCCCGAGCAGTTGCCGGAAATGGAGGCGGCTGTGGCAAGAATCCTGGCAGCGATGGATCGCCGGGAGCGCGTTGTCCTCTACGGGGATTATGATGTGGACGGGATCACTTCACTGGCCATTCTGGCTCGTTTTTTCAAAGCCTGCGGAATCACAGTCCCATGCTTCCTGCCCCTGCGGGCCGAGGAGGGCTACGGTCTTAGCGAGGCGGGGGTTGAGCGTTGCTTGGAAATGCACGCGCCGCAATTGCTGGTCGCGGTGGATTGCGGCACGACCTCGGTTAGGGAAATTGCGGCTCTGCGCCGGCGCGGAGTCGATGTCATTGTGCTCGACCACCACGAGCCCGGGGCAGAGCGCCCGGACTGCGTCGCATTGGTCAATCCGAAGTGCGGCGTGGAGTTTCACTACCTGTGCAGTGCCGGAGTTGTCTTCAAGCTCGCCCACGCCATTTTGAAAGCCCGACCAGTCGAAGGCATCGACCTGCGCGAATATCTCGATCTGGTGGCGCTGGCCACGGTCGCCGACATCGTGCCGCTTGTGGAGGAGAACAGGATTTTTGTGAGCCACGGTCTCCGGCAAATGGAGCGCACCCGCTGGGCTGGTTTGGCCGCCCTCCAGCGTGTGGCGGATGTCCCTACGCCTGTCAAAGCAGGAGATATCAGCTTCCGCATGGGGCCGAGGATCAATGCCGCCGGTCGTCTCGGGCCTGCCATGGAGGCGCTCCAGCTTTTGCTCGCGGACGACCCAGCCGAGGCGTCGCGGCTCGCGGAGGGGCTGGATGCCCATAATCGCGAGCGCCAAGGAGTCGAGCGCCATGTTGTTCGCGATGCCGAGGAATGGGTCGCCAAAAATTTCAATCCCGACACCCAGGCTTCGATCGTCGCCGGAAGCCGGGATTGGCACATCGGCGTTCTCGGTGTGGTCGCCTCACGCATCATGCGGCAATACCACCGCCCGACCTTCGTCATCGGATTCGATGAATCGGGGGCGGGCAAGGGCAGTGGCCGCAGCATCGAGGGTCTGCCGTTGGTAACCATGCTGCGCGATTGTGCCGGTCACTTGGAAAAATTTGGCGGCCACGACATGGCGGCGGGAATTTCCCTGAACGAGTCGAGCCTACCCGCGTTTCGCGAGGCTTTTGAGAGTGCCGCACAGGCTATTGCCAGCGAGGAAATGCTGACGCCGCGTCTGCGCTTGGATTGCGAGTTGGGTCTGGGAGACATCGACGCCTCGGTGCTGGAGTCGCAGGATTTATTGGAGCCTTTTGGAAATTCCAATCCCCAGCCGCTCATGTTCTCGCGCGCCGTGGCTCCGGCGGGCGAGCCTCGTGTTATGAAGGAAAAACACCTGCGGATCGAGTTTCTGTGCGGGCGCCGCCGCGTTCCCGCTGTTTTTTTTAATGCCCCTGTAAATGACATGCCGCGACCGCCGTGGGATATCGCCTACACGCTCGATTGGAATGTCTGGCAGGGTCGGGCAGAGCCGCAGTTGAGGATCGTTGAAGTGCGTCACGCGGAATGAGCCTCCTCGCTCCCACGACTGCGCTGGATGGATTGCCGTGGGTTCCCTCGAACCGCGTTGCAGCCTTGCGGCGCTTGGGCTTGCTCACGCTTGAGGATTTGCTGCGCCATTTTCCGAGGCGCTACGAGGACCGCAGGAAGTTCGACCGCTTTCCGGACAGACCCTCGGAGACGGCTGTCTGCCTCTTTGGCGTGGTTAAAAAGACGAGCTACAAACGCTTCGGCCCGCGCCGGATTTTTGAGGCGATTCTCGAGGATGACAATGGTGGCATCCTCAGCAATCCCATCACCCTCCGCTGGTATAATATGCCATGGGTGCAAAAAATGATCCTCTGCGGCCATCGCCTGGTTGTTTACGGCAAGCCCCGCGAGCGCTCGAAGCGTCTGGTGATCGAGCATCCCGAGTTCGAGGTCATCGAGGACGAGGCTGGAGCCTCGCTGCACTTCGACCGCATCACCCCCGTCCATGGCGCAGGCGATGGACTCCCGGTTCATGTCATTCGCGAACTCGTCCACCACGCGCTTCAGGAAGCCGACCTGAAAGCCATCCCCCGCCTCTGGCCCGAGGGGAGGGGAGGAACGCCGTTCTTGCCGGATGTCTGGAGGGCTGTTCATTTTCCAACGGACGCTGCCGAGTGTGAGGAGGCCAGACGCCAACTCGTGAGGGATGTCTTTTTTGGAATTCAGCTCATCCTCTGTTCGCGCCATGCCTCGGTTAAAAAAAACGGAGGCTTCGCGCGCCCAGGAAACGGCTCGGTTTGGCGGAGGGTCGAGGAGTCCCTGCCTTTCGTGCTCACCGATTCGCAGCGCGTGGTAATGGATGAGATTTCTGCCGATATGGCCGCACCCCATCGCATGAACCGCCTCCTTCAAGGCGATGTGGGCTCTGGCAAGACCATGGTGGCTCTGCGGGCCATGATTCAAGCCCACGAGTCGGGGTGGCAGGCGGCCTTGATGGCACCAACTCAGATTCTGGCCGAGCAGCATTATCTGAACTTCCGCCGCATCCTCGATCCCCTCGGAATTCCTGTGCTCTTGCGCACCTCTTCCCGCCGCGAGGATTCCGCCAAGGCTCCGGATTTGTTTGAACCAAACCCGAGCGGCCCCGCCCTTGTCGTCGGGACGCACGCCCTCCTCTTCGAGAGCGCGGAGTTTGAAAAACTCGGTTTGGTGGTGATCGACGAGCAGCACAAATTCGGCGTGCTCCAGCGCACCAAGCTGATCGAACGGGCGGATGCTCCCGATGTGCTTGTAATGACGGCAACACCCATCCCGCGCACGATCACTCAGACCCTCTACGGCGATCTCGATGTTTCGATTTTGAAGCACCGCCCCTCCGGTCGGGGGCGCATCGTCACCGCTGTGCGGGAGGTCGAGCGCTTGCCGGTCATCGTCGATTTCCTGCGTGGCGAAATCGCCGCCGGTCGGCAGGCCTACATTGTGTATCCCCTCATCGAGGAATCCGAAAAACTCGAGGTCAAAGCTGCCACGGCCGAGTTCGAAAAGTGGAGGACGCTGCTGGCTCCCGCCACGGTTGGAATCGTTCACGGCAGGATCGACGCCGAGGCGAAGGAGGCTGTGATGCGCGAATTTCGCGAGGGTCGTCTCTCCGTGCTTGTGGCGACCACGGTCATTGAGGTGGGAGTTGATGTGCCAAATGCCACCATCATGATCATCGAAGAAGCCGGTCGCTTCGGCCTTTCCCAGATGCACCAGCTTCGCGGCCGCATTGGTCGCGGACCCGAAAAATCCTGGTGCATTCTTCTTCACGATGGTGCCACTGGCCCCGCGCTTGAAAAACTGGAAGTTCTCGAAAAAACCTCGGATGGATTTGAGATCGCCGAGGCCGACCTCCAACTCCGCGGGCCGGGTGATATCTTAGGAACCGCCCAGACTGGCCTCCCCTCTCTGGGCCTTGGCGACTTGCTGCGGGATGCCGATATCATGGCCGAGGCGCGTCGCGTGGCTCAAGAGGTTCTCGCTGCCGACCCCGAACTCCAGAATCCCGCCCATGGATTGATGCGTGATTATGTTTCCAAAAACGCAGCGCGTCAGGAGCTGTCCGCAGGCTGATTTCGTGCCTTGTCAAAAGCCCGTGCGGGTTTATTAGTAGCAACTGAATTTATGCCAGCCGCCAATGATCTCCGCAAAGGAATGGCCATCCGCTACAACGGAAACCCAGCCATCGTTCTCGACATCCACCACCGCACACCCGGCAACCTCCGCGCCTTTGTTCAGTGCATCATCCGCTACATCGGAACGGGTAAATCCGCCGATATCCGCTTCTCCTCCACAGAAAAAGTGGATGTCGTGGATGTAAACCGCCAACCGCTTGAATTCAGCTACAGCGACCATCAGGGCTACCATTTCATGGACCCTTCCACTTATGAGACGATCACGCTCAACGAGTCGCTCATCGGCGATTCTAAGCAGTATCTCGTCGAAAACCTCAAGGTCGAAGTCCTCAGCATTGAAGGCCGTCCGGCCCAGATCGAGCTTCCTTCCTCAGTCGTCCTCAAGGTCGTAGAATCCGCCGAAGGCATCCGCGGCGACTCGGCGAACAATGTTCAAAAGCCCGCCACCCTCGAAACCGGAAAAATCATCAATGTTCCGCTCTTCATCAAGGAAGGCGAAATGATCAAGGTCAGCACCGTCGATGGCACTTACATGAGCCGGGCGTAAGATTTCAGAAAAAATCCATTTGACTTTGCGTTTCCACACGCGAGCTTTAAAGCCTTATGAAAAAAATCGCACTCCTCGCAGCAGTAGTCATCGCTTTTTCCGCATCGGCCGTCATGGCTGGATCCTGCCCCGGCAGCGGATGCGGCGGTGGTGACAAATCCAAGGATAAAGAAGGAACCAAAGACGGTGAGAAAAAATCCCTCACTGTTGAAGTTGCCCTCTAAGAAATTTTAGAAAATTTCCTTCCAACGAAAGGCGCGGGTGGTTCTCGGACCACCCGCGTTTTTGTTTATCCAGCTGTAGACGACACGCGTGCCGACTTTTGGAGGGTCAACCTTTGCCTTGCTCGCGCCCCTGCTCGCTGCGCCCTTCGGGCCATCTGCGATGTGCTTCCTCCGCCTCGCCCGGGGCTTCGGTTGGCTTGACCCAAGACTGAATCGCTCCGCCACCACGCCGTCCCGTTCCCATAACGCCGCGCTTGAGAGGGGGGAACGGTCGTCTCGACCGTGAAGACACCTGCTTCGCAATCTCAGCGACCACCGAACGCCGCTTCGCGGCTGAAGTTTGGGTCAGGCGAGGACGCTGACCCTCCCGGTTTTACGCCGTTGCCTTGTCGAGGGCGTGGTAGGCGGCGCCGAGGAGGGCGGCTTGGTCGTTCAGGATGACGAGGACGGGCATGTTTTCCATCACGGAGGAGAGGCGGCCTTTGTCGTTAAAGGCGTGGAGGAACGCGACGCTTTGGATGTGGCTCAGGAGTTTGGCCGGGATGCCGCCGCCGAGGAAGACTCCTCCGGTGGACATCGTTTTCAGGGCCATGTTTGAGGCTTCGGCGCCGAGGCAGTTGACGAAGATGTCGATGGTTTTGGCGCACATCGTGCATTCGCCCGAGTTGGCATACTTGGAGATGACCACGCCTGCGTCGGTGTTTTTCATTTCCTCGGCCACGGCTGGGAGTTCCACGCCGCGGCCTGTGTCGCGGAGGAATTTGTAGATGTTTTCGATGCCCATGCCGGAGGCGACACGCTCGGCGCTGACATGGCCGAATTGCTTGATGAGGTATTGCAGGAGGGCGATTTCGAGTTCGTTCCTCGGCGCAAAGTCGGCATGGCCGCCCTCGCAGGCCCAGACATGGTGTTTTCGGCCGTCCCAGTAAAGCCCCGCCTGACCGAGGCCGGTGCCGGGTGAGACAACGCAGCGGTTGCCTTTGGAGTTGGGATAGCCTTTTTGGACGACGGCGAAGTCGCTCGCCTTGAGGTGCGCGATCCCGTGAGCATTGGCTTCGAGGTCGTTCAGCACCATCACATGGGGGATTCCAAATTCCCCGGCGATCTCGGCGGCATCGACTCCCCATGTGAGATTGGTCGGCTTGGCACGTCCCTCGCTCACGACTCCTGGAATGCCGAACCCTGCTGCCAGCACGGGCGGCGCGTCATGTCCCAGAAACTCGCGGATCATGGCGTTCAGGCCCGGATAGCCTGTGCTCGGGAAGCGTTGTTCCCGCAGGATGGAGAGGGAATTTCCCGCGACGCCGAAGAGGGCGAGGTTGGTCTTCGTGCCGCCGATGTCGCCAGCTAGGATGAGGTGCTGCTGGGTTGGCATTATTTTTGAAGCTGGTAGTGGTGCCAGGAGTGGCCGGATTTTTCGATGAGGCGGTCCGAAGCTTCTGGCCCCCATGTGCCGGCGGAGTAGTTCGGGAAGTCTCGCGGGTGCAGGGCTTGCCAGACATCCAGGATGGGATTCACGATGCGCCAGGAGGCATCCACGCTGTCGTAGCGGTGGAAAAGCGTCATGTCGCCGATCATGCAATCGTAGAGAAGCGTCTCGTAGCCTGTGGCGGCGGTGGATTCGCCGAATTCCTTGTAGCTGAAATCGAGCGGCACATTGGCGATCGAGATGCCGGGCCCGGGGCGCTTGGCGTGGATATCCATCGTGATGCCTTCATCGGGCTGCACATGGATGACGAGGCGGTTTGGCATGATGTTTTCCTCGACGCCTTTTCCGAAGAGCAGGAGAGGGGTGCGCTTGAAGCCGATCACGATCTGCGTCGTGCGGGCGGCGAGGCGCTTGCCGCTGCGGATGAAGAACGGCACATCGGCCCAGCGCCAGTTGTCCACCTCGAGCTTCATCGCCACGAAGGTCTCTGTGTTTGACTGGGGATTCACATCTGGTTCGGTGCGGTAGGCGGGGACATTTTTTCCGCCGATGATGCCGGCGCCGTATTGGCCGCGGACCGTGTTGGCGAGGACTTCCTCGGGCTCCATCGGGCGGATGGCCTCGAGCACTTTCACCTTTTCATTGCGCACGCTGTCGCCGGAGATCGAGGTGGGTGGCTCCATGGCCACGAGCGAGAGCACGGAGAGGATGTGGTTTTGCACCATGTCGCGCGTCACGCCGGAGTGGTCATAGTAGCCGCCGCGCAGTTCCACGCCGAGCTCCTCGGCGACGGTGATCTGCACATAGTCGATGTAGCGGCGGTTCCAGATCGGCTCGAAGACACTGTTTCCAAAACGGAAGACCATGATGTTTTGCACGGTCTCTTTGCCGAGGTAGTGGTCGATGCGGTAAATCTGCGACTCGGCAACATGCTTGGTGAGATCCGCATTCAGATCGCGGGCGCTTTGCAGGTCGTGGCCGAAGGGTTTTTCAATAATGACGCGGCGCCAGGCGTCGGGCTTCTCTTCCGTGAGGCCGGCGTTTCCAAGCTGCTCGACGACCTTGCCGAAGAAGGTCGGAGCGATGGCGAGGTAGAAAAGAACATTGCCGGGCAGGTTCCAGGTTTTTTGGACTTCCTGGATTTTCGTGCCGAGATGCTGGAAGGTGTCGGGATTGTTAAAGTCTCCGGAGAGGTAATAGCTCCGCTTGGAAAAGTCGTCCCACTCGGCGGGATCGACCGGACGGGTCGCAAATTGCTGGATGTCCGAGGTGATCTGCGTGCGGAAAAGCTCGTCGTTGCTGTCGCTCACCGCCACGCCGATCACGGCGAAATTCTCAGGCAGAAGCTTGAGGGCTTTGAGATTGTAGAGCGCAGGCAGGAGCTTGCGTTTCGTGAGGTCGCCAGAGGCGCCGAAGATGACAATGGTGCAGGGGTCGCCGGGACATTCATGGCCGGTCAAAGGTTTGGTGGACATACGCAATCACCCGTATCGGAGGAACCTCCGCTCGACAAGACATCCGTGCGATTGTGCTGTAGCGGTTGTAGCGGCGGTCTGCGACCGCCGATCGGCGCTCATAGAGACGCCGCTACAAATTAACTCGGTTCGCAAGCCGCCGCGCTGGCGAGCCACTCGGCGTTGGCTTTTTCCAAGGCGTCACCCACATTGGCGAGTTCGCGATTGATGCGCATCGCAAGGGCCGGGTCGTCATGGGTGGCTTTGTCTTCCATTCTGGCCGTGAGTTCCCGCTGACGGGCTTCGAGTGTTTGGATTTCGGTCTCGAGTTCCGCTACCCGCCGTTCGAGGGCTCGGCGCTGGGCGGCCTCGGCTTTACGGGCTTCGGCTTCAGCACGGCGCTGGGCTTTGATTTCCTTAAGCCCCATCTTGGGCTGCGCGGGAGATTGGGCTGCGGTGTCCTCGGGTTGGAAATTGCCGAGCGAGGCGACCGTGCCCGCCCTCACGCTGCCGCCCGCGCGGGACTTCTCGCGGAAGTAATCGTAATCTCCCGCATACGGCGTGAGCTTGCCTGCCTGCACATGGGTGACCGATGTCGCAATGGCTCGAATGAAATGCACATCGTGGCTGACGAAATAGATCGTGCCCTCGTAGGGCTGAAGCGCCCGGATGAGGGCATCGATGCTCGGCATGTCGAGGTGGGTCGTTGGTTCGTCGAGCAGTAGGAAGTTCGGTGGGTCCAGCAGCAGCTTCACGAGCGCCACGCGGCTTTTTTCTCCACCGCTGAGCACGCCGATCGGCTTGAAGACATCATCCCCGCGAAACAAAAACGCGCCGAGCACGGTGCGGGCGGCTTGTTCGGGGACCGGACGGGCGATGGACTGCACCTCGTCGAGCACAGAGCGTTTGGTGTTGAGCCCCTCGGTGCGGTGCTGCGCGAAGTAGCCGATGCTGCAGTTGTGGCCCAGTGTGCGCGTGCCGGCCTGAAGTTCCAATTGGCCCGCGAGGATTTTCAACAAAGTGGACTTGCCTGCGCCGTTCGGCCCCACCAGCACGGTGCGCTGGCCTTTTTCGACTTCCAGATTCAGATCCTCGTAGATCACTTTCTCGCCATAGGCTTGGCGTATGCCCTCAAGGGCAATCACGCGCTGGCCACCACGGGGAGGCTGTGGGAAGCGGAAATTCACCGTCGGCTCATCCGACTCCGGCGCTTCGATGCGCTCCATGCGGGCGAGTTGCTTGATACGGTCCTGCGCCTGTGCCGCCTTGCTGGCCTTGGCGCGGAAGCGATTGATGAAATCCTCCAGGTGCGCGATTTCCTTTTGCTGGTTGCGGTAGGCGGCGAGTTGCTGCTCGTCGCGGGCCTTTTTCTGATCCAGGCAGGCGTCGTAGTTTCCGTGATAGCGGATGAGTTTGCGGTGCCGGATTTCCACAATGCCACGGCAGATGAGATTCAGAAATTCGCGGTCGTGAGAAATCGTTAGAATGGCTCCGGGATAGCCCACGAGATGGTTCTGAAACCAGCCGAGCGTCTCAAGATCGAGGTGGTTCGTCGGCTCGTCCAGCAATAGCAAATCCGGCTCCTCGACCAACAAGCGCGCCAGATGCGCCCGCATGATCCACCCGCCGCTCAGCTCCCGCAGCGGACGATGGAAATCCCCCTCGCGGAAGGCCAGCCCCGCCAAAATTCTCTTCGCCATTGCCTCCGCCCGGCCATCCGCCTCGTGGCCCGCAGCCAACTCCATCACTGTATCATCACTCACCGCCGCCGTCTCCTGTGGCAGGAAACCCACACGCGTCCCGCGTTGCAGCGTCACCTGCCCTTCGTCCGGTTCGTCATGCCGCAGCAGCAGCGAGAAGAGAGTCGATTTGCCAGCGCCATTCGGACCAATAAGCCCGATACGATCGCCCGCGTTCACCTGCAGCGCCGCGTCCTCGAAAAGAACCCGCCCGCCAAAAGATTTGGTCACTTGTGAAAGAGTCAGCATCCGTTTTTAGAAAAGCCCAGCAAGGTGGCGAAGCGAACCCCTCCCGTCCAACGCAATTTTCAAAAACTGTAGCGGCGCGTCTATGAATGCCGAGGTCTCTCGAACCTCGACTCTTTTATCCTCTTTCATTAGATGTCAAAAAGCACTTCTTCTCGCGGCGGAGTATCAATTTTTGACCATGAACGATTCGGCTGTTTCAGAGCATTGTATTTCCGATTCCCGGATAGCTGTTGTGATTGTGAATCACAATGCCGGTCAGGCTCTCTCCGCATGCTTGGAATCGGCCCTTTTGCAGTCAAGTGAGGTCATTCTTGTGGATAATGCCTCTGAGCCTTTGGATTTCGAGTTGGTTGTCGCTCCATTCGCGGGAAATCCATTACTCCAAATCATCCGCTCGTCGGTTAATGCCGGCTTCGCTGTAGCATGCAACAAGGGAGCTGCCGCAAGCAGCGCACCCTGTATTCTATTTCTCAATCCCGATTGCATCGCATTGCCAGGTCTCTTGGAAAAAATGAGCGATACCCTGCATGCGAATTCTCACACCGGGATGGTTGGTGCGTTGCTCTTAAACCCTGATGGAATCGAGCAAGGCGGGGGGCGAAGGAGTATTCCCACGCCTTGGAAATCTTTCGTTCGAGCGTTCGGTTTGTGGAGGGTTTTGCGCAGGCATGATTTTCACATGGAATCGACAGCGCCTCCCCTCTTTCCTGTCGAGGTGGATGCGATTTCCGGCGCGTGCATGATGGTCAAGCGCTCCGCATTCGAAGAGGTGGGGGGATTCGACGAAGGTTTTTTCCTGCACTGCGAGGATTTGGATTTGTGCATGGAATTCAAAAAACTCGGATGGAGTGTTGTTTTCAGCCCTGAGGCCATGGTTCTGCATGGGAAGGGCGTTTGCAGTCGCGCGCGTCCTGTTTTTGTTGAGTGGCACAAGCATTGGGGAATGCTGCGATTCTACAAAAAACACTTTCGCTCCCAATACCCCGCAATCCTGCACGCATTGGTAGGGGCTGCTGTTGGGATGCGTTTTGCTCTGGTTGCCGCCAGACTCTCAATGAAGCCAAAAATCCTCTTGAGGAAGAGTCCTGTCTCAGCGAATTCCTGTCCAGAAGAGGCTCCGCTCGGGGACAAGCCTACAGTCGGAGTTCTGGGAGCTTCGAGTTTTGTGGGAAGGGAGCTTCTTCGCTTGCTGGATCAAAAGGGTGTCGCAGCTCTTGCTTATTCCCGCACCCCGTCCCGTTTCCGCACGCCATCCGTCCCATTTCGCGGAATCTCGGCGGCTAATTTTTTAGCCAGTGCCCCGATTCACTCTTGGGTCTCGCTTTGTCCGATTCATGCTCTTGCGGTCTTGCTGCCTTTGCTTGAACTCGCTGGAGTTCGCCATCTGGTAGCTGTGTCCTCCACAAGTAAGTTCACCAAAATCGACTCACCCGATGCTTCCGAACGACGCCTTGCAATGAGCCTTGATTCCGCTGAGAAGCATATTCGCGCTTGGGGTGAGGCCCGGGGAGTTCGGGTATTCATCCTACGCACCACGATGATCTACGATGGGATTCATGATGCAAATGTTGCCGCCATTGCAGGTTTCGTGCGGCGTTTTGGCTGGTATCCGGTTCTCGCTCCAGCCTCTGGACTTCGCCAGCCGATTCATGCGCGCGATGTGGCCTCGGCCTGCATTTCGGCTCTTGCATTGGACATGCCATCGTCAGACTATAACATCTCGGGCGGCGAAATATTGCCCTATCGAAGAATGGTGGAGCGTGTTTTTGAATCCCAGGGTCTTCCTCCACGACTCATCGCTTTGTCACCTTCGCTTCTGCGGATTGCAGTTCCCATCCTTAGATTGTTGCCTCGTTTCAGGCATCTTTCGTTTTCCATGTTTCAGCGGATGAACGAGGATTTGGCATTCGACCACTCCGAGGCTTCGCGGGATTTGAAATTCAGCCCTCGTGGTTTCGATCTTCTGAGTCATTTGAATCATGCTCCCAGCCGGAACAATGACCGAAACTGAAACAAAAATTCGTTCTGTGCCCAGAATCACGGCTGCGTTCCTTTGCTTTCTCCTTTGTGTTTTGGCTCTGATTCGCGACCCGAATGCTTTGGATAGCGGGCAAGTTCCCCGTTTGCTGGTTTTGAACATCGGACTCTTGGTCGCCTTGGCGGTTTTTCTGCTCCCTTCGTTCCGCAGAAACCTTGATTGGGCGGCTTTGGAAAACAGGGTTGTCTTTGCTTTTGCAGGGTATGTGGTCACTGTCTGGATGTCTCTTCTGGTTGCCTTGAATCCATCCGCAGGCTTGTTGGATGCTTCCAGAAGCGCGGCGGCACTTATTGTTCTTTGCTTGTGCGTCATCTTGTTCGCCTCATCGCCGGAGTGGCGCATATGGCTTGCCAGATCGGCGACTTTGGCCGGTGTGGCAAGCGGGATGATCGGTCTTTTCCAGTGCTATCAGTGCGCAGTTTGGAATGCTCCGACTCGCCGGTGGTTGCAGGGCATCTCTGGACTGATGGGGAATGTGAACCTCTTTGCAGGATATCTTCTGCTGCTCCTGCCATTCTGTCTTGCCGGTGTGGTTTTGTTCAGAGGGGTATGGAGGTGGGGAGCGGTTTGGGCCACTGTTAATGCGCTTTTTTTAATCATCCTTTTGCAGGGCAGATCGGCGTGGATGGGGGCGGCAGCGGTTATTGTTGTTTTTTCCTTCGCCATTTTTCTTCGCCCGGAGGTTTTTGGCTTTGGAAAAAGAACGCGCTTTTTGATTATTGCCTCAGTTGCCTCGTCAATCATTGCGCTGTTTTTTTTCTTAAATTTCTCTCCGCCCGAAAATCCTCTTGTATCGCGCATGCGTGCGGTTTTCTCAGAGGATATCCGTTTTTCCGATGGTGGCCGTTTGATGATTTGGCGAGAGACTTTTAAAATGTTCGCCGACCATTTCCCTTTTGGAGTTGGGGCCGGAAATTTCACCATCCATCTTCAAGGTTATCGGGAGGGTGGGGGATTGGATTTCTCTCAAATTGATTCGAATTGGATTCAACCCCACAATGACTACCTCTGGATTCTGGCCGAGAAGGGCGTTTTCGGTTTTTTAACTTTTATATTCGCCGTGATTCTTGCCGCAGTTGGCGGCATCCGCTTGATTTTTCAGTCTCGGAGCCGAGAAGAGTCTTGGATAGCCACTGCGGCTTTGGCGGGCTTGGTCGGCTATCTGATCGATTCGTTTTTCAGTTTTCCATTGGATCGAGTGAACCATCAAACGGCACTGGCAGTCATCTTGGCGGCCTTGGCAACTTCACCAGCGAATCAAAAAGTCATAGGATTTTCCAGAGGCGGGTGGAGAATTCCTATTTTCGCCGCCTCTGCATTCGTCATACTTGGAATCGGAATTATAATAACCAGCGTTTCTTTGAAGCAGGAATATCATGTTGCACTGGCCCGCCAAGCCATGGCCCAGGGACATTGGAACACGATGCAAAAACATGCGCAAATGGCCCGGACTCCTCTCCGGACCTTGGATACTTACGCTGTTCCTGTTTCATTTTTGGAGGGGTTCTCTCTTATGAAACAAGGCCGAGTGGACTCTGCTATTTCACTTTTTAAATTGGCTGACCGGGAAAATCCGGACCGTTTTTACATCTTGAACAATCTTGCCATTATGTATGCGCTTCGTGGCGAGCAACACAAAGCCGACGAACTTTTCCAGCGACTCGCTCGGCTTTACCCGGAACATCCTGAAGCCACATGCAATCTGGCTTTGCTTCTCCTGAATCAAGGGAAAGAAAATGAGGCCTTGCGATTGATAGAGCGGATACCCCGGGATAAAATCCCAACTGCTCTTCTGAAAAAATTTTTCCCGTCCTCAAGTTCAGACCATTCAGCTGACAAAAAGAATTGAAACTCCGTTCGTATGCTTAAAAGAGCTTTCGATATCCTGCTCGCCGCCGCTCTTCTCGCAATTTTAAGCCCGCTTTTCGTTGTTTGCGCTTTTCTGGTGCGGTTCGGATCTCCGGGGCCGGTGCTTTACTTTTCAAAGCGTATCGGGCGGGGAAATGAAGTTTTTTTAATGCCGAAATTTCGGTCCATGCATGTCGGCGCTCCCCAAGTCGCCACCCATCTCATCCAAGATCCGGAAAATCTTCTTACGCCTGCAGGGCGATTCCTGCGCCGAACCAGCCTTGATGAGTTGCCTCAATTATGGAGTGTTTTGGTGGGAGACATGTCTCTTGTTGGTCCACGGCCAGCGCTTTTCAACCAGTATGATCTCGCGGCCGAGCGAACAAAACTCGGCATCCACGCCTTGCGGCCAGGCATTACGGGGTGGGCTCAAGTCAATGGTCGCGATGAAATTTCCCTTGAACGAAAGGTCGAGTTGGATCACCACTACTCTCTCAATGCGTCTTTTCTTTTCGATCTGAAAATCATTATTTTAACACTATGGAAAACCACGCGATCGGAAGGAGTCAGCCATTGATGCGAACAGCGCGCGGAAATAGATTTTCTCAATCTTTGCATGATCTGGTTGCCGGCCCATTTCGCGGCCCTCTCTTGCTGGCGTCCTACGCACTGATTTTTTGTGTTTCCTCCTTGTTGGCGCTCTTGACCCGGTTCGATCTGAATATACCGCCGGAGTTTCTGCAAAGGTGGGCGGAATCCATTCTATGGGTCATTGCCTTGAAATTAGCGATCCTTGCAGCATTCGGACAATTCCGGAGTCTGCTGACTTTTTTTAGTTTTCCGGATGCCAAAATGATTTTTGTGGCTCTGGGCTCTGCAGCGATCTTTCAGCTCGCGGCTTGGTTTGTCTCGGGTGGAGCGGGGATGATTCCGAGGGGCACAATCGTGGTGGATTTTATTCTCTCATTCCTCGGGGTCTGCGGGTTGCGGATTGTTATGAGGATTCTTCGGGACCGTTTCTTCGCCAAAAGAGCTCACGCCGCGCAGGCCAAGAGAGTGGCGATCCTTGGCGCGGGCCAGGCGGGCGCGGTGCTTGCCCGCGAGATACAAAGCAAGCCGGGGCTCGGCTTGGATGTGGTTTGCTTTTTTGATGATGATTTCAAAAAAATCGATCGCACGCTCCATGGAATCCCCGTGGTTTCCAATTTCGAGGAAATGCTCCCAGCCATGTCCAGGCTGGAAATTGCGAAGGCCATCATAGCAATGCCTGGAGCATCTCCGGCCCTGATTTCCAGGCTCGTGTCAGACTTGAATACAGCAGGCATTGACCACGATATTCTGCCATCGGTGAATTGCATTCTCAGCCGGAAGTTCTCGGTGGAGCGCCTTCGCCATGTTGCACCGGAGGATCTGCTTGGCCGTGCTCCTGTTTTGCTGGATGAAGATGCAATCAATTCCTTCATTCATGGCGCACGCGTCCTAGTGACGGGTGCCGGCGGCAGCATTGGTCGGGAGCTCTGCCGCCAGATTGCCGCCCGTAACCCGGAGGTGCTTATTCTTATGGAACGGGCAGAACCAGCGCTTTTCGAGGTGGAACAGGAAATTTTGCGGGATTATCCCTCAGTCGCCTTGGAGGCTTTGGCAGGCAGTGTCTGCAATGAGCACCAATTGGAAACTGTGTTTTCCACTCATTTGCCCACAATTGTTTTCCACGCGGCGGCCCACAAGCATGTCCCGTTGATGGAACGACAGCCGGGAGAGGCAGTTTGGAACAACACTTTTGGCACCCTTTTTTGCGCCCGCGCTGCTCAAAGACATGGAGCCCGGAGATTCGTTCTGGTCTCGACTGACAAAGCCGTGGATCCCACAAATGCCATGGGAGCCAGCAAGCGTCTCGCTGAACTTGTGCTCTCCGAATTGCAGGGGAAGGATGGTAGCCCAACCCTTTTTTGCTCCGTGCGCTTCGGCAATGTCCTGGACTCCTCCGGCAGCGTGGTTCCCGTTTTTCGCCGCCAGATTGCCATGGGCGGGCCGGTGACGGTGACCCACCCCGATGTGGAGCGTTATTTCATGAGCATACCCGAGGCGGTTGGGTTGATTCTTCAATCTGCCACCTTTGCTGGACCAGCCGATGCTTTCGTTCTCGATATGGGCTTTCCGATCCGCATCGATCAACTCGCGCGTCAGATGATCGAGTTGCAGGGATTCAAGCCTGACCGCGACATTTCGATTGTTTATACCGGTCTGCGGCCCGGGGAAAAACTTCGCGAGACGCCCATTCATCCTAGCGAGAGCATTGCTCCATCATCCCATTCAAAAATCCGGCGGATTTTGCAGTCCACCGTCCCGTCGGTGGTGGAGCCATTGGAGGCGATGAGATGGCGTCTCCACTACATGCCTCCCACCGAGGTGATGGGCTGGCTGGCTTCACTGATCGCCGATTCCCACGGTGGTTCGCAGAGCCCGGATTCCCAAGCGCAGGGATTTCTGAACTCTGCTGGAAAAGAATCGGCCTGACTTGATTTTCGAATACCCGGATAGATAGTTCCTCCCGATCTACGATCCCAAGTTTTCCAAACAAACCAACCTTCACATTATGATGAAAAGCATCTCACTCCTTTTTTTGGGCGTATTCGTTGGCCTGGGGGCTGGCTACCTTCTCAAAGGCCGTCTCGACCCCGTTCCTGCACAGGATTCCGCTTTGAGCGATAAAAACGTTTTGCAAGCCTACTCGAATGGCGGCGAGGCAAGCTCGACACTACGGTCCTCCCAGGCCGATGTGAAAACCCAGCCAAGCGCTCCGGCAAGGCCTGCGATTGTCCCGCAGGTTGCTCCTGTGGCCTCATTCTCGGAGACCGGTAAGGCGCTTGCCGTTTTGGGCGAAGCTCGAAGCCACCGGGAGGTCGTCGCGGCCCTTGAAAATATTCTTCCCCGCCTGCGCAGTGGAAATCCTCAGGAGATCGCCAAATCCGCACTCGAAATGCCCGAAGGCGCTGAGCGCGATATGGCCCTCATGCTTTCCCTCGGCGAATTGGCCGAGCGAAATCCCTCGGAGGCCCTTCGCTTCGCGGAATCCCTGCCAGTCGGCGATGATCGTGATCAGGCTCTTCGTTGGATTGCCTCGGGCCTTCCTTCTGGGAACATTGAGCGGACTCTGTCTTTGGCGGACAGCGTTGAGGATTCTGACCTCCGCGAACTCATCGTGGCAAAAGTCATTGCCAAGGAGGCGGAGAGCAACCCTGCTTCCGCAATGAAGGCGCTCACAATGATTGAGGACCCTGCTATCCGCGCGAATGCCCTGGCGGCAACCGCAGAGTCCTGGGTTTCCGCCGATCCCGGCGCGGCCTTGGATCACGCAAAGAAGAGCGACGATCCCGCCGTTCGTTCGGATCTGCTTGCATTTCTCAGTTCCTCTCCGGAAGCCGACAGCAAGCAGGTTTTTGACGCCGTATTGGAGCAAATGCCGTCTGGCATGGCGTATCAAGCCGCGATCTCCGACCTCTTTGAAAATTGGGCGGCAAATGATCCCTCCGCTGCTGCCGCCGCCCTGTCGAAAATCCCGCCTGGCCCCGCCCTCGACTCAGCCTCATCCGAAGTCGCCTCTGCCATGGCCAATTCCTCCGCTCCGAAAAAAGAGGTTGCGTCTTGGATTGGCGGCCTTCCTCAAGGCAGTGCCCGTCTTGAGGCTTTGGATGGCTTTTACTCGGAATGGGCCCGCACCGACCCCTCCGGAGCACTTGGCGAAGCCGCCCGCTTGACCGGTGGAGATCGAAACGCCGCTTTAACCAGCCTTGTCAATTCTTGGGCTGGCGAGGATCCTGCCAGCGTCCTCCAATGGGGAATCCGTGGTGCCAATGGATTCGATGAAGCGAGGGATCTGGCTGTTCAATCTGGTATTCGCGGCATCGCCCGCGTCGACCCCGCCGAGGCCACGCGTCAGATCGGCTCCATTCCTCCCGCCCTGCAAGCTTCCGCGAATAGCGCGCTCGTGGAGGTTTGGAGTGAGGTTGATGCGGAGTCTGCGGCGGCTTGGCTGTCTTCCAAACCCAAGGGGCCGGCGATCGATGGAGCGGCAGGCCGTTTGGCCTTGTCCCTCGCGCGAGAGGATCCTGAGATGGCCATGGAATGGGCGTTGGCAATCACCGCGCCGGAGTCCCGCACCAAGACAGCACGGGAAGTCGCCCAGCAATGGAAACAGCGAAATCCCGACGCGGCCCGCGCATATTCCTCCAAAAATTCCTCCCCTTCCATCTCAGCAATGTTTGCGGATTAACCCGTCATTTCCGTGTTCCTGAAGTCGCGCGATTCCATTGCATATTTCGCCGCCCAAAAAAATTTCAAAAAGTTTCAAAAAAAATATTGACGGGAACTGGACGCGGGATAGTCTGCCAAAGGCTCCGCTCATACTCTCGAGGGTTGTGTAGGGCTTTAGTTAACCAAAACAAAATCATATGATCAAAAAAACCATACTACTCGTCACTGCAGTGATGATCGCCGCTTCGTCGGTGTCATATGCAGCGACAAAATCCATCAAAGTCGCCAACCTAGGAGATAAGACCTATTTCTACAAAGTCGGCAACACCATCAAAAAAATCTCGCCTGGTTCGACAAAATCCTTTCCTTTGAAGGGCCTCAAAAGCGTGAAAATCACAGCCGGAACATCCAAATCCGGAAACGGTGTTAAGGGTGACAAAGTCAGCTTCCCGAAGCTTTCGATTTCCGAAGCCAAGGCGAATCCTTTCGTTCAGACCAACCCTGTGACTGGTCAGACCACGGATCTCTCGAACTAATTCGAGTTTTCTAGGAAAATAACTAAACCAACCGGGAAGCACCCGTAGACCTCGGTCTCGATGCTTCCCGGTTTTTTTTCGTTTTGAACAACTCCAGGATTGATCAGGCTCGAGCCGTCTTGCGCGGGTTGGTTTTTCTGATTCTGGCCGATCTGGTCTTTTTGCAACACGGTCGCCTGCCGACAATCGATGGCTTCTCATTCCGCTTTCTGCTTTTCGCGCTCACGCTTTCAGGTTGCCTGTTTCTTTTCTTTTGGGTGCCACGCAGCGAGAGGCGACTTTTTCTTAAGCCTGTCCAAGGGTGGCTTGGGGTCACTGTCTTATTGATGGGTTTTGCTGCGCCTGTATGGGGTGCCCTGTGGGGCCTCGCAGGCGGTGCACCGTGGCGTGATGTGGTGAATGATGCAAATGGCCACGCCTTCTACCTCATTGCTCTGCCCATGGCACTGGCGCTCGACGACAACGATACGGGTTGGCTTTTCCGCACTCTACAACGCTTGGTGGTCTACTTCTCGACCATCAGCCTTATGATTTACCTCGCCGCTGTAACAAACGACAGCGCTTCCAATTTTGTGGAGAATTTTCTCCGCACCCACGATTTGGGATTTCTCAACGAGTTTGACGACGGTCGCCCGTATCGTCTCTTTCTGAAAAGTTATACTTTGGTCCTTTTGGTGTTTGCACTTTCCGCCTTCAGGGTTCTTTTACGAAGGTGCGACCGGTGGGACCACGCCGCCTGTTACCTCACAGCGGTCGTTCTGTGGAATTCCTACACACGCTCCATCTGGGGGCTGATTCCTGTCATGGTTGTTGTGATAGCCATCCTCCATTGGCGCAGACGCTGTATGAAATTTTTATTGCCCTTGGCAGCTATCGCCATTTTGGCGGTTTCCACATTCATTGCCGCCGGCCTATCTCAGAAAATCCGCATGGACGACCGCGACGGCACCGCCGCCATGCGGTTTGGACAGGCGGAATTGCTCGCCGCCTCATTCTTGGAGAGCCCGATTTGCGGCGCCGGCTTCGGCTCTCCAGTCGATGCGAATACCGGATTCTCGATCGAACTCGACCTGCTCAATCTGCTGAGAAAAATCGGCATCATTGGTCTGGCGCTCTATGTGGCTGCCTTCGCAATGCCAATTTTAAGCGCCAGGCGGCAATGGTTGGAGACTGCTGGCTGCCCAGAGCCCGTTGCAATGTTTGCGATTGCCATGGTCGCGGTCTTCGGAATGGGAGCGGTCAACCCCTACGCCACGGCATCCTTGGGAATCGGGACCCTCTGCATCGCACTGGCTACGCTTTCTGCCGTGGAATATTCAGGCGCACGCCATCTGCCCAATCCCTCAGCATGAAACCCCTCCTCTACTACACCCTCAAATGCTGGAAAGGAAAAAGCAGTTAAGTAGGAAAGTAAAAAGTATGAAGGTAAAAAGTAGGAAAGTAGGAAAGTAGGAATGTCCACCTTTAACCTTCTACCTTACGACCTTACACCTTCCCACTTTTAACTTTTTTCCCATCCTCATTTCTCTTCAACCACGAATCGGCACCAATAAACACCAATAAAAATGCACGCGTAGAGGTCAGCCGACTTTCACTCGTTACGAGCCACCCGTTACTCGTTACCGCTGCGGACAGCCCCCTCTACTTCATCACCCCGTAGCCGCGCTGGTTTTCAAAACTGCAACCACTGGCTGCAGAAATAAGCTCGGCCATGAACTTGTTATTCACTGGCTTTACTAAACACCTGTTAACGCAAAATGCCGACAATTCGTTGCTGACGCCTGCTGCCGCTCCTGCTACACAAACTAATACAATCTTCATGGACCAAATTCACAATCGCAAAGGAATCGTTCTCGCTGGCGGCTCGGGCTCCCGCCTTCACCCACTCACATTAGCCGTCAGTAAACAGCTTATGCCCGTTTACGACAAGCCGATGGTGTATTATCCGATCTCGGTGCTCATGCTGTCGGGTATTCGCGAGATTCTCATCATTTCAACCCCGCACGATTTGCCAAATTTTAGAAGCCTGCTGGGTGATGGATCTCAGTTCGGTGTTAAGTTTTCCTATGCCGAGCAACCAAGTCCAGACGGGCTAGCGCAAGCATTCCTGATCGGAGCTGAGTTTTTGAATGGCGCGCCAGCGGCTCTAGTCCTTGGTGACAATCTTTTCTATGGTCACGATTTTACCGAGACCCTCGCTGCAGCCTCATCTGATTTTCAAAACGCTACTGTCTTTGGATATGAAGTAGCCGATCCTCAGGCCTACGGTGTTGTCGAGTTTGATGCCACTGGGCGTGCGATTTCCTTGGAGGAAAAACCTGCACAGCCGAAGAGCCACTTCGCCGTTCCCGGCCTCTACTTCTACAGTGGCGATGTGGTGGAGCATGCCCGTGCCCTCAAGCCATCGGCGCGCGGGGAGTTGGAAATCACCTGCCTTAACAGGCGCTACCTCGAAGCCGGCCGACTCCAAGTTCAAAAACTCGGGCGCGGAACGGCATGGTTGGATACCGGCACGCATGATTCGCTTCTCGAAGCCGCGGAATTCGTGCGCGTCATCCAGCATCGCCAAGGCCTCCGCATCGCCTGCCTCGAGGAAATCGGCTTCCAAATGGGTTACTTGGACTCCTCTGCATTCGAAAAATCCATCGCCCGCCTCGGCAAATCCAGCTACGGAAATTATCTGCGTTCAGTTTTGGAGCGAGGTGCCAAGTGAAACGTAGCCTATTATCAGCTCTTCATTGGCGTCTATGCCTTTAATTCGTGTTTCCACTTTATGAAAAAAATCCCAACCAAAATCCATGACGCATGGCTTCTGAAACCAAAAGTCTTCGGCGACGCCCGAGGTTTCTTTATGGAGACATGGAATCGCCAGACATTTCGCGAGGCTGGTCTGGATTTCGATTTTGTTCAAGACAACCACAGCCGCTCCGCCAAGCATGTCTTGCGTGGGCTCCACTACCAATCCGATGACACCGCTCAAGGTAAGCTCGTATGGGTTACCTCCGGCACGGTCTTTGATGTTCTCGTCGATCTTCGCAAAAGCTCACCCACATATGGCGTGTGGGATGGGTATGTGCTCAATACCGAAACCCACGACCGTCTATGGGTTCCTCCAGGTTGCGCGCATGGCTTTCTTGTTCTCAGCGACATCGCCGACTTCCACTACAAAGTCACCTCGGCCTACCGTCCCGACATGGAACGCACCTTGGTCTGGAACGATCCCGATCTCGCTATTGACTGGCCAATCGAAATCGGCCTCGAGCCGCTCGTGTCTGCGAAAGATGCCATAGCTGCCACCTTTGCGGCCTGCGAAAAATACGAATAAGACACAGTAAAAAGTATCAGGGGATAAGGTATGAAATTAAAAAGTAGCAAAGTAAAAAGTCCTGTTTTACTGCCGCTAAACTTTGCGCCTTTTACCTGCCACCTTCCCACTTTTAACAAGCTCCCACCTTTATGAAAAACACCATCCTCGTCACCGGCGGTGCCGGTTTCATCGGGTCCAACTTCGTTCTCGATTGGATCGATGTTGAATCCGCAACCGTCATCAACCTCGACAAGCTCACTTACGCCGGCAACCCACAAAATCTCGCTTCGCTTGATGGCCGCCCTCGCCACATCTTTGTCCGAGGCGATATCGGCGACAGCGCCCTTCTCAACAAAATCCTTGCCGAGCACCAACCGCGTGCTGTTGTGAATTTCGCCGCCGAGTCGCATGTGGACCGCTCGATCCACGGCCCCGGCGAGTTCATCCAGACAAACATCGTTGGCACTTTCAACCTTCTCGAATCCGTCCGCGCCTATTTCGGTGGGCTCGATGAGGAATCGAAAAAAACTTTCCGCTTCCTGCATGTGTCCACCGATGAGGTTTACGGCACCCTCACGCCTAACGACCCTCCTTTCCGCGAAACCAACACCTACGAGCCGAACAGTCCCTATTCCGCCAGCAAGGCCGCCAGCGACCACCTCGTGCGCGCCTACCACCACACCTACGGGCTGCCCGTCCTCACCACGAATTGCTCGAACAACTACGGCCCTCTCCATTTTCCGGAAAAACTCATTCCGCTGGTCATCCACAATGCCCTGGCTGGAAAACCGCTCCCCATCTACGGCGATGGCCAGCAGGTCCGCGACTGGCTCTATGTGCGCGACCACTGCTCCGCCATCCGCCGCGTGCTGGAGGCTGGCAGGGTGGGGGAGACCTACAATATCGGCGGTTGGAATGAAAAACCGAACCTTGAGGTCGTGCACACCATTTGCACACTCCTGGACGAACTCTCGCCACGCTCCGATGGCAAGCTCTACAGGGAGCAGATCACCTTCGTCACAGATCGCCCTGGCCATGACCGCCGCTACGCCATCGACGCCACAAAAATCCACCGCGAGCTCGGTTGGAAGCCTCAGGAATCCTTCGAAACCGGCATCCGCAAAACCATTCAGTGGTATCTCGACAACCAAGACTGGGTGCGGAATGTCACCAGCGGGGATTACAAAAATTGGATTGAGAAGAATTATTCCAACTAGTTCCGGGGTGAGCGCAAATTCCGCCGCGACTGGAGCGGATGCTCTTCGTCAATCTGATGGAGCCACTGTTTCCATTGTTTTCTACGATGGGCTTGAGGATCTACTCCAGTGTCTAGGGTGCTTGGGAAGACAGACTCGTATTCCTGAGCAGGTTTTTGTAGTGGATAATTCGCCAGGTGGCCTTCCCTGCGAGTTGCCAGCGTTCGGTCTTGAAATAGAAATCCTGCGCCCTGGATGTAATATTGGTTTTGCTGCAGGAAATAATCTGGCGCTGCATCAAACCAAAACGGAATTTATTGCCACCCTCAACGCCGATGCTTTTCCGGAGCCCGGGTGGCTGGAGGCCTTAGTCTGCGCCGCACGGCATCATCCAGAGGCTGCTGCTTTTGGTAGCCTGCAACTGCTGTTTGACGACCCCAATATTGCCGATGGCCTGGGCGATCAATACCACATCAGCGGATTGGCTTGGAGAAATGGTTATCTTTGTCCGATATCGGATCTCGATTTGACTCCTCGCCGTATTTTTTCTCCTTGCGGTGCTGCAGCCTTATTCCGGCGATTTGACTTGGAGGACATCGGCGGGTTTGACGAGGATTTTTTCTGCTACTGCGAGGATATCGATGTGGGTTTTCGTCTCTGGCTGGCAGGGAGAGAGTGTCGATTCGTCCCCGCTGCCGTTGTTCACCACAGAGGTGCGGGCAGCACCGGCGACAGCCACAGCGATTTTGCCGTGTATCATGGACATCGCAACCTGACTTGGGTTTATTTGAAAAACATGCCCGCCCTTTTATTCTGGCTCTTCCTCCCGCTTCATCTCCTCCTCAGCCTCCAAATGGTCAACGCGGTGGCAATGCGTGGCCAAGGCTCCGTGGTCGGCAAAGCCAAAGGGGATGCCCTGCTTGGCCTCTGCCGCGTCTGGGATAAGCGCCTCGCTATACAAGCCAGAAGAAAAGCCACATGCGCTGTTATCTGGCGCGTTCTGGATAAAAGCCTGCCTCCTGAACCCTGGCGCAGAAGCCTCTCGCGCCTGCGTCAATCGATAGCCAGAAGATTGACCACTTAGTATTCCTCCTGCATAAAATCAAAAAATAATGAAGTCCTTTTCAGAATCACCCCTCCAAATGTTTGCCACAGCTTGGCAAAACAGGGGTCTAATCCTCGCTCTCACCAAGCGCGAGGTCATCGGTCGCTACAAAGGCTCGGCTCTCGGTCTCTTGTGGTCATTTTTTAACCCGCTTTTCATGCTGATTGTTTATACCTTCGTCTTCAGTCAGGTTTTCAAATCTCGTTGGCCTGGCGGCTCTGATTCGAAGATCGAGTTCGCACTCCTTCTTTTATCGGGACTCATGGTATTTAATTTATTTTCCGAGTGCCTTGGGCGTGCCCCGGGGCTTATTCTGGCAAATCCCAATTATGTTAAAAAAGTCGTGTTCCCCCTCGAGATTTTGCCTTTTGTTTCGCTGGGCTCCGCCTTGTTCCATCTGCTGATCAGTCTCGGAGTTTGGATTCTTTTTTACCTTCTTGTTTTTGGTGTGCCCCACCTCACGCTTCTCCTTTTTCCGCTGGTGGTTACGCCGCTTCTGCTTCTCGTGCTTGGATTTAGTTGGTTCCTCGCCTCGCTCGGCGTCTATTTGCGGGATGTTGGGCAGGTGGTCGGAATCATCATCACGGCTCTTATGTTTCTCTCCCCGCTTTTTTTCCCAATTACTTCCTTGCCGCAGGAATACCAAGGAGTCATCCACTTTAGCCCCATCACCGTTGCCCTCGAGGAAGCCCGGCAGGTCATGTATTGGGGAAAAAGTATTGATTGGCAGATTTGGTCCGTCTACTTGGTAATCTCCTTATTCATCGCATGGCTAGGTTTCGCATGGTTCCAGAAAACCCGCCGCGGCTTCGCAGATGTCATGTAGAAAGAAGAAAAGGCATGGAGGTATGAAAGTGAAAAAGTAGGAAAGTAGGAAAGTAGCGAAGTCAACCTTTGACCTCTAACATTTAACATTTAACATTTGACCTTTAACCTTTAACCTTTCACCTTCTTACCTTTGACCTTTAACCTTTCACCTTTTTTTCTACCCGCTATCCCTTATGAGATTGTCGCAAACAATACACTCTTCCATAAAAAATCGTATTCACCAATCCATTCCCAATGCAGATATTTTTATATTTGGTTCTCGGGTAGATGATTTTGTCAAGGGTGGTGATATCGACCTATTGCTGCTTACCGAAGAGAAGTTACCCCTACTTTTCCTGAATCGGATTCGCAGACTCATTCTTAATGATATAGGCGAGCAAAAAATTGACTTGGTAAATTTTAGAAAATCTGAAAAACATCCCTTCAAGAGTTTGGCGCTGGAAAACGCAATCCGCCTATGAACACTTCAAATCTTGAAAACTTGTTGAATCTCAATTGGAGCCTACTCAAGCAAGCTTTGCCCTCCTTCGAGCGTTCACTGGTGAAGTGTCGAGATATTGATTTCTCGCCGCCAATTTCCTTTGAAACAGAAGAAGCTTTGGACGCCCTTTCTTCCAAGTTTTCCAGAGTTTCAGATATTTATACTCAGAAAGTCATCAAAACTATATTATTTCTCTTGCGAGAAGATGCCCCTACTTTTTTGGACCGAATGAATCTTTGTGAAAAACTTGGTATTATCCCCAGCGCGGAGGAATTGATTGCGATAAGGGACCTTCGAAATATCATTGCCCATGAATACCTGAGCGAGAATCTGGTGGAAATTTATCGAGAAATCATTCAATTATCGGATAATTTAATGAAATCCATCACTCTCACTGACAAATTTCTAAGCGATAGAAAATTCCTCCCATCATGATTATGGACTTTCATCCGTCAATCCGTCATCCATCTTTAACCTTTAACCTTCCTACTTTTCCCCAATTTTTTAACCACTAATCAGCACCAATCAGCACGAATAAATACCAATGATAATGCAGACGGAGAGGGAGGACTCTGGCGCGCCAGAGTGTCAGCGGAGGGAAATTAAAATCCCCCGCAAGCGCGCTTGCAGAGGCTTTTATTTCTCCCGCCCTATTCGTGTTGCGAATACCTTCCTCTCTTCCATCCGTGTTAATCCTATCAATCCGTGGTTAGGTTCCCTCCAACCTCGCAACGCCCGTGGGTTGCTCAAAAACTACCCCGAAGTGCGGCTTGAAATCAGCGAAAGCGGACACGGATTGATGCTTTTCTTTCTAAAAGTTGCTCCCCAGCCAAAGTCACAGCAAGTGACCGATCAAGTGACCGATCAAGTCACCGATCAAGTCACCGATGAGGTTTTACGATTGGTGTCAGTGATTCGGGGGCAAATGTCGCGATCCGAAATTCAAGTATTGCTGGGACTCAGGCATCTGCCGCATTTGCGGAACGCCTACTTGAAGCCAGCGATACAGCACGGTCTGCTCGAAATGACCATTCCGGATAAACCGCAAAGCCGAATCCAAAAATATCAGCTAACGCCTGCGGGAAAAACGCTCGCAGTAGCAATAACATCAAAGAAATGATTTTGCTATCCATGTTTTTTTTAAAGGCCTCTACTTCATCACGCCGTAGCCGCGCAGCGCGCAGGCGGATCCCTGCTCCATGTCTACCATTCCACCATCAGCACTCCGCTATCAGCACTCCAACTAAAACGGTATGAAGGTAAAAAGTAGCAAAGTAGCAAAGTTCACCTTCCTGCCTTCCACTTTTAACCTTTAACCTTTAACTTTTAACCTTCTCACCTTTTACTTTTCACTTCCCACCTTCCCACCTTCCCACCTTCCCACCTTCCCACTAAATGTCCGATATCGCCATAAAAGTTGAGAATCTCAGCAAGTGCTACCCGATCTTCGATACGCCTCGGGACCGCCTCAAGCAGATGATTATTCCAAGGCTCCAGCGCGCCTACGGCTTTTCTCCCAGAAAATACTACCGCGAATTCTGGGCCCTGCGGGATGTCTCCTTCGAGGTTAAGCGAGGTCAGTCTGTCGGCATTATCGGCCGCAATGGTTCCGGGAAATCCACTCTTCTTCAGCTTATCTGCGGCACGCTGGCTCCCACGGGTGGCACGCTTCAGGTCAACGGCCGGGTTGCCGCTCTCCTTGAGCTCGGCAGCGGATTCAACCCCGAGTTCACAGGGCGCGAAAATGTTTACTTGAACGCCAGCGTCCTCGGCCTGAGCCAACAGGAAATTGACAACCGCTTCGATCAAATCGCCGCCTTTGCCGATATCGGCGATTTTCTCGACCAGCCTATAAAAACCTACTCCAGCGGCATGACCATGCGATTGGCTTTTTCCGTCATCGCCCATGTCGATGCCGATGTTCTGATTGTCGATGAGGCCCTTGCCGTTGGGGATGTCTTCTTTGTCCAGAAATGCATGCGATTTATTCGGCAGTTCCAGGAAAAAGGCACTCTTCTCCTTGTCACGCACGACACTTCCGGCCTGCAGAGCCTCTGTCAGCAAGCCTTATGGCTGGAGAAAGGCATCGCCCGAGGTCAAGGCTCAGTCAAAAAAATAGCAGAAGACTACCTCGCTGCCACCTATGCCGAAGACTACGGCGTCATTGTTCCTGCAACTCAACAAAACGCAGTGGAGCAAGAAGACTCCTCGGCTCAAACCACTCAAGTCGTTGACCAGAGAGCCTCATTTATCAACCAGAGCAACCTCAGAAACGATATCGAGATTTTTGAGTTTAATCCCAACTCCTCCGGCTTCGGCGCGGGTGGCGCAATCATTGAAAAAGTTCAACTTCTCGACGCCAAGAGCGAGTTGCCGCTCGCCTATGGCGTTGGGGGAGAAGAAGTGATCCTCTCCGCCTCCATTCGTGCAAAAATCGATCTGGATAGCCCTATTGTCGGTTTCTTCCTGAAAAATCATCTTGGTCAGCCACTTTTTGGAGATAATACTTACATTTCTTATCGCGACTCACCATGTTCTGTGGAATCTGGAAATCTCTTCAACGCTTCATTTCGATTTCAAATGCCATACCTTCCAGCAGGAGACTATATGTTCGCCGTGGCTTGCGCAAATGGTAGTCAGTCAGATCATGTCCAGCACCATTGGCAGCACGAAGCGCTAAGTTTTAAATCGCAATCATGCCATGTTGCAGGCGGTTTGATCGGTTTACCGATGTCTGAAATTCAATTGCAGTTAAATTAGAGATTTTTCCCTTATGAGTCTTCGAAAACATAAAAAAACAGCTCCAACCGAATCCATTTCCTATCCTCCTGCCTTAAGTGTTTCCGCAGAGTTGGCTGTTCCAAATCAATTCCGGCCGCTGGCATTGCCCTCCATGTTTTGGAAGCCAAATTATCTGAAGCCGGAACTCCCTGCTTGGATCGGCCATATTCCTTTTGCATTTTGGATCATCGAGGCCCTTACGCCATCCACCTTTGTGGAGCTGGGAACCCACTACGGAAACTCCTACTTTGCTTTTTGCCAAGCCGTGGATCGGCTTGGCTTGTCCACGGCATGCTTCGCGGTGGATACATGGAAGGGTGATGAACACGCTGGTTTTTACGGCGATGAAGTTTTCGCTGCTGTAAATACATATAATTCCAATAACTACTCTGGCATTTCGACTCTTGTGCGGAGCACATTCGATGAGGCCTTACCGCATTTCGAAGATGGGACCATCGATCTTCTGCATATCGATGGTCACCACACCTTCGAAGCCGTGCGACACGACTTTGAAACATGGCTACCCAAACTTTCCAATCGTGCAGTCGTCCTTTTCCACGATACCAATGTGCGCTTCGGCAGTTTTGGCGTTAATAAATACTTTGCGAAATTAAAGGCCGACTACCCCTGGTTTGAATTTAACCATTCGCATGGATTGGGAGTCCTCGGCGTCGGTTCGGAACAGCCTGAAAATGTCACACATCTTTTCCGCACAGCGGATTCCGCTAACGCCACCGGTGCCCTACATCAAGTTTTTTCTAGGCTCGGCCAAGCCTGCATTGACTTGGGCGAAGCCCAGATCGTGCGAAAACGCGTTCTCGATTTAGAGGCTCAGATCGGAGCAAAAAATCAAGAAATTGCCGAATGCCTTGCGAATACCAACCAGGAAAGAGGCAGCTTCTCCGAACGCATCGCCCAACTTGAGGCTGAACGCGCAAATTTAGAAAATCAACTCGCGGCATTACAAACTGAACGCGACGGCCGCATTGCCGGGCTCGAAGGAGCGGTAAGCGAGCGCGACGGGCGAATCGCAGGGCTCGAAGGAGCGGTAAGCGAGCGCGACGGGCGAATCGCAGGGCTCGAAGGAGCGGTAAGCGAGCGCGACGGGCGAATCGCA
>JBILMW010000221.1:0-3394 GCA_044375335.1 Terrimicrobiaceae bacterium | reverse complement strand
AGCGACTCCAAGAGCGAAAAACGCTTTTGAATTGGAGCCAGCAAGGACGGCAATAGAGACATGCACGCCTTGTAGCACGGAGCAAAATAGAATCAAGTTATTTCTGGACGAATTCTAAGACGGTGCGAAGGGAAACTCGAGCCAGAGGCCGGTGGGTTCGAGGGTGAAACGGGGCTTGGGGGTTTCCGCTTCGCGGCAGGCGGTGAGGATGCGTTGGATGCCGCGGTAGGTGATGGCGGCTTTGAGATACTTGGTTTGCAGGAGGTCGATGGTGCGGGCGGCGAGGGAGAAGAGATCGCCATGGAGGGTGTCGTGGTAGGCCAGATCGGACTCGGAGCGGAAGTAGCCGATTTTCACGAAGGCGCCGGTGATGAATTTCTCAGGATCCTCGTGGAAGAGCAGCACGGCGGCGCGTTTGAGGTAGGTGCCTTCGGCGAGTTGGAGTTTTTCGATGAGGGTGGCTTTAGAGGAGCGCATGTCCTCCGGAGCGATGCGACCGGCGGCGCGGGCGAGACTGCGGAACCGGCGGATTGCGCTGGCGGAGAGATTCGCAATCTTGACGCCGGGCACGGGAACGCTGTCCCAAGTGCGGCCATGGCGGCGGAGCAAAAAACGGTCAAGGGCGGGGCCTTTGAGTTCTTGCAGCGTGCTGCCGCTGCGAACAAAATAATGTCCGCGATAGCTGATGGGATGGGGATAGGAATCGACGGCGATCTCGAGCCAGGGAAGGCCGTTTTCCTTGCGCAAATTCACGGAGACCAGAATGCCGAGGAGATCGCGGGCCTTGTTGGGGATTTCCTCCAAAAGCCGCTTGGCATCGGAAAGGCCGACGATACGGCCCTGATCGTCGCGCCCGATGTGGAGTGAGCCGCCGCCAGTATTGGCGAAGCCACAAATCCAGCGCAGGCAGTCGTCGCGCCAAATCTCCTTCCACTCGATATGCTGGTCTTCAGTATCGGGCATGGCGTCGGAGGAACTCATTGCAGGACGGCGAGCAACTGCTGGGCGCGGGTGGCTCCGAGGACAAAGGTTCGAGCTTGGCAGTCATTTTTCGCGGTGCGACCTTGGGAAATTTCCTCTTCACTCAAGGCAAACCAGAGGTGCTCGATAGTGATATCAGTGAGGCGCATAGGCGATGGGGGTGAGTTTTAGATAGTAGTTTCGTCGGTCGATAGCAGGTTCATTAGCATTTCTGGGTATGCACTTCATTCAACCATACACAATATGTTGTGGTTATGCCGGACAGTGCGCCGTTTTTTGATCAATATTGAGTGGCCGGTTGAGTCATGTGCATACCCAGATTAGCATTTGACTACGCAAAAATCGAAATGTCTGTTGTCTGGTAACATTTTTAATCCTCGGAAGCTACTCGTTGCGATAGGGCCAATTGCCTGGCGTATGCTCTGCTGTTCCATCTGGCTGGATGAGCGCGCAGCCTTCACCGAAATCGTATTCAAAGTATTCCAACAGGACTGGGGTGTTCAGCAGTTCGGCGAGTTTGCGGATGACTGGGAAGGGTGGCGTCCAGGCTGTGCAGAAAAGGTAGGCGTTTTCGTTTTTTACAAATCGGCCGTAGTAGGAGTGCCACTTGGTATTCCAATTCGCATTCGACCAGTCATACCAGTCCTCGAAGCCGAAATTCGCATAGTTCTCCTCACGCAGCGCAATACCCTTTGGACAGTCTTCCGAAAAACCCTTTTGCTCCGTGCGCTTTATGGACTCTGGCATGGGAATGATCCTCTGGAAGTCGAGATCAATGGTCCGTTTCAATTGCGCGACGCCTGTGGGGAGAAAGGCATCTACATGATCATCATGCGTCCCGTAGTTGATACAATTCTGCATGCGAGTAAATCGCGTTTTCAAAAAAGGACGGATGGCCGCCTTGAAATTGGGCAAATCTGGTGTGGAGATGGTGTTTTGGCAGTCGTCGGGCATGGGAAAGGAGTTTTAAGTTTCAAGTCTGCACTGAAGTGGTTGGAGAAGAATTAACCACGGATGGCTCGGATGGGGACGGATGATCTTGGCAACGGGCCAACCTTCGGCTGCGCTTTTTCACATTCGCCCCGATGATATTTTATGTTTAAATAAAAAGCTTTGTGAAAAATTCTGAATTTTTTAAGTTATTATTTAAGGATATTGCGGGAAGGGTGTCTTCCAACCATGATTGCAGGGCGACAGGGGAGTCGCTGCCCGTGATTTGGGATTCGAGATTGATGTGGTCGACATAGCCGCGGGGTTCGACTTCGTGGCGGCTGTAGCTGAAGAGGGCGGCGCGGCCATCGCCAGTGACGCCGATGACAGAGGCGGCGTTGCCGCCGTGGCGGATGGCGAGTAACTGGTTGCGAGTGGATTCGGGGAGGAAGACGAATGTCCAATTTTTCTCATCCCAGGGCTCGATGCCTCCGACCATGTCGACGGTGAAGGGCTCGTGCGCGATGCCGTTGTAATCCAAGTGTTTTTCCAAGGCGGGGAGCAGGATGTCGTCGCGAAGGAATTCGGCGAAAAGCGAGGTGAGGTTCTCGACAAGCGCATCCTCATTGGCGAGAGCGGCTTGTTCGCCAGTGGCGGCATCCGTGCGCCAAGCTTGCAACCAATCGATTGATTGAATATAGATATCATCATCACAATCTCGCAGAGTGACTTGGCTCCCAGACTTGCCCGAGCAGGGAATCCAGAACCCGAGTTGCGGCGATGCCGTTGTGGCGGGAGGCTGCGTTGCATCTGTGACGGGTAGCGAGTAACTGGTAATGGGTAAAGAGGAGAGTTTGATAGTGACGCAAAATCCTGAATCCGTTGTTCCTGTGAAGAGAAAAGGCGGGGCGGACGGCAACTCTTCTATCGTTGCTTCATAGCCGCAAGAAGAGCCTGAAAAGATGCCTTTCGCCCAATCTGAAATAGTTTTTTTGATTTCCATCATACTTCCTTTCATAGGGTTGAGTTTTTTTAATCTTGGCGTTTTTGGCGCACGAAGGAGGGGAACTTTGAGGCGGCTATTGTGACAAATAATAGCGTGAAGGTCAAGACAAAATTAAGAAAACTTTAGGAACCACGAAATTCCACGAATAAAGGCGTTTTTTTACCACGGATGACCAGGATGGGCACGGATAATTGGGCGGATTATTAATTTTGAATTTTGGATTGACGGTCCGCCTCCGCGCTTCGCGGCTCCGGCGTGATGCATCCTCCTACGCGCTGCACGGCGACGGCGGGACGAGGTGACTGGTAACGAGGGAGGCGAATTTTGAATTTTGAATTTTGGATGATGGATCACTACTGTCCGGTTATAAGTCAAACAGCTCCAGTTGTTTAATATTTTGACTATTCGGGTTTTTGGGGGCTGCATTCATAAGCAATTCATTTAAAGGCATTTTTTCAAACGGGTGAACGCTCAAAA
>JBILMW010000259.1:0-3395 GCA_044375335.1 Terrimicrobiaceae bacterium | reverse complement strand
GGCGATGTCTTATCACACCGCATGCGGCGCAGCATCCGAAAGATTTGTCCGCACGGATTCGCTTGCGCATCCCGCTTGCGATGGCCAGAAGATTCCCATGCGCCAGATTCTGACCGCCTTTGCCGCCATGTTTTTTCTCGCCAGCCTGCACGCCGAGCTCCCGCCTTCGGCCTACGAGCAAATGCAGGCCGCCGCGCCGGAGTATTTGACCGTCGAAATTCTGCGTGTCGACATCAAGCCCGGCGCCGAGACAGCCCAGCAGGATGTCGAAGTGACCGCACGCATCCTCAAAGTGCACCGAACCGCTTCCAATCTTCAATCTGGCGGCATGCTGAATATCCTCTACACCCTCGCGGCGCATCCACCTGGCTTCGTTGGCCCCGGCCAAGTCACACTTCCCGCCGAGGGCGACAAAACCGTGGCGTATCTCAAGAACGGCGAGAAGCCCGATGAATTCGTGCCGGCCGCAGGCACCATGACCTTCCGCAACTTTTGATTTTTTACCTGAATGGAAGCCGATGAAATCCTGCTCGCCGTGGATCCCTCGCTGCGCGGAACCGGCTTTGCCGTGCTCCAGCGCTCGGCCGGCAAGGTTCGGTGTTTGCATTTCGATGTCATAAAAAATTCCCCGAAGCTCACGATTTCCGGCTGCTTGTTGGAAATTCACACGCGTCTCACGGATGCCATGTCGCGCTTCCAGCCCACAGCCATGGCCGTCGAGAGCGTGATCTATGTGCAGAGTTTTCCCACGGCCATCACGCTGGGATCCGCCCGTGGAGCCGTTCTTCTGGCCGCCGCGCAGCGGGGGTTGCCCATTCACGAATACGCTCCGCGTCGCGTCAAGCAAGCTGTCGTGGGAACAGGTGCTGCGCAAAAAACACAAGTCGCCTTCATGGTCCGCACGCTTCTTGGCCTCACGGTCACGCCTCCTGCTGATGCGGCGGATGCCATTGCAGTGGGCTTCACCCATTTTCAAACCACCAAATTTCCCGCGCCCACCGCTCTCCGCCGCCGATGAAAATTCTTCTTCCCAGTCGCCTTTCGTTTGAAGCCGCTCTCGCCCTTCAGGAGCAGCTTGTCCAGCAGGTGCAATGCGGCGAAGCCGATGAAACCCTCATCCTCCTCGACCACGAACCCGTCTACACCATCGGCCGCACGCGTGACCGCTCAAGCCTCCGCGAAGGGCTTCCCCACGCTGTCTTCGAGACCAATCGCGGCGGCCAGGCCACCTATCACGGCCCCGGTCAGCTCACGGGCTATCCCATTCTCGACCTCAACAATCGTGGACGCGATCTTCACCTCTACCTCCGCTTTCTCGAAGAGTATCTCATCCGCTTCTCCGCTGGCTTCGGCGTCACAGCTCACCGCCGTGAGGGCCTCACCGGCGTGTGGGTCGGGGAACGAAAACTCGCCTCGCTCGGCGTCGGTGTTCGCAAATGGATTTCCATGCACGGCTTCGCCATCAATATCCTCGCCAGCTCCACCGCCGCTTTCTCAAGCATCACTCCCTGTGGCCTCACCGGTGTGGAAATGACAAGCCTCGAGCGCGAGAGCGGTGTGCAGATCGACTTCGAAACCGCTCTGCAAGCAGCTGCGCGGCTTTTTGAGGAAATGCTGCCGCAACTTTCGGCAACAGCTGCAGCCTGAGTTTCTCGAAAATCTTCAGACCCTATAAAAGTTGCAGGCCGCCGCGACGAGTGTCACGACGGCCTGCTGTTCCCCCCAGAACACCTTCAAACTCTCACGGCTTCTCTCCGTGCACAAGAAGTTTTTTTATTTTTTTTTCGCGAAGCCCTGTCCACCGGAAAAGGTCTGGCGAAATCATCCATCGCCCAACTCGACATTCCAATACGCGATGTCGAGGAAGTGACGCCAACTCTCGTGCGGGTGGTTCGATACCGAGATGTTCACGAAAGGCCTCCAGCGTGGGCGCTTGGGCTTGCGAATGAGTGCCATGCCGACCTCGTGCGGGAGCCTGTTTCCCTTGCGCGAATTGCAGGGAATGCACGAGCAAACGATGTTTTCCCAATTCGTCTGCCCACCGCGATCCCTCGGCATGATGTGGTCAAGATTGAGCATCTCGCGCGAAAAAACCTTGTTACAATACTGGCAAGTGTTGTTGTCCCTCTCAAAAACATTCTGGCGCGTGAACTTCACTTCCTTCTTCGGCAGGCGCTCGAAGAGCAGCAGAACAATCACGCGCGGCACCCGAATGCGCATCGACACCGTTTTCGCCATATCCGGATCCGGATTGCTCTCCGAAAAATCCTGCCAACTCTGGAAATCATGGGTCAAAAAACCCTGACCGCCCTCTGCGGAAACCACCTGCGCGTGACCTTGGTAAAGCAAAGTGAACGCACGGCGGGCACTGCATGTATTCACCGCCTGCCAGAGGCGGTTGAGAACCAAAACGGGTGTATCGAGAACCGATTGCATAAAGGTGTTGGAGTCGGCAACGGACATCCATCCCCTCAGACGGAAATCCCCGCTGACTCGCGCAGAATTAAGTTGACATGATGAAAATGTCAAATGATTTCCAGGAATATTTTTCTCAGGTCCTTTTTGCGCCTAGCGATTGCGAAAAAACATAAGCAACTGCAAACAAACGAATAAACTTAAAAAGCTTTCTGAATCCTCTTCAGGCGACTCTTTCACGTGAAAACTTTAAACAAACTGTGCGCTGAATATTTGAACCACCAATTTCTGTCACGAACACATTCATACCAACAAGGAGAATCTTCGGCGAAGCTGCTCCCATTCGTGAAGATTCGTTTTATTCGTGGTTAATGATCACGGATCGCTGTGGTTCTTCGAATGGCCGTGGCTTTCTGGGCAAAACGGATTCTCGACAGAATTAACAAAATTTACGAAATTGGGCGGCACGAACCCGCACCATCCCAAAAAACATTTTTTCCCTCTTACAAATCCCTTCTCCTGGATTCTGTCAATTCTGTGAATTGATTCGCTTTGCTCACCTTCCGGGCAAACTTCTTTTGTCTTTCTCCGCTACGCTCCGATTTTGTCCAAAATCTCCCCGCCCGCATTTCCTCAAAAACCGCCCTTATTCCGTCCGAGGCCCCCTTTGGCTACCGATACCTTCTCTCCCCGGAAAAACCCGTTTAACGCCGTTCTGGAGCCCTGTTTTTTGGACCGATTTTCAAAAATCCGTCCGTATGGAACATCCACTGCAGACCAATTGTTCCACATGGAACAATTTCAGTGAATCTTCCTGACCCTAGGCTTGTCAAGTTTCAAGCAGCTTGAAAAGTTCTGCCGGGTGCAGGACAAAAAAGTCACGAATTCTCGCAGAGCGTGTATTTTTTTGGCTTGTGTATTGTCTAGTTACTAGACAAAATTATTAACCATGAACCCAAGCTCTTCTCATCAATCCAATC
>JBILMW010000220.1:0-3400 GCA_044375335.1 Terrimicrobiaceae bacterium | reverse complement strand
GCCGCCTGGCGTTGAAGGAGATTTTCGAGGTCCGCGTCGGAGGCGGAAAGAGCGGCTCGATACGCGAGCAATGTCGGAGGCGGAGTCTCCTCCGCGCTGGCAGCCACCACCGGCACGGCATTTCCTGGAGATTCCGGCGGGTGCGTGCCCCAGAAAAAGAGGCCCAGGGCCAGGCAGGCCGCCGCCGCGACCGGCCCGAGCCATTGCCAGTAGGGCTGATGATCCTGTTCGCGCCCGAGGATGGCCCGCTCGACGCGCGCATGGAAACCGGGCGACGGGCTCACCTCCTCACCCTTCTGAGCGGCGAGGCTTTCGCAAACATCCCGCAGCGCATCGAGCCGCGCCCGGCAGGCGGGACAGGCGCTCAGGTGCGACTCCAGCGCGGCGCACCCGGCCCCGTCGAGCATCCCGCAGGCATGCAGGGCCAGAGATTGTTGGAATTCGCGACAGGGTTTCATTCGTTATCAGGTCTATCCCGCCAGGGAGCGGGAAGGTTCATTTTTCGCAATTTTTCCAGCGCGTAAAAGAGGCGGGACTTGACCGTGCCCAGCGAGCAGCCGAGGGCGGCGGCGATTTCCTCGAGCGGTGCGTCGGCAAAAAACCGGAGCGAGATCACTTCGCGATGTTTCGGCGGGAGATCCGCGAGGCAACAGCGGATCCGCTCGGAATCGTCCAGCGCGTCGGCGCACTCCGCAGGCGAGCCGCCGAGGGCCTGGAGTTGTTCCAGCGCCCGATCCCGCGATTCGGCGTCGAGACAGAAAAACGGGCGGACCCTGGCGTAACGGAGCGCCTTTTGATGGCGGTGCAGAAGAATCGCATAGAGCCAGGTCTCCAAGCGGCAGGAGCCGTCGAAGCGGCGAAGGCTTTTCCACGCCTCAACCAGAGTTTCCTGCACCAGATCCTCGGCCTGGGTCGCGTTCCGGCACAGCCTGAGCGCCTGTGCGAGCAGGCGCGGTTCATGCGGGGCGATCAGCACACAAAACGCCTTGGCATCTCCCTGCTGGGCGGCGGGGAGACTCGGATCGGTTGCGGGCAGGGTGATCATGCAGGATTGTTCACTTCATCCCCTGATTAGCGGAAAGGGTTCATTTTTTGAAATGAACTCGGCGATTTTACTCTCCTGGGCTGGGATTTGAATCTCGGATCGCCCAGTTAATCCCGACAAGCCAGGACTCTGCAGCTGGGTAACTTATCGAGAGTCCACTTTGCCGATTTCATCGATTGGATCTGATTCTTGTGGGCCGAGCGCTGAACGGAAAGCTGGATTTGTGATACTGGCATTTCGTCCAACCGGGTGTGCGGCGTCTCTCGCTCTGGGAGCCCTTCTGGCAATAAGCACGCCCTGCCCATCGTCGCGAAGCTTCCGCAGCGGTCGCGCTTTTGCTTTCTCGCCTCACCCAAATTTCAATCGCGGCGATTCATTTTCTCACAACGCCGCACCACCTGTGTCTGTGAACTTTGCTGCAAGTTCTGAGGCGTCGAGAATTTCAAATGTCGCCCGGGGATGCTTGTGTGAAGCGGCGCTGGACTTCCATTTTTCAGCGAGTTGGTTTTTCAGCCCGGTCTTTTCTGTGGCACTGAGTTTTTTGAATTTCACTTCCGACACCACAACTCCATCGCCCTCTTTTCGGATGAAGTCGAACTCGGCACCAGCATCCCAATACCTCGCTGCATCGGGATGATGCGAGCGGCAGTAATCCTCGAAGACCGTGGCCGCATGGTCATGAAGGAGTTTGATTTTATCTTCCATTCCCATTCGGCGCCATGCGGTTCGCTGCGGCGAGTAAACGCGGAACCAGAATCTCAAAGCCGGGTCGCCGATCCGATAGTGGGTTTTCTTTGTGGTGCGAAGGCTCTCGCCGAAAGGAATCTCTCGGTCCAGCAAAGACGCATCGAGCAGTTGTTGGAATGTCCGCCCCAGATTCGTTTGTGCGGTTCCCAGCCGGGCTGCGATTTCCGAGGTCTTCCCCGCGCCCCTGCCCACCGCTTCCAACACCGACAGCGGCGTGAGGCCGGCGATCCGCTCCTCGCGGAGAATGCACAACGGCTCGTCTTCCAGAAACGCAGATCGGCCAAAAAACAGCTCCTCCGCCAAATCCAGCGCTGAAGCACCCGCCTCCACAAATTCCCAGTATTTCGGAATGCCGCCCACCAGCGCGTAGCGGATGAAGGAATCTATCGACGCCGACTCCAACCCACACGCCCTGCAGAATGCGGGATAATCCATCGGCTCCAAGTGAATGACCTTGCGCGCCCTCTGGTAGAGCGGCGCCGCGCGGTTCAGGAAACAATCGTTCATCGCCCCCGTGCTCGATCCCGACAGCACCAGCGTGAATCCCTCCGGCCTGTGATGGTCGAACCAACGCTGCACCACACTCGGCAACGAAGCGTCCGAGGCCACCAGATAGGGAAATTCATCCAAACACAGCACGGTTCCAGCCGGTCCGTAACGCAGAAGTTCAAAAAACTCCATCCAAGTCTTCGGTTGGATCCCTGCAGGAAGGGCGGAGCCGATATCGCGCACGGTTTGCTCGATCTGCATCGGCACGGCCGCTTCGATAGCCTGACTATAAACCCCGCTCCGTTTTTCCAACCAATGCGTGAGCAAGCGTGTCTTTCCCACACGCCGCCGCCCAAAAAGCACCACTAATCCACCCACGCGGGCCGAGGCATCCAGGGCCTCCAACTCCCGAACCCGATTTGTAAAAGCCAACCTCACCCGCGCAAATTCCCTGCAATAATTATGCGCGTCAACAATAATGTTTTAAACAATGTATCTTTTCTAGTGCTTGCCAACTCCAGCAAATCAAAAAAGAAGTCCACGCGGCAGCGCGCATCGAATCCTGGGAGGGTCTGCGTCCTCGTCTGACCCAAATTTCAATCACAGCCGGCCCTCCGCTGCAAATGGCTAACTCATCTCGCATGGCGATTGTTCTGTAGCGGAGTGTCTATGGCTGCCGAACAAAAAGACTACTCGCTGCGTAACGCCGCAAGTGCTCGGCGAGCGCATGCGAGTCGCAGACAGCTCACCAGAAAAGCAAAATTCTGATATTTCGGTCTACTACTCACCACGCTTCATCGTTACAAGACCTCTGCAGAGGCGAGGCCCTTTTCGACGGCCAGCTTCATAAAACGGTTGGCGATGGCCAGCGCCGGATCCAGCGGAACCTCGGCCCGCCGAATCCCTGCAACCATGTCCCGGTTTTCTTTCAGCGACAACACGGCACCCTTGCGCAGAACTTTTGACTCCGCGCTGCGTGGCCCGAGTTCGGTCGATTCGCAAGCCCGTGATGAAAAGGTTCCCGCAGGATAGACAAATCCCATTACCATCGCGTCTGGTTGACAGACTGCCATTCATGGACCTTCGAGAATTGGAATCCCTTTACGACGAATTCGCTCC
>JBILMW010000219.1:0-3403 GCA_044375335.1 Terrimicrobiaceae bacterium | reverse complement strand
AGATGACATCGGTAAGTTTTTTGGCTTTGATGCGGAGTGTGCGGGACATCCAGTCGACTCGGCGGAGTTCATCGAGCACGGCACCTCGCACTCGCATGGCCGCGTAGGCGGCGAAGGTCACGCCATGGGTCGGGTCGAAGCGGCGCTGGGCTTGGATGAGGCCGAGTAGGCCGACCGAGTAAAGGTCATCAACATCGAGATGTGCGGGGAGGCTGGCGCGCATGCGGTCTACCACGGATCGCACGAGTGGCATGTGGTTTTTGAGGGCTTCCTCCTCTGTGGCTTGGGAGACGCCGCCGTAGGCACGCCAAGCCGCCGTGTATTTCTGAGCATCGGGCCGGGGAGGAGACATGATGGGTTCGGCGAGTTGCTGCATGGTCAGGCGGCCGGTTGGACAGGCGTTTCAGGTGTGCTTTCCGGTGGTGGCGCAGGCTCGGCCGGGGTGGCTTGTTCGAGATCCCGGAGGCGGGCTTTTTCGGCCACAACTTGCTTGGCGCAGTATTCGATGGCGAGGCGGAAAAGCCTGAACAGCAATGCGGTGATCACGCAGCCGATGGTGGCATTGAACACGGTATCCTCCAGATTTTTGCCCGCAACAAGGCTCACCAGGAAGGTGAGAACGAAGCCGGTGAAGCCTCCGATGAGCGTGAAATATTGCATGTGGGCCGGTGGATACGAAAAATCTCTCTAAGCGTAGCAGTTTTTGCGCCAAAAACTAAAATCTTAAAATGGGAGGGATATTTTGTTAAAAACAGTTCAGAAATTACCGAAATTAACGGATTTTTGTGTATTTTTTGGATTTGGGCGGAAAAATCTGCCGATCGGAATCAAGCTGCGGCGGGCATTCGTTCGGCGGGCGGGGGAACGATGATGCCGGTATTTTGAATTTCCGTTTGGGAGGGGAGTTCCTGATAGGAAAGCACGACGAGCTTCGGGAGTGAGGGCTCGAAGAAGCGTTTGAACGCGAGGCGGAGTTCGGCTGTGAGTATGGTGATGGGGGAGAGTCCTTGCTCGGCGAGTGAGTTTGAGCGGATGGTTAGTTCGCGCAGGAGGTATTGCGCGGTGTTCGGGTCGAGTGCGAGGGTGGTTTCGAAATGGGAGCGTTGGATGCGGGTCATCAGGGTTTGTTCGAGGCGTGGATCGATGGTGATGCACTTGATTAGGCCGGGCTCGGATTCGTATTGGCTGATGAAGTAGGTGCCGAGGCGGCGGCGGACTTGCTCGGAGAGTTCGTCCGGGTTTTTCGTCACTGGAGCGTAGTCGGCGAGTGTCTCGAGGATGAGCGGCAGGTTTTTGATCGGCACGCCCTCGCGGAGGAGGTTTTGCAGGACGCGCTGGATGATGCCGAGATTGACGAGGTCGGGGAGGAGTTCGGCGATGAGGGCGGGGTTGGACTCCTTGACGCGGTCGATGAGGGACTGGACTTCCTGGCGCGTGAGGATGAGGTGGGAGACTTGTTTGAGGGTTTCCGCGAGGTGGGTGATCATCACGGATGTGGCATCCACGACGCTGTAGCCATTGATTTCGGCGGTGCGTTTTTCTTCTTCTGCGATCCAGACGGCTTCAATGCCGAAGACGGGTTCGCGTGTGGGGACGCCTTTGAGGGTGACCATGCTGCCGGAGACATTCATGGCGAGCCAGCGGTTGGGGATCACGGAAGCGCGGGCGAAGGACTTGCCCCGGAGGAGGAAGTTGTATTCGTTCGGCTCGAGTTCCAAGCTGTCGCGAATGGCGATTGGCGGGATGACCATGCCGTTGTCGCGGGCAAAGCCTTTGCGGACGCCGGTGATGCGGTCCAGCAGCTCGCCGCCTTGGGTTTTATCGGCGAGACGGAGCAGGCCGTAGCCGACTTCGATGGAGAGGACTTCGGCTTCGATGAGTTTGTGGAGGTCTTCCGGGCCGGCATTGGTTTGGGCTCCCGGCGTGCCTGCCGCGCCTTGTTGCCCGCCTGGGTTGGCGTTTCCTCCGCCTGGTGCGGGTAGCGCGAGGGCGTTGCCTTTGGCTCCGGCTGCGAGAGGGTTTTGGGATTGTTTCTTCAGCATGTAGGCCACGAAGCCGGTAATGCCGCCGAGGATCAGGAACGGAGCGGCGGGCATGCCGGGGGCCAATGCGAGGGCGGCGATGAGGGCGGCTGCGATGCCGACTGCGCGGGGGTAGGCACCGAGTTGTTTGCCGATCTGTGCTCCCATACTGTTATCACCTTGGGCGCGGGTCACGAGCAAGCCGGCGGCAACGGAGACGACCAGCGCGGGGACTTGGGAAACAAGACCGTCACCGATGGAAAGGAGTGTGTATTTTTGGAGGGCTTGGTCGATGGGCATGCCCTTTTGGAGCATGCCGATGCCGAATCCGCCGATGACATTGATAAAGGTGATGAGGATGCCGGCCACGGCATCGCCTCGCACGAATTTGCTTGCACCGTCCATCGCGCCATAGAAGTCGGCTTCTTTTTGGACCTTGAGGCGGCGGGAGGTGGCGGTGAGTTCGTCGATGATGCCGGCGTTGAGTTCGGCGTCGATCGCCATTTGTTTACCCGGCATGGCGTCGAGGGTGAATCGCGCCGCGACCTCGGCGATGCGGCCCGCACCCTTGGTGATGACGACGAAATTGATGATGACGAGAATGATGAAAACGACAGCGCCGACGATGTAGTTGCCTTGGATGAGCACATGGCCGAAGGCTTCAATGACATTTCCGGCGAAGCCGTCGAGCAGGATGAGTCGCGTGGAGGCGATGTTCAGCGCCAGTCGCATCAGGGTGATGGCGAGCAGAATGGTGGGAAAGGCCGAGAACTCGGGCGGATCCTTCACATAGATGATCACAAGCAGGATCAGCAGGGAGATGCCGATGTTTACGGACAGTAAAAAATCAAGTGCCCAAGTTGGAACGGGGACGACCAGCAGGAGAATGATGCCGAAGAGACCGAGAGTGAAGATCAGGTCTGTCTGTTTGAGCAGGTCGCTCCACTTGAATCTTGAGGTTTGGGCGTTTGCGGTGGCCATGTGGCGGACGGATCAGGATTTCAGACGGCGGGATTTGAGTTGGTAGAAGTAGTAGCGGTGTGTGCGGTAAACATAACCAAGAATTTCTGCGATGGCTTGGTAAAGTTGTGCCGGGATGGGTTTGCCAACTTGGCCGAATTTGTAAAGCGCGCGGGCGATGGGTTTGTTTTCCACCGTGGGGACTTCATGTTTCGATCCGATGGCCTTGATGCGTTGGGCGAAGAGATTTTGGCCCTTTGCCAGAACGACGGGGGCGGAATCCACGCCGCGTTCATATTTCAGGGCTACCGCGTAGTGTGTGGGATTTGTGACGATCACATCGGCATTCGGCACATCGGCAAGCATCTGTTTTTGCATCAGTCGGCGGGCCATGGCGCGTTGGGCCATCTTGACATTTGGGT
>JBILMW010000218.1:0-3417 GCA_044375335.1 Terrimicrobiaceae bacterium | reverse complement strand
GATGGCACGGGGGATGTTCTGGTGCTGGAATTCGCGAACAGCGCTAGGCTCTATGTGCCACTCGATCAGGCTTGGCAGGTGGCGCGTTATGTGGGACTCGGCCGCAAATACCCCGAGCTTTCCGAACTCGGCGGGGCCCGCTGGAAAAAAGCGAAGGAAAAAGCCACGCAGGGCATTTACCAATACGCCGCCCGCATGCTCAAGGTGCAGGCCGAACGCGAGACGGCGGAGGGGCATCCGTTCCCGCCCGACTCGCATTGGCAACAGGAGTTCGAGCGGTCGTTTCATTTTACCGAGACAGCGGATCAGCTGAAGGCGATCCGGGATTCCAAGACGGATATGGAGTCAACGCGAGCGATGGATCGCTTGATTTGCGGTGATGTCGGCTTCGGAAAAACCGAGGTGGCCATCCGCGCCGTTTTCAAGGCGGTGACGAGCGGCAAGCAGGCCGTGGTCATCGCGCCCACAACGGTGCTGGCCCAGCAGCACTGGCAGAATTTCCGTGAGCGCATGAGCGAGTATCCAGTCACGATCGAACTCCTCAGCCGCTACCGTTCCGCAGCGGAGCAGAAAAAAGTTATCAAGGCGCTCGCCGAAGGGAGCGTTGATATCGTGGTGGGAACGCATCGCGTCATTTCCTCTGATGTCGTTTTCAAGGATCTCGGCCTCGTCGTCGTCGACGAGGAGCAACGCTTCGGCGTGAAGCACAAGGATGCGCTGAAGGAAAAGTTCCGCCTCGTCGATGTGCTCACGCTTTCGGCGACTCCGATTCCGCGAACGCTCTACCTCTCGCTCATGGGCGCGAGGGACATGTCCGTGATCGAGACCCCACCGCCGAATCGCCAACCGGTCGAAACTATCGTTTGCGGTTACGACGAGCGCGTCATCCGCGACGCCATCAATCGCGAACTCGCGCGCGGCGGGCAGATTTATTTTTTGCACAACAGGGTTCAAACGATCGAACGCGTCGCGGCGAGGATTCGCGAACTCTGCGAAGGCGCGCGTGTCATCGTCGGCCACGGGCAGATGGAGGAAAAGGAACTGGAAGGCGTCATGCAGAACTTCGTGGCAGGTAAGGCGGATATTCTGGTTTCGACCACCATCATCGAGAGCGGGTTGGATATTCCCAATGCAAACACGATTATCATCGATCGCGCCGACCGCTTCGGCCTCGCGGATCTTTATCAGCTTCGCGGTCGCGTCGGGCGCTCTGGAACAAAAGCCTACGCCTACTTGCTCCTGCCACGCGAATTGATGTCCGTCGGCGCCGCTCGCAAGCGGGTTTCAGCGATCAAGCAATACTCGGAACTGGGATCGGGTTTTAAAATCGCCATGCGCGATCTGGAGATTCGCGGCGCGGGCAATCTTCTTGGCACCGAGCAAAGCGGGCACATCATTTCCGTGGGCTTCGACCTCTATTGCAAAATGCTCCGCCGCGCGGTGGATTCCGTGAAGGGCCAGAAATCCTTCGGTGCCACCACCGCGTTGCGTTTTGATTTTTTGGTTACCGAGGAGGGCGAGTTCATCAAATCCGGCGGCATTCCTTCGTTTGTCCCGCATGCCTACATGGGCGAGCCGAAATTAAGGATCGAAGCCTACCGGCGTCTGGCGGAGGTCGGAACGCGCGCCGAGGCGGATGCTCTGCGTGTGGCATGGCGCGATCGATTCGGCCCTCTCCCAGACGCGCTAGAGAATGCCCTGCTCTGCGCGGCGATCCGCATCGAAGCCTCGCAGCGGCGTATCAGCCAGGTCGAGGTGAAGGATGAAAAGCTCATGCTCACCCGTGGCGGTAGCTATGTATTGATCGGCGGTCGGTTTCCCCGCTTGACGGTTCCCGAGCCGAATTTTAGGCTTCGCAGCGTGTTGAGCTTCCTCGAAACGATGCCAAGCCGATGAGACGATTTTTTGCCATTTCCGCTGCCTGCCTTGCTGCCATCGTATCCATCCCCTCCGGACAGTGCCAGCAGGCCGAGGTCATCGACGGCGTGGCAGCCATCGTCAACAACGATGTGATCACCATCTCGCAAGTGCGCGAACTCATCGGCGCCCGCGAGCGGGCCATGCGCGAAGCCTACCGCGGGCCCGACCTCGCCGACAAGGTCAAGGAAATGAGACTCGCCGCCCTCAAGGATCTGGTCGATCGCCAACTCATCCTGCAGGAGTTCCGCAAAATGCAGGAAAAGGGCGCGAACATACCCGATTATGTTGTCGATGACCGCGTGCAGACAATCATCCGAGAGGAGTTCGGCGGTGACCGCGCGGCCTTCGTCAGAACCCTGCAAGCCCAAGGCTACACGCTCACGCGCTTCAAAGAGATCGAAAAAGAAAAGATCATCGTTCAGGCCATGCGCCAGTCCAAGATCACGGACAACTTTGTCGTCTCCCCCAAGCAGGTTCAGGATTTTTACGACAAAAACCGGGAGGCCTACTCGCTGCCGGAACAGGTCAAGCTCCGCATGATCGTTCTCCGCGAGGGCAACAAAGACGACATCGGCTCCGGAGGTGACAAGAAACAAACCGCAGAGGAAATCCGGCAAAAACTCGCCGGAGGTGCGGAATTTGAGCGTATGGCCCAGATGTATTCCGAGGATGAAAGCACCAGCGACACCGGCGGCGACTGGGGTTGGATCGAGCGGAATACACTCAACGAAAAACTCACACAAGCCGCCTTCGCCCTCAAAGCTGGCGGCATCAGCCCGGTCATCCACATCGGCGACTCCTTCTACATCCTGTATGTGGAAGCCCGCAAAAATTCTTCCGTCAAGCCACTTGGCGAGGTTCGCGATGAAATCGAGCGCAATCTCATGCAACAAGAGCGCATGAAAGTGCAGCAGCGCTGGCTCGATACTCTGCGCCAAAAAGCTTACATTAAAATCTTGACCTGAGCCTGCTGCTCATTTTACGGAGATGCTTCAAGACCGTATGCACTCAATACCTTCAAAATATTCATCCGATATTTTTCTGAAGGTGAGTGTGAAAAAATTTCACAATTCCGAGGGCCTTGAGGATTTTAATGGCGGACACCATGACGCACCGATCAACCTCTCGAGTAAAATCGGGGAATACATGGTGCGTATCGGCGACTCGAACGACTTTTGCTTCAATATTATTGTCCAACTCCTTACCGAGGGGAAAGTGAGGGTGGACTTCCGCGACAGCACGGAGCGCCTCCAGTTGGTGAACAAACAAGACCGCATCTCCCGGATTGAAGCCGTTAAGGTTTTCGATCATTGGGTTCAGGAAAATCGCGGGAAACCTGAACTTCTCGAATTCACGCGCAAAGTGGTTTTGGAACCTCCCAGAGCCAAAGCCCCTGCCACAGGATTACAACCATGACACTCAAACCTAAAAAACCAGCTTCCAAGATATTGATTCATGTGGGAGTTCGAAAGTTTTCAGGCGCACAAATCGTTGAGG
>JBILMW010000074.1:0-12209 GCA_044375335.1 Terrimicrobiaceae bacterium | reverse complement strand
TCAAATGAACGATGTTGTCATCGCCTACGAACCCGTTTGGGCGATCGGAACCGGCCGGAATGCGACTCCCGAGCAGGCGCAAGACGCCCACGCCCATGTCCGCGCCGTGCTTGCGGAATTCACAGATGCCTCCACCGCCTCGAAGGTGCGAATCCAATACGGCGGCAGCGTGAAGCCCGCCAACGCTGCAACGCTTCTCAGCCAACCCGACATCGACGGCGCTCTCGTAGGAGGCGCAAGCCTCGAAGCCCTCGCCTTCTCGGAAATCGTCAAAGCAGCCGTAGTAAAATAATTTGCCCGATCTATGAGCTGAACGCCCTCTCGTGAAGAGGGAGGGCGCAACGCTCTAAAAGAATTGGGATTTGCATGAACTCCCGCTTTGAGGGATGTTTTTACCCTTTTTGAAAATGACAGATTCGGAAATCCGACAAACTGCGGGCACCGTCCCGGTGGACAACCTGCGCGTGGCAGGAGTGACGCGCCTCATCTCACCCGCACAGATCAAATCCCAATTCCCTGCGAGCACCAGCCAGCTTCGCTTGGTCTCGGATACCCGCGCTTCCGCCCGGGCGATCCTCAGCGGTGAGGATGAGCGCATGCTCGTGATTGTCGGCCCCTGCTCGATCCATGACCCTGTATCAGCGTTGGAATATGCCAAACGCCTCGCCGACTTGAACCGCGAGGTGTCTGACCGGCTTCTCATCGTCATGCGTGTTTATTTTGAGAAGCCACGCACCACTGTCGGCTGGAAGGGCCTCATCAACGACCCGCATCTGGACGAATCCTTCGACATCAGCTCCGGCCTCATGCTCGCCCGCAAGCTCCTGCTCGACATTTTGGATCTCGGATTGCCAACGGCGACCGAGTTTCTCGACCCCATCGTGCCGCAATACATCGCCGACCTCATCAGCTGGGCGGCCATTGGAGCACGGACGACGGAATCCCAGACGCACCGCGAGATGGCCAGCGGACTCTCTATGCCGGTGGGTTTTAAAAACGCGACCGACGGCAGCGTGCAAACGGCCATCGATGCGATGGGCTCCTCGCGCACCGCGCACAGTTTTCTCGGCATCGATCAAGATGGTGCGACCAGCATTATCAAAACGGCAGGAAATCCCGACAGCCATGTTGTGCTAAGGGGTGGCAGGAATGGCCCGAATTTCAGTGCCAAGGATGTCCAGGCAGCCCGCGAAGCCCTTGGCAAGGCAGGCCTGCAAGCCGCTCTCATGGTGGACTGCAGCCATGCAAACTCCGGCAAGGATCCCAAGCGCCAGCCAGATGTCTGGAGCAGCCTACTCGATCAACGCTCCGCTGGAGGCAGCGGAATCATCGGCGCCATGCTCGAAAGTCATCTCCATTTCGGCGCCCAACCGCTCGGCACAGATCCCTCCACGCTGAAATATGGCGTTTCCATCACGGATGCCTGCATGGACTGGGAAACCACAGCCGCTCTCTTGCGAAAAGCCTGACCCCCGCAGGGCCGAAGCAATCCGCCCTTCGCATGAAAACCTCGGATGTCCCCTTCGCCGCGATCGATTTCGAGAGCGCAGGGACGGCTCCAGGCCTCACGGACGAACCGGTTCAAGTGGCCATCGTCCACTGGCAGGACAACGCCCCACGCGTTGCGCTGAATTCCCATCTCCGCCCCACGCGTCCGGTCACTTGGGCTGCCCAGCAGGTTCATGGCATTTCAGATTCCCAGCTCAGTGGCGCGCCGCGCCTCGTCGATCTTTGGCCAAGCGTTAAATCCAGCCTCGAGGAACGCTGGGTCGTGGCCCATGGAGCCGCCACGGAAAAGCGATTCCTGCGCGTCTTTCCGTTTCATGGTTTTGGCCCTTGGGTGGATACCCTCGCGCTCACCCGTGCGGTCTATCCCTCGCTTCCCTCCCATGCCCTCGGCGATGCGGTGACATCTCTCGGCTTGCTTGATCACATCAAATTTCCAGGCTTCCGCTGGCACGATGCCGCGTCGGATGCCATTGCCTCTCTTGTCCTGCTACAGCACCTGATCGAGGCGGCAGGGCTTTCGGATGAGCCTGCGGAAGTTCTCACCCGCCCGAACCTCAAGGCCTATTTCGCGTCCCGCAGGAAATGATTCCGCCGGGCGTCATCACAAAATCCATAGTCACATCGTGGGCTTCCGCCGGAATCCGCTCAAAGACCAACTCCTCAAAACAAACCCCCACCCGCACGCCATGGAAGCCCGCCAGCAACCGGTCATAGTATCCCCCACCCCGACCCAGACGGACTCCAGTTCGGTCAAACGCCAAGCCTGGGATGAGAATGAGGTCCGCCTTCTCCTCAGCGAGCGGCGCATTCATACAAGGCTCCAGAATTCCAAAGCTGCCCTCCACAAGTTCAGCGGGGCTTTCCACGAGATGCAGGCTGAGACCGGATGCGGCGACGCGCGGCAGGATGATCTTTTTGGAAGTAGGCCAGGGCGTGAGGAGGTCCGGTTCGGAAGACAGGGCATTGAAGGCGCAAACCGTCCGCGCCTCAATCCATGGGGTCCAGCGCTCGAGGATCGCGAGAATTTCCCGGGCGGCGGCCAGTCTGTGCTCTGCATGCAACGACGCCAGAAGGCACCGGGCTTCTGCACGCAGGCTTTGCTTTTGCTCAGCAATCATGGAGGGTGGTCTTAGGCATGGTCCGGAAGTTCATCGAGAGAAAAATCTCCGCAAGACGCAAGCCCGAGAACCATGTGGACATGAAGCTCGGCAGCGGATGGCACAAAAGAAATTTCCTCGCGGAGGTGGTCATCCCCTCACTGTTCACCAAGCGGGAGGGCCGCCGCGCGAAGCCGGTCTTTCCAGAACTCCAGCCCGGTCAGATTTGTATCACATGGATCGGCCACGCCTCGTTCCTCATCCAAACCCACGAGCACAGCGTGCTCATCGATCCGAATTGGGCCAAGTGGCTCAAAGTTATCAAGCGCATCAAGCAACCCGGCCTGGAAATCCACGACCTGCCGGCAATCGACCTCGTGCTGGTGACCCATGCCCATTTTGACCATCTCGACCGCAAGACACTCCGCGCCGTCGCCAGCGACCAGTCGATCATTGTCCCCGAAAATGTCGGCGGCCTCGTTCATGGTCTCGGCTTCAACCATGTGCAGGAATTGCGCCACTGGCAGTCGTATGAACTCGGCTCGCTCAAGGTCACTCTCACTCCCGCCCGCCACTGGGGCGCGCGTGTCCTCCACGACACGCACAGAGGCTTCGGTGGATTTCACATCGAGTATGCCGGACGCTCGGTTTTCCATTGTGGCGACAGCGCCTATTTCGAGGGCTTCTCGGAGATCGGCGAACGACTGCCTGTGGAAATCGCACTCCTACCCATCGGAGCCTACGACGCCCCGACCAAGCGCGATGTCCACATGAATCCCGAGCAGGCGATCGACGCCTTCCTCCAGCTCAAGGCAAAAACTTTCGTGCCCATGCATTTCGGCACCTTCCGCCTGAGTTACGAACCGCTCCACGAACCACCCGAGCGCCTCATACGCCACGCCGCCGAGCGCCACATCCTCGACAGCGTGTGTTTGCTGGAAGAGGGAACTCCCAGAGTTTTTTAGTTTTTTGCATCCAGCCGGAAACACGGCTCGTAATCAATGTTGATGGATGTCGAAGACAAAGACGATTTTCCCGACCGCACGGATCTCATGATCCTTCCATGGGTTTCTATTTTTCCCGGATCCCTCCTGCCGCTCTACATCTTCGAAGAGCGCTACCGGGAAATGACCAAGGCGACACTCGCCGGCAACCGCATGTTCGCCATCGCCCACACCTATGACGACACCACCATTGCTCCAATTGGCGGACTCGGCGTCATTCGAGCGTGCGTGACGAATGACGACGGCACATCCAACCTCGTCCTCCAAGGCCTCTCGCGTGTGGAGTTCTCGGGCTTTAAAAACACGCCAAGGCCACATGCGAACATCCGCATCCTCAGAGATGACCATGATACCAGCGACCTTGCAGAACTCCGCTCCCAGATCACAAGCAATTGCGAAGAACTGATAGCCGAAGGGTTGCAGACGCAGAATGGCTTCGCCGACTATTTGCACTCGTCGATTTCCGACTCCGCCTTCGCAGACCTCATCGCATCGACTCTCATCAGCGACTCGATTCACCGCCGCACCCTATTCGAGACCACCGACCTCCAAGCCAGAATGTCGCTCCTCCTCGAAATGCTCGGCAGCGCTGCAGAGTCGGGTTCGTAAAACCTGCCGCGACTCGCCTACCCCGCTTGCGGCACAGACGCTTTGAAAACAACCGCCGTTACGCTTGGGCAAGTGATTTCATAGCTCGCGGTCTGGGGAGCGAAAAAGGATTCCCCGGTCTTGAGGTGCAGCGTTTCCCCGTGGGATGAGGCACTGATTTCCCCCTCCATCACGATCAAAATATCCGGCCCATTGCGTCGGCCTGACTGGTATTTCCCGTCCGGTCCGCACTGGATGCGGCTGAGTTCAAATTCCTCCGCAGGCGTCGGAAAGACGACTTCACCATTTCCGACATCCCTTCCGTGAATGATATCGACCTTGCCCTCGTCGAAACGAAGCACACGCATCAACTCTGGAACATCCACATTCTTGGGAGTCAGGCCGCCGCGCAGCACATTGTCGGAGTTGGCCATCAATTCCACATTCACGCCCTCGAGATAAGCGTGAAGTGTTCCAGCGGATTGAAAGGTTGCCTGCCCCGGTTTCAGGCGAACGAGATTGAGCAGGTAGATGGAAAAGATTCCCCGGTCGCGGTGGCCATCCGGCAAGGGAAACTCTCGCGCGGCCCGCAGGGCCCAGAAGTCGGGCAGGTCTTTGTTTGCCGGTGATTCTTTTTCGAGCCGGGCGATGAGTGGATTCAGGAAACTGTCGACCGCGGTTTGCGGCATCGTCATGACGCGTTCATAGAGTTCCTTCAGCAGAGCGGATCTCGCAGAGGGATTGGCACAAGCTACAGCCAGACGATTGCCGAAATCAGGCATGAGTGCGCGCAGTTCCTCCACATTTTGGAGGCTCCCAGCGATTTCCTCCAGCGGACGAAACCCGTGGAGCATCCAAAAATCGGTGAGAGCGACATGCACCTCTGGTTTGTGATTCCGGTCCTTGTAATTCCTGGTAGGCGCCTTGAGAGGAACGCCTGCGACCTCCTCGGCCTCAAATCCCGCCTGAGCCTGAGCAATCGTCGGATGGGCTTGGATGGACAACATTTTTCGCGCATCGAGAACTTTGAAAAGATACGGGAGCAAATTGTGAAAACGCTCTGCGACCGTCTCGCCCAAAACCTCGCCTGGAGACGAATGAATCAACTCCGGCAAGGACAAAGCCCCCTCCTGCGACTCAATGATCGCGGGCCCTCCCCCATGCGCGCCAAGCCAGAGTTCGGCACATGGCTCGGTGGAGGGATGTGGTTGTCCCAGCAAGGTGGGGATAAAATCAAAACCTCCCCAGTCGTAGTGCTGAACAACACCTTTGATTCGAAAAATTCCTGTGGTCTTCATGTGGAGACCACGCTTGTTAGTGGAAAAAATCTTAGCTTTGAAGCGTTAAACCGGGGGGAGGAGCCTCGCCGAGGAGACCGGTCTGATCAGATGTGGCAAGCGGCACACAGTCATGAAGCACGCGGCGCCGGACTTCATTGATATCCCAACGCTTCAACAGCGAGTCGATCTGGCTGCGGGTGGACTTGGGGACATCCACTGGGCGAAGGCCGGTGATCCGTGCGGCGCGCAGCCATGCAGCGGCGGTTTCGGGGCGCAGGGACTCGCCGGGATCAATTTCCCGAAGAGCTTCCCAGGACTCCTCGACGAACGCGGGTGCCAGAATTTGCTCCGCTCCAGCGTGAAAGAGAACCCTCGAAAGCAGGCGCCCAAGGGCCTTCCAGAAGGCGGGATTTTTCGGCTGGGCCTGGATGCCTTCGACGAGACGACGGAGCAAGGTGCAGCGCGTCTCAGAGCTGAGGGACTCCAAGGCGCCCGCCAGAAGCGCAATCTCGGCCGAGGGGGAGGTGCCATCGCGCCACTCAGGTGCGGCGGCTTTCCAGATCGCCTCGGAACGAACAGCATCAAGACCGGCGGCGATGCGCCGCGCACAGATCCAACGCTGGATCTTCACAGCTCCACTCGCGAAACGCGGTGGCGCGGCCAGGATTTCAGCCAATGCAGACGAGCGCTCGAAGTCGCCCGTCATGCCGCACCCTGGACGCAGGAACCACCCGGCAAGATGCAGCCAGGTCTCCTCGTGGTCGGCGGAGTGGAATCGTTGCGGAGCCGCCTCAAGCCAGATGTCGAAGAGTCGGCGCACGATGCCGCCGCTCCATGTCGCCTTGGCATTCCCAAGAGCCTTCTCGCCGACTGTAAAAATGGTGTTGGCTGTAAGCTTCTGGCGGGTCTTGCGCGAGGGATCGAGCAACACAGCCAGTTGCTCGCCTGCGCGGGTGACGGCATCCGACATATCGGCGGATCGACTCGGTGAGGATGATGACTTCCCTCCACGCAAAGAGAATTCCAAGGGCCACAGCTCATCCCAGCGGAGACCCGGTTCAGCGCAAAGAAGCTCCACCCGTAAAAGACCGGTGGCGCGCAGGCAGGTGCGAAGTTTCACCCTCACACTGGGATTGCTTGGCGCGCGCGCACCCGGCGGCGGCGCGAGGATTGTTTCCACCGACGGCAATGCGGAAAACCCCTCGTCATCAAGCGCCAAAACGGCTCCCGCCTGGTCGTGCGGACGGCGGGCATGGCGCATCAACTCAAAAGAGGCTGGTTTTCCAACAAGCGCGTGAAGGTCGGACTGCCCCGAAGTGAAGGTCTGTTCGGCAGGCGCTCCTTGTGGCAGCAGGCACAGGGCGTTGGTTGAACCGACACGAATATAATAGGAGTGCGACGCACCCGCCTCGATGCGCGAAGCATCCCCGGTGGACCGAAGATGCAGGAACCTTGCGGCTCCCCGCGCCACAGCGAGGTCGGGATCTGTGTTTTCAAGAACCCTGGGGATGTGCTCCGGTTGCCAGTTGGTCAGGTTCTCCAGTATGCGGCGCCGAATCGCAGGCGCCTTCGTCAGCCCACCATTGAAGAGGATGAAATCCACCGGTGCGCGACCCCTCAGGAAATCGCTAAGATGCCTCGTTACCGCCGGGTCCTTGGCGTAGGGAAGTCCCATTTCGCGTAGTCCCGGTGCGGCTCGCAGAGGATGTTCTCCTGCTGTGACAAAAGGAAAAAAGCCCTCGAGCAAAAGAGTGGAGATTTCGCTGGATGAGACCTCGCAACGAAGCGTGCCCGAGAGGAGCGAGGCACCTGGCTTGGACACGGCCACTGGCCAGACTTTGTTCTCCTCGAATTCTTCGCCAAGCGCCTCCTCCTTGATTTCCCGGCAGCGCGCAAGAAGCTGCGCAAAAGTCGATGGTGGCAACTGAGAACCGGGCGTGAGTTTTTCCTCTAAAAAATGGGCCAGCGAGAGGTCGAGATTGTCGCCACCGAGGAGAACATGGTCGCTTACTGCGATGCGCTGGAGGCGCGGCATCGGCGAATCCGGCCTTGGCTCCACAGCAAAAAGGCTGAGGTCGGTCGTCCCTCCACCGATGTCCACCACCAGCACATGCGATTTCCGGTTCCCTCCGCCGAGCGCCTCCATGGCTACGGCGTCGTTTTCCAGCCAGGCATAGAACGCGGCTTGAGGCTCCTCGAGAAGGATGGTGGAATCTGGAAAACCCGCCTCCCTCGCCGCTTCCAGCGTGAGTTGCTGCGCGGCGGGATCGAAGGAGGCTGGAACTGTAATGGCTACCTCTTGCGCGGAAAGCGGAGCCCCGGGATGGGCGTCATTCCATGCCGTGGAGAGGGTCTGCAAAAGAAGCGACAAAGCCTCAACCGGACTGATCAAATCCGTCCCCGCAAGATCGCTCGAACCCAAGGGAAGAAACTTCGCACGCCGGTCCGCCGCATGATGCACGAGCCAAGACTTTGCGGAATGGACTACGCGCCCAGGCACCTCCGCAGCTCGCGCGCGGGCGAAGCGACCTACGATCCAGCGTCCAGTCTGCTCCGGCGGGAGATACAAAAACGAGGGAATCGTCGTGTGCGAGCTTGTCGAGTGCGCAGTCTCGGGTTGCGGAATCAAAAGGACATCACTGACACCGGATGTCGAACCGCCCGGCACAGATGCCAGAGCACAATTCGTCGTTCCTAGATCAATGCCGATTTGAAATGAAGACATGCTATTGCCGCCGCCGAACCGCTCTCATCACGCGTCCGCTCTGCAAAACTCAAGGTTTCTCAAAGAGTGCCTTGTATTGCCCGTAGCCCTGCTTTTCGAGTTCCTCCTTGGGAACGAATCGGAGGGATGCCGAGTTAATGCAGTAGCGCAAGCCCGTCGGAGCAGGCCCGTCCGGAAAAACATGGCCCAAATGCGAATTCCCCTCGACCGACCGCACCTCCACACGCTCCATGCCATGCGAGTTGTCCACCTTCTCCTCGATCATCCCCTCTGTCAGCGGACGAATAAAACTGGGCCAACCCGTTCCCGAATCAAACTTGTCCCTCGAACTGAACAACGGCTTACCCGAAATAATACAAACATAAATCCCCTCACGCTTGTTATCCCAATACTCGTTCCGAAATGGAGGTTCAGTGCCGCACTGCATGGTGACATGCTCCTGAAGCGGAGTGAGAGTGGGTTTGGTGTCTTCGGCTTTCACAAAAGTTAGGGTGAGTAAGAGAATGGAGAGTAAACGAATTTTCACACACAACTCTAAACCAAATTTCCAACTTGCACAGGAAGGATAAGAAATAGCCGACGCATAGTTTCTGATACCCCTTGGAGCAAGAAAGGGTCCTTTTACGGGTTTGGGTTCCAGAAGGCGGCGGGAAGTGGAAAAAGGATGAAGTATGAAAGCGGAAAGCGCCTCCGGCAGTCCTCGTCCGCGCTGCGCGACTACGGCGTGATGAAGTGGCGAGCAACTGCTGGCGAGGTGGCTTCGCTTTTTTCATACTGCTGCCTTCATCCTTCTAACTTTCTCTTCCTGCCTTTTTCCGTGAGTCGGTATTTTTGGAGGCGGCTGTTGGGTTTGTCGGGGATGGTGCGTTCGATGAGACCTTCTTCAAGGAACTGTTTTACGATTCGGTTGAGTGCACCGGTAACCCCTTTTTGACCCAGATGAAAGGCTATCTCGGATTTTGAATGGGGTTTCTCTGCCAGATAGTTTAGCAGGCGGTCGAGGCTGGACTCTGCCCCCGACTCTGCCCCTGACTCTGCCCTCGACTCTGCCCTCGACTGGCCCTCGACTGGGGCCTCGACTTCGGGGGTGGTGGTTTTAGGCAAATCCACAGGGCCGACCGAGGCGGGGTGGAGGGCAAACGAGGCGAGGACGCCGCCGGAGTTGGATTCGAAGGTGGGAGTGGGCAGACCGGCGGATTCGCAGGCGTGGGTCATTTTTTCAATGCCGCGTCCCCAGGCGTCGATGTAGCCGGCTTTGAAACAGGCGGCGGCGAGGAGGGGGTTTCGTGGCTTGGAGGCATGGGGTCGGAGCAGGGCTTCAGCGGGGAGATCGTCGGGGAGCTTGCCTTCGTTCCACAAGGTGAGGCGAGTGTCGTAAACGCGGCATTGGATGTGGATGCCGCTGCCGTAGGATTTGTGGACAAGAGCGTTTAGAAAAGCTTCGCGGAGGGCCTCGTGGGGATAGGGCGGAGTCTCGTAGCGGTGGAGGCCTTCGAAGCGGATGGTTTTGATGAAGAACTTGCGGTCGAGGCGCTCGAGAATTTCGGGTAGGGAGTTGACGAGGTTGTCTTCGATAATTTCGTGGAAGCGGAGGTCGGGATCGTTGTCCAGGAATCGACCGAGGCGCACGCTGACTCCGGGATAGAAGCGGAGGGGATCTTTTCCGAAAAGGATAATGGCGGCACGCTTGAGGCGGCCATTTTCGGCGAGGCCGAGTTTTTCGAGGAGTTTGGGAATGGGAAGCGTCTCGGAGTCAGGGAGGCGGTCGGTCTTGCGGGCGTCGGCGAGGAAGCGCTGGATGGCTGCCGGGTCGATATCATCGAACGAGGCGCGGTCTTCGATGACGGCGTCCCAGGTGAGGCCGGATTTGTGGAGAAGGAATTCGTTGAGCGAGGTGCCTTGGAGTTCCTTGGTGACGCTGCCGTTTCGCTGGTAGTAGCGGCCTCGGAGGGAAATCGGAACGGTGGAGGCGGCGACGCGGATTTCGAGAGTGTCGAGGCCGTTGGCGGGCAGGAGTTGGATAGATGGCGTGATGCCGAGGATTTGCGGGATTTTTTGCGGGAGTTCCTCAAGGAGGCGCTTGGAATCGGACTCGCCGAGGGTATGGCCGAAATCATCGTAGCCGAGGAGAAGCCGGCCGCCTTTGGCATTGGCGAAGCCGCAGAGGACCTTGAGGTGGTCATCGTGCCAGGCGGCTTTCCATTCGGTGGTTTGGTCTTCAGGCATGGGGAGGCAAGTATGAAGTATGAAGGTGGAAGGAAGAAAGCGCCTGCGGCGTTCCTCCTCCGCGCTGCGCGACTACGGCGTGATGAAGTGGAGGGAAACTGGTGGTGGGTAGGCGGAAGGATGAAAGCATTTGGCGAGGGAGCGGTTGGGGCATGGCTTCAGTTTCTATATTCAGCGCGGCCAGGGCTGGCGAATTGATTCATGTCGCAAACCGGTTCTCTCACAACCTGTGAGAGAACTCCGGAAGGTAAGGAAGCACTTGTCAACGATGTCATCTTCATTCGAGCAGTCATTTTCAACCCGTGACAGTTTGTCACGGTTTGGTTGCCTTGTTTTTTCAGTCGCTCTTTGAGCTTTCTCCAATACGCACCGGGATCAATGCTACCCGTAAGAATCCCCAAGACATCAACAATGGCGAAGAGCCATTTCTGATTCTCGGCATCCCAAGTGCGACGGACGGTTTTTTCTTCAAAGAGGATGATGGATGACATGGCGGCGAAAGTGAGAAGGAAAAAGTAGGAAGGAAGAAGTTTTTATGGCTTCGGGAAGGTGCTAACGACGATGGAGTCTTGGGACCAAAGCAGGGCGGCTGTGGAGCCGACTTTGGCAGCGGCGAGGGCGGAGTCGATGCCTTTCACGGCCATGCCTCGGGTGAGGACTTGGAAGGGAGCGGGCGCGCTTGTTTCGGAGGCGTATTTGGAGAGCGCCTTATGAAGTTCGCTGGGTTGGGTGCAGGCGATGACTTCGACGACATCGGAGCCGTAGGGCGGGCCGATCTCAATCTCGAATCCGCTCTTGTGGGTGCCTGGGATGTCGATGGCTTTGTTCGCAGGAATGAGGGTATTTCTTGAGAAGCGGTTGGGGAAGAGGACGACAGTGGTGCCGTCGCTCTGGTGGCAGAGAACGGCGATGTGGCACTCGCGCGCGCTGCGGACGCGGAAGGAGACGGTTTCTTTTTCAGGATAGGCGCGGCGACCATCGACGGTGAAAATCTCAATGGGAAAATCCCTCGGCACTTTGGCGAGACGCTCTTTGGCGATCTCCTGCACATTGGCGAGGCTTTGCTCGACATTCTGGGGATTGATGACGCCATCGAGGGGCTTGGCTGCCGCATCGGCTGGATCTGGCCAGATTTTTGCACGCACTTGGGAAGCCGGGATTGCGATGCGGGCTTTCTTAACCTCGCCGCCTTCAAGCCATGCCAACTCGGCATAGACGGTGACTTCATCGCCGCTGGCGTAAAAGCGCCCACGGATGATGCCCTTTACGCCTTCGATGGTGACTTTTTCAACGCCAGTTCCCGGCTCCAGAATGCCCTTGCCTTGGAATTTGCCTTCCATCTGGAGGTCAGCCAAGCGGTCGCGGGTCACGACCTTGAATTTTCCAGATTCACCGAGCGCGATCTCCAGCTCGTCGCGAAGCATGGAGGAGAACGGAGACTGGAGGTCGGTATTTTCGTAATTGAAGCTGCCAACAGCGATGTTCACCGGCCCAGCTGGCGACTCTGCCGCGAGGTTGTTGGCGAGCTTTTTGAAAGGATCCTCCGTGGCGGGTAATTTACCACAGAGGACACAGAGAGCACAGAGGACAAGACACGGGACTTTTGTGATGCTGGGAAATCTTAAAAATCTCATTTGGTTTTTCATACTTCCTCCCACTACTGTCCGGTTATAAGTCAAACAGCTCCAGTTGTTTAATATTTTGACTATTCGGGTTTTTGGGGGCTGCATTCATAAGCAATTCATTTAAAGGCATTTTTTCAAACGGGTGAACGCTCAAA
>JBILMW010000073.1:0-12282 GCA_044375335.1 Terrimicrobiaceae bacterium | reverse complement strand
TTGCGGAGAATGACGAACTGTGGAACCTCTTGGGCCAAGCCCGAAAAACCACGCCCTCGCCTTTCTTCGCAAGAAATGTCCTGCGGTCCGTTAGAAGCCTCTCCCCTGCCCCAACCATCCCGCGCCTCTTCCTGCCTTGGCTTCAAGCCGCGGCCATGACAATTCTCCTGCTCGGCTTCACCCTCTCCCTCATCCACCCCCAAAAAAACCAAGTTCCGCCTGAACTTGTGGAATACTTCGACATCGCCGCCGGTCTCGACCAATTGGCCTCAGCAGAGGATCTATCCCCCAACCATTTCGCAACCAGCTCCCTTTAGCCCCGAATGCCCGGCGCTCACCTAAAGCGCCAATCAGCGGGCGGTTTAAGCGCGGAGGCGCTCGATTGTCGCGGTGGTGGATTTGCCTTCGACCATGTCGGCCAGGACGACTTTGCCGCCGTGGGCTTCGACGATGTCGCGGCCGCTGACATAGTGGGCCCAGTCTTTGCCTTTCACGAGGACATCGGGGAGAATTTGGGAGATGAGGTCTCGGGGTTCGTCTTCGTCGAAGATGACGACATAGTCGACGGCGCGAAGGGAACCGAGGACGAAGGCTCGATCCTGCTCATTGTTGACGGGGCGTGTGGGGCCTTTGGCGCGGCGGACGGAGGCGTCGCTATTGAGACCTACGACGAGTGCGTCGCCTTGTGCCCTTGCGAAGGCAAGATATTGCGTGTGACCGCGGTGGAGGATATCGAAGCATCCGTTGGTGAAGACGAGTTTTTTTCCCTCGTTGTGAAGACTGTCGCGTTCCTGGCGGGCCTGCGCAGGGGTGAGGATGCGGGGAAGTTCAAGCTGCATGGAAGAGAGCGGGAACGGATTCCTTGTGGGTGTCGGTATTTTGACGGCGGGCCTGTTCGATGCGGCGGAGGTAGAAATCCAACGCAGCGTCTGGAATGCCGGTAATGCGGGCCTTGGTAAATTCTTCCACGGCCTTGTCCCATTGTTTTTCGCGGTAGTGGAGGACGCCGGTCCAGAAATGGTCGCGACTGCGCTCGCGCTCGGGCGTGAGGGAGTGCTTGGGAGCGAGGATTTCGTAAATTTCCACACGGCGGCGCTTTTCGGCCACCTTCAGGATTTCAATCGGACGCACTTCGACGGATTCCGAAGCGGGCGTGTAGGCATCCGGTCCGATGAGGATTCGGGCTCCATACATGGAACTGGCGGCGCAAAGGCGGCGTGCGAAATCCACGGCGGGACCGGCTACACTATAGCTTCCGAGGCGGCCTCCACCGAAGACACCGGCGATGATGTCTCCCGTATCGAGGCCCATGCGCACATCGAGTCGGCGCTGCCATTTCGCGTCGCATTCCTTGTTCAGCTCATCCAGTCGTGCGGCAAGATCCACCGCAGCGCGGCAGGCACGGACGGCATGACGAGGGTCGCCAATCGGAGCGCCGAAGACAACGCGTATGCACTCGCCGTTGCACTCGTCGAGGTAGGCACCGGATTCGACAAGGTAGTCGGAGGCGGTTTTGAGATACAGGTTAGTGATGGCGGTGTAGCTCTCGGGAGGAAGGAGCTCCATGAGTTCGGCGTGGTTTTGAACAGCGATGACGAGGACCGAGGCATTGACGACGCGACCCGGAAAATCCGGTGTGGCATCCGAGGCGAGAATGGATTGAAAGGCCGCCTTGGGAAGGCGGAGGCCAAAAAGGCGCTCGAGAAGTTGATTCCGCTGACCGTAGCGTGTTTTCTCCCAAGCCAATGCGAGGCCGGTGCTGCAAAGGACGGCGAAAACGGGGAGCACGGGGGAGAAGAATTTTGCATGAAGAGAAAGCACGGGTGCCCATGTGCAGAGGAGCAGGATTGAAGCAAGAGAGAGAATCCATTTTGCGGGTCGGTTCGTGATGTCCACCCAAACCCAGGCGATTCCAAAAGCAAAAATCAGGGATGTGGTCCAAGGAGTGCCAGCGATGGGGCGTCCGTCTTGGGGAATTTCGAGGGATTTCAGCAACACGCCATCGATGAACGAGGGGAGGCCGGTGGCAAACAAGAGCAGCGACAAAACGACGGTGATCGCGCCGATGACAACGCTGACTTTAAGGTTTCTCATTTTCTTCTTTGGTGCGGTATGAGGCGACGACCCACTGGCTCAGCACGCGGTCTGGAGCCTCCACCGCATCAACGGGAATGACAAACTCCGACTGGCCGCTGTTCCGAGAGATCAGCCCAAGACCGAATTGATAATCCTTAAAGAGGCTTTCGCACAAGTCGCGAGCGGGAATGTTTTTTTCGAAAGCCATGCGCAAGATCGCATCAATGGCCGCCGGATCGAAGCGAAGGACGAAGCCATGCTGCCCGCCGAAGCGCTCGGCGAACTGCTCGATAACGAGGCGCTGTGTGTGGCGGGCCTCCTCCTCACCCAGTTTGAGAAGTGCTTGGATGCTGGCGGAGGGGTTTTCAAAGACGGCAGGAGTGATCTCCAGAGACCGCACGCGGGCGCCGGGGAGTTCGTATTTGAAGTCGCGCATGAGGCGCTCGCACACGGTCATGAGTCCACGCGCGCCGGTGCTTTCCTGAGCTGCCAAGGAGGCAATATACCGCAGGGCATCCGTGGAATAAACGGCCTCGATTCCATAGGCCGCGAAGGCGCGCTCATACTGGCGGATGAGACTGCCTTCCGATTTCTGCAAAATGTCGAAAAGGTCCTGCTCGCCGAGGCTGTCGCACACGACCCGAACGGGCAGGCGTCCGATGAATTCGGGTTCGAGTCCGTAGTCCACGAAATCCCTCGTTCCCGCGAGGCGGAGCAATTCATCGGATTCGCTCGCCGATGGTGCGGGCGCAGCGCCAAAGCCCATGGCGGATTTTTTTAATCGCCGGGTGACGATGTTACCCAATTTGTCGAAAGCACCGGAGACAATGAAAAGGATATGCCGGGTGTTGAGGGTTTCCTTGGCGACCTTGCCACGCTTTTGGAACTCCATTGCGGCCTGAATCTGCGATTGGAGATCATTCCCGCCGCGCAGAGGGACATCCGTCTCCTCCATGAGCTTGAGCAAAGTCGTTTGCACGCCGCGTCCACTGACATCGCGACCGCTGACATCCGAGGGCGTGGCAATTTTATCGATTTCGTCGATGTAGATAATGCCATACTGCGCGAGCGAAATGTTGCCATCGGCCTTCTGGACGAGTTCGCGAACAAGATCATCCACATCACCGCCGACATAGCCAGTTTCGCTGAATTTTGTGGCATCAGCTTTGACAAAAGGAACGCCGACGAGCTCGGCGACATGCTTGACGAGGTAGGTTTTTCCAACGCCTGTCGGGCCGGCAAGGAGGACATTTTGCTTCGAATACTCGAGAGGCGGGGCGTCGGCTTCACGCGAGGCCATGACGCGAGCATTGTTGTAATGGTCGCAGACAGCGATACCGAGGACCTTCTTGGCTTCATCCTGTCGAATGACAAAGCGGTCGAGGTGCTTTTTGATATCTTTCGGCGTGAGGTGAAAATCCCGGATCGCTTGAGGAACGGTGTCTGGATTTTGAACTGGCGCCACCGGCTCGCTTGGAGATGGAGCCGGGGTCGAAAATGAAGCGCGCAAAAGCTCCTGCAGTCTGCGCTGCAGTTGCTCCGGAGTGGGAAGGATAGGATCACTCATATGGGAATTGGAGTTTCGGGATGCATCCACAAGATGCACCCCTTTTCCCAAAGTGCGAGGGGGAGTTTTCTCCTTTGAGGAGATGGCAATTTTGAAGATCCAACCGGTTATGGCGATTAAATAAGGGGGGGGATAAGCGAGCCTCAGCTGGCGCAATGGCCTTCGGCAGAGGATCCGAACTTTTTGAGCAACTCCGAAAGCCGGAGAACCTCTTTCGCATCGATCTCGATAAGCTCGGAGACCTCCTCGACTCCGAGTCCTTTCCGTAACATTTTTAGAGCTACCTTTTGTTGGCCAAGCAACTCGCCTTCTGCTCGGCCTTTGGTCTTACCTTCAGCAATCGCGTCGGCGAGTAATGTGCGTTCCACGCTCACGCCGTCCCAGTATTTGTCGTAGGCGGCCAGCTCGCTTTCACTGAATCCTGATTCCTTCACATATTCAACTGCCTCGCGCACTTCGCCCTGTTCCAGAAGATCCTTGGAAACCTCCGCAGACTTTTCACCGACTTCCGTTAGATACCTGAGCCAGAGCACCTGCAGACGCTTTTCGGGTATCGTCTGAGGACGGAATTTCGGCAGCTCCACAAAAACAAATTCCAGCCCCTCGATCCGTCGTCCCGTGTCCAAGGCGTGGACGATCCGGTAGTGGTGATACCATTCCGGGCTGTCCTTGATGAATGTGTCATCAACGAGGTTGAGCGAGTAAACAGGCTGCAGGAGGTGGTATTCCTGCCCGGTTTTCAATTGCTTCACATAGGCCTTCGAAGCGTTGAAAAGAACCCGACTCATGAAGCTATCGGTCCAAAGCATTTGCATCTCGACGATGAACTGCCGCTTTTTTTGGTCTATGCAGCGAACATCAACGATGCTGTTACGCACCTCAGGAATTTCAGGAACCAACTCGCTGGGGAGATACTCCAGATCGACGATCTGGGCATCAGGCTCCAGAGGCAACAGGGCGTTCAGGAAGCTCTTGAGTAGATGCGGATGATGGCCAAAAACCTTCTTGAAGGTGAGGTCGTTCTTTGGATTCAAGTAGCGCATTGCGGGCACGATACACACTGCCTTGACTGGCCGCAAGCTGCCGCCCTTATCCGAGCATCTCGGCAACCATGGCGCGCTCTTCGGCAAGTTCCTTGTTGGTTGCGGCGATCTTGGATTTTGCGAAGTCATCCAGCGGAATGCCAGTCACGACCTCAAAGGCACCGGGCGTTGTGGTTTTCACAGGCATTCCAGCCCAGACATTGGCATCGAAGCCGTAGTGGCCCTCGGATTTGATGGCGATGGAGTGGATTTGCCCCGGAGTGACGAGCGAGCGGACATGGTCCACAAGGGCATTCGCTGCCGAGGCGGCCGATGAAGCCCCACGGGCGGCGATGATCGCAGCTCCGCGCTTGCCGACTTTTTCGCAGAATTCTCCTTCGAGCCAGGCGCGATCTGTGATGACGGACTCGGCGGGTTTAGCAGCAATTTTGGCGTGGCCGAAGGCTGGAAACATCGTCGGGCTGTGGTTGCCGAAAATGAAAATCTCACTCACATCGGTGGTGGCAACGGCTGCTTTTTTGGCAAGCATGGTCTGGGCACGGTTCTGATCGAGGCGCACCATCGCGGTGAATCGATCCGGCGTGAGACGGCGGGCTTTGCTGGCGGCGATCATAGCATTTGTGTTGGCCGGGTTTCCGACCACTGCGACGCGGGCGTTCTCTGCTGAGACCTCATCGATGATCTGACCTTGGGTGGTAAAGATTTTGCCGTTGTCCTTGAGGAGATCAGCGCGCTCCATACCTGGACCGCGAGGCTTCGCGCCAACAAGGAGGCACCAGTTGGCATCCTTGAATGCAACCTTGGCGTCGTCGGTGAGAACCATTCCGCTCAAAAGAGGAAACGCGCAATCGTCCAACTCCATGGCCACGCCTTCGAGGGCTTTCATGGCTTTTTCCACGGGAACCTCGAGAAGTTGGAGGATCACGGGCTGATCGGGGCCAAACATGGCACCGGAGGCAATGCGGGGAAGAAGAGAATAGGAAATCTGACCGGCAGCACCGGTCACAGCAACGCGAATGGGAGTTTTCATGAGCGGGAAGGTTTAGATTTTCGACGGGATGCGTCCAAGCAAAAACACGAGACCGCGCGCGAAGAATCGAGAGGCCAAAATGAATTTTGGAGTGCCATGGTTGGCGTCAATTGATATTCTCGGGGGATGTCATCAGCCATCATGTCCCAAAAAATGGACACTATCCGCCAAGCCATCGAGGATGGTTCGGCAAGCCCTGAGACCGTGGAGGCGTTTCGGGAATGGAAATCCTTGAACGGCCGCCTGCAGGAACTCGGCGAAACCGAGAAATACTATCTCAAGGCGATGAATTGCCCGCACCACCATAGGATTTTCGCGGCGGAACCCCGAAGCTACCGTGACCTGCCGTTGCGGCTTGCGGAATATGGTTGCTGCTACCGCTACGAGCAAAGCGGCGAGCTTTTCGGGTTGATGCGCGTTCGTTCACTGAACATGAACGATGCCCACATTTACTGCACCGAGGAGCAGTTCGCGGACGAGTTTCGCGCTGTGAACGAGATGTATCTCCAGTATTTCAAGGTTTTCGGATTGGAGAAATACCAGATGCGCTTCTCCACGCATGACCCAGAGAAACTGGGGCAAAAATTTGTGAATGAGCCGGAGCTTTGGAAGAAGACCGAGGACATGGTGAGAAATGTCCTCGTCGAAAGCGGCATCAATTTTGTCGAAGTGCCGAACGAAGCCGCCTTCTACGGCCCAAAGATCGATGTTCAGGTCTGGAGCGCCATCGGACGGGAATTCACCATCGCCACAAACCAGGTTGATTTTGCCGTTCCAGCGAAATTCGGACTGCACTACCGCGACCGCGACAACACCGAAAAGACGCCGCTGTGCATCCACCGCGCTCCACTCGGCACGCACGAACGGTTCATCGGATTTCTCATCGAGCACTACGCCGGCAACTTCCCGCTCTGGCTCGCTCCCGAGCAGGTTCGTGTCATCACACTCAATGACGACCCGGTTTTGATTGCCTACGCAGAGCCGATCGTCAATGAACTCCGCCGTCAAATGGTCCGAGCCGAGGCAGATTTTGGATCCGATCCAGTGAAAGCCAAGATCGCTGATGCCGAGAAAGCCCGTGTGCATACGATGCTGGTCATCGGCCACCGCGACATGGAATCGGGCAATGTCAGTGTGCGTCTGCATGGTAAAGGCAACATCGGTGCCAAGCCGGTTGCCGAGGTCACAGCGGACGTCCTCGCCTCAATCCGCGAACGCCGCGCCTGATTGGCTCGGTCTTTTCGCTTGTCACTCAATCCACCTATTTCAAAGTAACGAACTCTATTTATGCCAAACACGATTCTCGTCGGCGCCCAGTGGGGCGATGAAGGAAAAGGAAAAATTATCGACTTCCTCACGGATGAAGCCGACATCGTCGTCCGCAGCCAGGGCGGTAACAACGCAGGACACACGATTGTGATCGGCGGTGAAAAATATGTCCTCCACCTCATCCCCTCCGGCATCCTCCGCAAATCCAAAACCTGCGTCATCGGCAACGGCGTCGTGCTCGACCCTGTGGCTCTCGTTAGCGAAATCGAAGGCCTCCGCAAACGCGGCGTGAAGGTTGAGAAAAACCTGCTCATCAGCGACACCGCGCATCTGGTTCTTCCCTATCATCAGGCCCTCGATGGACTGCGCGAGACTCAGAAGGGCTCCAAAAAAATCGGCACTACCAAGCGCGGCATCGGCCCGGCTTATGCCGACAAAGCCTCACGCACAGGTCTGCGCACTGGAGACCTCCTGCGCCCGGATGTCCTGAAGGAAAAACTCACGCAGCGCATCAAGGAAAACAATGCTCTCCTCAAGAGCCTCGGCGCTCCCACGCTGAATGCGAAGAAAATCATCAACGACACACTGACCGCCGCAGAGGTTCTGCGGCCATTCATTACCAACACCGTGATGTTCCTGCACCGCGCGCTTGAGATGAAGACCAACATGCTTTTCGAAGGCGCCCAGGGAACCTTTCTCGATATCGACCACGGCACTTATCCGTATGTCACCAGCTCGAACACAACCTCCGGCGGAGCCTGCACCGGCAGCGGTGTGCCGCCGCACCGCATTGACAAAGTCATGGGCGTTCTCAAGGCCTACACGACCCGAGTCGGCGAGGGCCCCTTCACTACCGAAGACGATTCGCTCGGCGATCGTTTTCACGCCATGGGCCGGGAATTCGGTGCCACAACAGGCCGCGCCCGGCGCTGCGGATGGTTCGATGCCGTTTCGACCAGATATTCTGTGATTTTGAATGGCATCGATGAGTTGGCCATTACGAACCTCGATGGACTCGACGGCGTGGAGTCGATCAAGCTCTGTGTCGCCTACCGCTTGGATGGCAAAGTCCTGGACTTCCCACCAACCGACTCCGAGCAACTCTCCCGCTGCGAGCCTGTTTACATCGAGATGCCCGGCTGGCTGAAATCCACAGAGAAGGCCAAGAAATTCTCCGACCTGCCGCCAAAGGCCCGCGCCTATGTGAAAAAAATCGCGGAACTCACCGGCGCCAAGCTCTCCATCGTGAGCATCGGACCCGCCCGCGCGCAGACCATTCGCCTCTGACCGTGAGCAGCACCCCCAAGCATGTCGCCATCATCATGGATGGAAACGGCCGCTGGGCCCAGCAACGGGGACTTCCTCGCCTTGCGGGCCACGAAGCAGGCTCAAAATCCATCGAGCGTTGTGTGCAGGCGTGTTTGGATACCGGGGTGCAATATCTCACACTGTATGCGTTTTCCTCGGAGAACTGGAAACGCCCGGCCCTTGAGGTCAATGGGCTCATGCTGCTGCTCGAAAACTTTCTGAACCAAAAGCGCGACGAGATGGTCCGCGAGGGAATTCGACTCCACCACATCGGCCGCATGCATGAACTTCCAAGCGTGTGCCAACGCAAGCTGCGCGAAGCCATGGAGGCAACGGCAGCGAATACCAAACTCCACTTCACCCTCGCCCTGAGCTACAGCGGACGAGCCGAAATCCTCGATGCCGTGCAGTCGCTCGCACGCGATGCCGCCGCAGGAAAACTCGACCCTGACGCCATCACCACGGAGGTCTTCGAATCTCGCTTAAACACCGCAGGAATCCCCGACCCCGACCTGCTCATCCGCACATCCGGCGAAATGCGGATTTCCAATTTTCTCCTCTGGCAGCTGAGCTACACGGAAATCCATGTGATGAAAAAATTCTGGCCCGACTTTAACCGGGAGGATTTCCTCGCAGCCTTGGAGGATTACAAATCCCGTTCCCGCCGCTTTGGAGGAGTCTGAGCATCCTGTGAGCGCGATAGTTTCAGAGCAAATCACCAATATCGCGGCCTATCGTTTTGCCGAGTTGAGCGACCTCAAGCCTCTCCGTGAGAGTCTCATCGCACTTTGCCGTGAGCAATCGCTCAAAGGCACGATTCTCCTGAGCACCGAAGGCATCAACCTTTTCGTAGCCGGCTCGGCGAATGGCATCGAGATTCTGCTTCGGGAACTGCGCAACCTCCCGGGCCTCGAGGACCTGGCGCCGAAATTCAGCCTGAGCGGGCATCAGCCCTTCTCGCGAATGCTCGTGAGGATTAAAAAGGAAATCATCGCCTTCGGTGTGGAAGGCATCAATCCCGCGCGCCGGACATCGCCCAAGCTCCCTGCTGCGATGCTCAAACAATGGCTCGACGAGGGCCGCAAGGTCACGCTTCTCGACACACGCAACGACTACGAAATCAAACTCGGCACTTTTCGCAACGCACTCCCAGCCGGCATCGACCATTTCCGCGATTTTCCAAAAGCGGTCGCCAAACTCCCGGAATCGCTCAAAGACGAGCCGGTGGTGATGTTTTGCACCGGCGGCATTCGTTGCGAGAAGGCAGGCCCCTACATGGAGAGCCAAGGTTTCCGCAACATCCATCAACTGGATGGTGGCATCCTGAAATACTTCGAGGAATGCGGCGGCGCGCATTACGACGGGGAATGTTTTGTTTTCGACCAGCGCGTGGGAGTGGACCCCGCCCTGCGCGAGACGGATTCCTCACAGTGCTTCCAGTGTCTCTCCCCGCTTACCGCAGAGGATCAGGCCGATGCCCGATATGTCGCCGGCAAGTCGTGCCCGTTTTGCTTCAAGACTCCCACTGAGGAAATGGCGATGCGAATTGCATCGCGCGAGGAAGCAATCCGCAAGGCGACCACTCCCCTTCCCGGCTCCGCGCCATGCGACAACTTTCGACCGATTGTCATTCCCCCCGAATACGACGGAGAGACGATTCTTGATGTGCTCGCCGGTATTTTCAGTCATACGCCGAGTGCCGATTGGGAGCAGATTTTCCAAGAAGGCTACTTGCTGGATTCGAGCTTCCGTCCCATCGAACCGAACCACTCAGCACAAGCCGGCGAGCGCTTTTATCGAAAAATCCCGGCAGATGTGGAACCGGCGGTGAATGCCGATATCCGCATCCTCCACGAGGATGAGGCAATTGTGGTCATCAATAAGCCTGCGCCGCTACCGATCCACCCCAGCGGGCGATTCAACCGCAACACACTTCAAGCGATCTTGCAGACGGTTTACCATCCGCAAAAGCCACGACCGGCGCACCGCTTGGATGCCAACACAACCGGCCTTGTTGTTTTTACCCGCACACGGCATTTTGCCAAATTCGTGCAGCCGCAATTCGAACGGGGAGAAGTTCAAAAAACCTACCTTGCGCGCGTGGCGGGACATCCGATTGACGACGCCTTTTTTTGCGATGCGCCCATCGGCGACGAACCGGTCAATGCGGGTGCCCGTCAAGTTGATGAAGTGAATGGTCTGCCTGCCCACACGGAGTTTCGTGTCCTTCGCCGAGAAACCGATGGATCAAGTTTACTCGAGGTGCGTCCCCTCACCGGCCGAACGAATCAAATCCGGTTGCACCTGTGGCATCTGGGTTTTCCGATTTGTGGTGATCCGGTGTATTTGCCAAGCAAGGCTCTTGGCAACCGCCAGACCCTTGCCCTTGGCGAACCTCCTCTTTGCCTGCATGCATGGAAACTGATATTTCGGCATCCGCTCACCAAGGAGGCGACAAGCTTTGAAGCCCCTGCACCCGACTGGAGCCGGGAACCGCTTGCTTGATTGGCATCAGACCGGCTGATCGCCGTATTCCAGCAAATGCCCCTCTGCGATGGCTTCGAGGGATTCTGCAGAGGTCACCTGCTGCAACCGTTCTCTAAGTCGGGCACCGCCCGGCAGGCCTTTTGTGTAGGACATGAAGCGTGCGCGCATTGAGCGTATCGCCAACTCCTCCTTGCAGCCCCACCACTCGATCTCGCGACGGGTGTGCTCAATAATGAAGTCCCATTTCATCCGCAGAGTCACCGCTTCTGGAGCGCCGCCACCTGCGATTGCCGAACGGATTTCACGAAAGATCCAGGGATGGCACATCGCGGCGCGACCAATCATCAAGCCAGCGACATTTGTTTCCTTCAATCGCTGTAGGGCCACGGAAGCAGAATCAATGTCTCCGTTTCCAATGACGGGAATTTTGACGGCGTTCGCCACGGCTCCGATGACCTGCCAATCCGCCTCGCCTGTGTAGCCCTGCTCCTTGGTGCGCCCATGAACGGCGAGACGCGAAATCCCCTCACCTTCGAGGATACGGGCGGTTTCGAGAGCATTTACCGAGCGAGAATCCCAGCCGATGCGGATTTTTGCCGTGACCGGCAGGTTTGCCGCCGCAGCGACAACCTCGCGGGCCACGCTGGCCAGGAGCGGGCAATCCTTCAGCAAGGCCGATCCGCCATTGCGGGCCACGACCTTGTTCACCGGACAACCGAAATTGAGGTCTATAAAATCCGGCGAAACCCAGTCGATGACGGCTTTAACCGCATCTGCCAAGCGTGCGGGGTCTGCACCAAAGAGCTGAATACCCAAGGGCCGCTCCTCAGGTTGAAACTCCAGATAACGGCGCGTGCGTTCGTTGCGGTGCAGAATGCCTTCGGCGGAGACAAACTCCGTCGTGAGGACATCCGCTCCCAGGTTTTTGCACAGGCCGCGAAAGACGGTATTTGTCACTCCCGCCATGGGGGCGAGGAAGAGCAGCGGCCCGGCTGGCATGTCAGAGCCCGTGTTCCAAAAGCGCGCCCACCTCGCGTTGGACATCCGGGATTTGCTCAAGGCTCAAGTGGGGATTGGCGATGACGATTGTTTCGCCAGTGACGACATGTTCGTAAACAAGCATGTCTTCATCGCGGCTCTCAACTGGGCGAAGCATTTTTTTGCGTTCCAACATGAGCGCGAGAATGTAGCAGGCGTTTTTGCGCGAAGGATCGTTCTCCGCAATCAGGCGGCGGAGGAGACTCTCGGCATCGTCCTTGGCTATCGCCTCAGGAGCGGCAGGAGCGGGGGGCTCGTATTTCGAGCGCCAGAAGGAGAAGGGCTGGATGTTGTCGTTCCTGTTGCTCCAAGCCTCCTCGCAAAGATCCTCGCGGCGGAATCCATCGCCCTCGCGAATCAGAAGGGTGTAAAAGTGGTCGCCCTCGCGAAATTCGTATCCGGTGCGAGCGCAGGTATGAGCGCGTGATTTGATCTCCCAGTCGGCTTGCATCATGAAAGTCCAG
>JBILMW010000072.1:0-12431 GCA_044375335.1 Terrimicrobiaceae bacterium | reverse complement strand
TGTCCGTCGCCGCAGCCCAGCGGAGCGTCTTGTTGTCAGCCTGCACGAAGGACTGGAAAAGAAATCCCAGAGCCAAAAATAAAAGAAGTATGGTTTTTTTCATCAAATGAACCTCCTGAGGAACCTGCGGGTGCGCTCGTCTTTCGGGTTTTCGAAAATTTCGTCCTCGTCGGAGATTTCCACGATGTGACCTCCCTCCATGTAGATGATGTAGTCGCTGGCGTCCCTTGCGAAGCGCATCTCGTGCGTCACAACGATCTGCGTCATGCCCTCGGCATCGAGCGCCTTCATGACATGCAGGACCTCATCGACCAGTTCGGGATCCAGCGCGCTGGTCGGCTCGTCGTAGAGCATGACCTTCGGCTGCATGGCAAGTGCGCGCGCGATGGCCGCACGCTGCTGCTGGCCACCGGAGAGATTCGCGGGATACCTGTCCACATGCGCGCCGAGGCCGACTTTTTCAAGAAGGGCGCGCCCGGTTTTCTCGGCATCCTCACGAGGAATGCCGCGAACAATGATGGGAGCCATCATGGTGTTTTGCAAAAGCGTCCGGTGCGGGAAGAGATTGAATTGTTGAAAAACCATGCCGACTCGCTGGCGCAGGGTGTGGGCATTTTTCTCAAAATCCCCATCCAACTTGGCGCCGGGCATTCGGGAAATGCACGCGCCGGCGGCGTTGATGACGCCTGAGTCCAGCGTTTCCAGGCCATTGATGCAGCGCAGCATCGTGCTTTTGCCACATCCCGAGGGGCCGATGACCGAAACCAGATCGCCCTCCTCGATGGAAAAGCTCACGCCCTTGAGGATGGGTGTTTGATCGAAGCTCTTGTGGAGGTCCTGAATTGAAAGGATCGAGATAGAGGCGTCCATTGGTGGCGATGTCCTATGCCGGGCCTTCGCAGGAAACAAGGTTTGAAATGTGACGGAATTGTTGAAAACGAGGGCTCGGGTTTGGGAATCGAGACTTTGCATTCCAGCGCCCCTCCTTTAGCGTCTGCACATGAAATACGCGGTTCTCGGAGCAGGAAAAATGGCATCCGCCATTATTCAAGGAATGTTGCGCGGCAAGGTCTGCAGCGCCGGGGAGATCATTGCCTCATGCCCCGAGGCGCAGATGCTTGAAAGCCTGCAGGACTCCACCTCCGTGCGAGTCACGGCTTCCAACGAGGAAGCCGCCGCCGCAGCCCCCGTTGTGATTCTTTGCGTCAAACCGCAAGAAGCGGTGACCGCGATCAAACAGTCTGGAGCGGCGTTGGATGGGAAACTCCTCATCTCCATTGCCGCAGGGCTCACAGTCGCCACCTTGGAAAAAATGGCCCCGAAATGCCGGATCATCCGCGCCATGCCAAACACCCCCGCCCTCGTCGGTTGTGGCGCGACGGCCTTCACCGCCGGAGCCAACACCACCGATGCCGACAAGAACTGCGCAGAGGCGATCTTCGCCAGCGTGGGCGTTGTTTCCCAAGTCCAAGAAAAGCTCCTCGACGCCGTGACCGGCCTGAGCGGCAGCGGCCCTGCTTACATCTTCCTGATCATCGAAGCCCTCACGGATGGCGGCGTCTCCTGCGGCCTTCCCACGAATCTCGCACGCCAACTCGCCATCCAAACCGTTCTGGGAGCGGCGCAACTCGCGAAGGAAACCGGCGAGCATCCCGCCGTCTTGCGTGAGATGGTGACCAGCCCCGGAGGCACCACCGCAGCTGCATTGGGCAAACTCGAAAAAAACGGAGTCCGCGCCGCATTGATCCAAGCCGTGCGGGCAGCCGAGCGCCGCTCGAAGGAACTCTCCGCTTCATGATGCGCCGCGCTGCCGTTCACGCCCTGCTGGCGGCATGCGTCCTCGCATCTACGCAAAAGCTGTCGGCGGAGGAAACGGGAAAAAATTTCACACCCCGCACCCTCGCTGCCTCCATCGCGGAAGGAAATGTCGCCTTCGAGCGCAAGGACTACGGTGCCGCGAGAAACGCCTACACCCGCGTTCTCACGCTGGAACCGGACAATCTCATGGCCCTCGTGAATCTCGGCATGGTGGAGTTTTATTCAGGCCATCCCGACAAGGCCGAGGAACTGCTCAATAAAGCCGTTCGCCAACGCCTCGAGTCCGCCCCGGCGTGGCTCACGCTGGGGATGATCTACATGGATCGCAATGAATCGGACGCAGCAATTGCGGCCCTCTCGCAAGCCATGTTGCAGGATCCGCTGAACGCCCGGACGCGAAACTTTCTAGGCGTCGTCATGGGCCGCCGGGGTTGGATTGAAGGCGCGCAACACGAACTCCGCCGCGCGGTGGAACTCGATCCCTCATATGCAGACGCGCACTACAATCTCGCGGTCTTTTACCTCGAAGAAAAACCGCCCGCCATCGAGCTTTCGCGGCGGCATTATCAAAAAGCCATCGAACTCGGGGTTGAAAAAAATCCCCAAATGGAAAAGTTATTCAGCACACCGCCAAAAAAACCTTAACTTCACGACATGACCGCCCGCCTGCTTCCCGCATTTCTTTGCCTCCTCGCCATCATCCCACTTCAAGCCGCACGCGTTCCAGAGATCAGCGCCAAGTCGGCAATTCTGGTGGATGCGAACACCGGCAAGGTCCTCTTCTCAAAAAACGACACCGCACAGCGCGCCGTCGCAAGCACCCAAAAGCTCCTCACCGCCCTCATCGTTGCCGAGGCTGGTGATCTGGATAAACGGGTCGAAGTCGAAGCCACGGACACAAACTGCGAACCCACTAAAATCTATGTCAAACCAGGCCAGAGCTACACACGGCGTGAACTTCTGAACGCCCTCCTGGTGAAGAGCGGCAATGATGTCGCCCGCACTCTTGCTCGCGATAATGCCGGAAGCGTGAGCGCGTTTGCCGATAAAATGACTCAGCGCGTTCGTAGTCTTGGTGGGTCGAATTCAAATTTCGAGAATCCCAACGGACTGCCAGCCAAGGGGCAGTATTCTACCGCCCGCGACATGGCCCGCGTTGCCCGCATGGCCTACCGCAATCCAGCGCTTCGCGAGATCATGAGGACGAAAAATTATAACTTCCGCTTTTCTTCAGGAAATGTCGTGCCTCTCCGCAACACAAACCGCGTCCTTCGCACCTACTCATTCTGCAATGGAATGAAGACAGGTTACACACACCTGGCCGGCCATTGTCTTATTTCCAGCGGATCCTACAACGGGCGTGATGTCATTGCCGTGGTCCTTGGCAGCACCAAAGCCCGCATCGCCGACGAGTCGGCAAAACTTCTCGCCTACGGGCTGAACATCCCGTCATCCAAGCTCGGCGCGCTGCGCATCTCGCAGAACTAAAACCGGCGTGGCCCGCTCCTACACACTGCAAGCGCCTCCGGCCTCCTCCAGCGGCATCGACTATCCCTCGGAACTCAACGAGCAGCAACTTGCCGCCGTGACATATCCGGCCGGAGCGGCGTTGGTCATCGCCGGCGCTGGCAGCGGAAAAACACGCACACTTACCTACCGCGTGGCCTGGATTCTCGAGCAAGGCGTTCCAGCCCGCTCGATCCTTCTCCTCACATTCACCAACAAAGCCGCACGGGAGATGACCGAGCGCGTGCAGAGCCTCATCCCAGGCGCAGCCGATGGGCTCTGGAGCGGCACATTCCACTCGATCGGCAACCGCATTCTCCGCCGTCACGCCGAAGCCGTGGGGTTCCGTCAGGGATTCAGCATCATGGATCGCGAGGATTCCGAGGACATGATCTCGTCCGTGCTGACAAAGGAAGGCATCGTATCCACCGACAAGCGGTTCCCCAAAGCAGGCGTGCTCTCCGACATTTTCAGCTACTCGATCAATACTGGGCTTCCGATCTCCAAGGTTCTCGTCGAGAAATACCGCTACTTCATTCCGCTGGCACAGGACATCGAACGCGTCCAGACCGCCTACGAATCGAGAAAAAAAGAGGCGAACTCGATGGATTTCGACGACCTCCTCGCCAAGACTCTGGAGCTTTTCCTGACGGATCCCGACATCGCTGCGCAATACCAACGCCAGTTTCAACATATCCTCGTCGATGAGTATCAAGACACCAACCGCCTCCAATCCGAACTCATCGACCTCCTCGCCGCACACCACGGGAATGTGATGGTCGTCGGCGACGACGCGCAGAGCATCTACTCGTGGCGTGGGGCGAATTTTGAAAACATCCTGCGCTTTCCCGAAACACACCCCGGCGCGCAGGTATTCAAAATCGAAACAAACTACCGCAGCGTTCCCGGCGTGCTGGATGTCGCCAACGCGGCGATTCTCACAAACGAAAATCAATTCCCAAAAAACCTCGCGCCCGTCCGGAAACCGCATTCCATCAAGCCCGCGCTCATCGCCCTGCCGAATAACAACCAGCAAGCGGCCTTCATCGCCCAGCGCATCATGGAACTCTCCGACGAAGGCGTGCCGCTCGAGCAAATCGCCGTCCTCTACCGCGCCCACTACCACTCGATGGAGACGCAGCTCGAGTTCACCCGCCGCGGCATTCCCTTCAGCATCACCAGCGGGCTTCGATTTTTCGAGCAGGCCCACATCAAAGATGTCGCCGCTTTTCTCAAATTCACCGTCAACCCGCGAGACGAAACCGCCTTCAAACGCATGATCCGCATGCTTCCGGGGATTGGAAACAAAACCGCCGAGACGCTCTGGCAAAAGACCTCCGCGATCCTCGAAGGGAAAACCAATTTCAAAGACCTCGCCGGCCTCAAGGTTCCAGCCAAAGCGCAAAAGTCGTGGGATCAATTCATCCACACCCTGGCCGAACTGGTCACGGGCGACGCCCCCATGAAGCCCGCCGAAATGATCTCCTGCGTGCTCTTTGCTGTTTACGAGGACTACATGAAAGAGAAGTTCCCGAACTACGATGCCCGCCACGAGGATCTCATCACGCTACAAGAATTCGCCGAACAATTCGAAACAACAGCGGATTTCCTCTCCCAACTCGCTCTGCTCGGTGGACTCGAAACCGCAGAGGCCTTTGCCGGAGCGGCTGAAACCGAAAAAGTGACCCTCTCCACACTCCACCAAGCCAAAGGCCTCGAGTGGAAAGTCGTCTTTCTCATCTGGCTCGCCGAGGGAATGTTTCCAAGCAGTCGCAGCATTGAAGACCCCCGCGCGCTCGAGGAGGAACGGCGCCTTTTTTATGTCGGAGTGACCCGCTGCATGGACGAACTCTACCTCACCTACCCCGAGATGCGCCTCGCCGCCGGCTACGACCAGTCATTCTACTCACCCTCCCGCTTCCTCCGCGAAGTCCCGGAATCCCTGTTTGAATGCTGGGAAGTGCACCAGGCGCCCGCCACATTCCGCACCCCGCGCGACCAAGACGGCGAGATTCCGTTTTAAGATAAACCAAATTGGTTCATTCAAATTGTTTTCTGAGCTTTCTTTTAGCCTCTTCCCAATCCATGGCCTGGACTTTCCCAAATTTGAAGTCCTCTTCAGTCTTTCGGAGTTCTTCGCCGTGCCAACAAGGGCTTTGAAATTGCGAGTCCTCGGACGCAAGGTCCGACCAAAGAGCATCGACAATTTGAAGCTTCTCCCGGCGTGGAAGTTGGCGCAACTCGGCAATGATCATGGGCCGAAATTTATGCGCTCCGTCAACTGATGCAAGGCAATCTCAGGCATCTTCTCCTCTGTGTTCTCTGTGCGCTCTGTGGTTAAATCCCCAGGACGCGTATCGGTTTGCAGGCTCGCGCTCTTCCACATAAGCTACGCCTTTTTCCAAAATGAGCACGCAGCGCAAGCAGTATCCGTTCACCGAATTTGAACCCCGTTGGCAACAGCACTGGCTGGAAGCCGGAGCCTTCCGCGCCGCCAATCCGGGTGATGCCGATTTCGACGCCTCCAAGCCGAAATACTACATTCTCGACATGTTCCCCTACCCCAGCGGCGATGGATTACATGTCGGCCATGTCGAGGGATACACCGCCACAGACATCCTTGCGCGCTTCCACCGCATGCAGGGCTTCAATGTGCTCCACCCCATGGGTTGGGACGCCTTCGGACTCCCTGCCGAGCAATACGCCATCAAAACCGGCCAACACCCGCGCGTGACCACGGCCCGCAATATCGACAACTTCCGCCGTCAACTTCAGGCCGTCGGTTTCAGCTACGACTGGGATCGCGAAGTCAGCACCACAGACCCGGGCTACTTCCGATGGACGCAGTGGATTTTCCTCCAACTCTACAACGCCTGGTTCAACCCCACGACACACAAGGCCGAACCCATCTCCACCTACACCGGCAATGATCCCGACTCCGTGCGCCTCGCCTATGTCGCCGAAATGCCGGTAAACTGGTGCCCACAACTCGGCACCGTGCTGGCCAACGAAGAGGTCGTCGATGGCAAAAGCGAAGTCGGGGGATTCCCCGTCGAACGCCGTCCGCTCCGCCAATGGATGCTCCGCATCACCGCCTTCGCCGAGCGTTTGCTGGAAGGCCTCGACGGGCTCGACTGGCCCGAGGGCATCAAACTCCTCCAGCGAAACTGGATCGGCCGTAGCGAAGGAGCCTTAGTCAAATTTCAAATCGAAAACGCGCCGTGCGAAGTGGAAGTCTTCACGACACGCCCCGACACTCTCTTCGGCGCGACCTACATGATCCTCGCGCCCGAGCATCCGCTCGTTACCGCCATCACCACTCCCGAACAACGCGAAGCCGTCGAAAAATACAAAGCCTCCGTCGCCTCCAAGAGCGACCTCGACCGCACAGAACTCAACAAGGAAAAAAGCGGCGTCTTCACCGGTGCCTTCGCCATCAATCCAGTCAACGGCGACAAAATCCCCGTCTGGATTGCCGACTATGTCCTCATGGGTTACGGCACAGGAGCCATCATGGCCGTCCCCGCGCACGACGAGCGCGACTTCGAATTCGCCACCAAGTTCCAACTCCCCATCCGTGAAGTGGTGAAAAAAGAGGGGAGCACGGGCGTCCCGCCCGTGAAGACACCGACTCCCTTCTTCGAGGAAAGAACGGGTTTAACAATCCGCGAACGCAACCTTCCGCATTGGCAACAAGGCGAGAAATACTATTTCGTCACCTGGCGACTGACTGACAGCCTTCCTGCAAATCTGGTGCGCGATCTCAAACTGGAATCCGAAGCTTGGCTCGCCGCCCGCAAGCAACCACTCTCACCCGAGGATGAGCAGGAGTTTCACAACCTTTTCTCCGATCGCATCGAATCCCTTCTGGACGAAGGCAGAGGGAGCTGCATTTTGGCTAATTCCGAGGCTTCAATAATCGTTGAAAAGGCCCTGAGACATTTCGATGGCTCCCGCTATTCTCTGAACGCGTTCGTGCTCATGCCAAACCATGTCCATGTGCTCTTCAAACTGGCCGAAGGCGAGGACCTCGGAAAAGTCATTCATAGTTGGAAGAGTTTTTCAGCACACGAAATCAACAAGGCCCTGGGACAGGAGGGGCCCGTCTGGCAGGAGGAGTATTATGACCGCATTGTGAGAGGCGAAAGCCACTTTGCCCGGTTGGTTGAATACATTTGTGAAAATCCCGCAAAGGCCGGGTTGAAGGATGTCACCGTGTTCACGGGCGGGACGCCCGTGCCCCCCTCCTGCTTTGCAGGCGAGGGAGTGACAGTGAACTCGGGTTTTCTCGACGGCCTTCCAACCGCCGAGGCCAAGCAAAAGATTACAGCTTGGCTGGAGGAAAAGGCCCTCGGACGCGGCACGGTGAACTACAAACTCCGCGACTGGCTTTTCTCCCGCCAGCGCTATTGGGGCGAGCCATTCCCCATCGTATGGGAGGGCGGACGCCATCGCGCACTGACCCAGGACGAACTTCCCGTCATCCAGCCGGACATGGAGGATTTCAAACCCACTGGCACGCCGGAGCCACCACTCAGCAAGGCTCTCGAGTGGTTGAAATACTCGGACTCCGCGCAGCGCGAGACCAATACCATGCCGCAATGGGCTGGATCCTGCTGGTATTACCTGCGTTTCTGCGATGCCACAAATTCCGACCGCTTCATCGGCAAGGAGGCCGACGAATACTGGATGGCGCGCAATTCCAAGCCCGGCGGCGTAGACCTCTATGTTGGCGGCACCGAACACGCCGTGCTCCATCTTCTCTACGCCCGCTTCTGGCACAAAGTCCTCCATGACCTCGGCCATGTGGCCACCCCCGAACCCTTCCAGCGTTTGGTCAACCAAGGCATGATCCTCGGACCCGACGGCCAAAAAATGTCCAAGAGCCGGGGCAATGTCATCACTCCCGACAGCGTGATCTCGGAATACGGCGCCGACTCGCTGCGTCTCTACGAAATGTTCATGGGCCCACTCGAGCAGATGAAACCCTGGAGCATGAAAGGCGTCGAAGGTGTTTACCGCTTCCTCGCCCGCGTCTGGCGCTTGGCCATGGAAGAAAACCAGGAAGGCGAGTGGATCCTCTCCAGCGACCTCGCCGAGATTCCGCTCAGCTCGCAGCAACTCCGCATAGCCCACGCGACCATCAAGAAAGTGACCTCCGACATCCGCCTCCTCGCCTTCAACACAGCGATCTCGCAAATGATGGTTTTCACAAACGAATTCGTGAACGCCAAGCCACGTCCACTCGAAGCCCTGCGCATCCTCCTGCCACTCCTGAGCCCCTTCGCACCGCACCTCGCCGAAGAACTCTGGAGCCGCCTTGGCTTTGCCGGCCTCGCCTCCAAGCAACCTTGGCCCGTGCATGACGAATCCCTGCTCGTCGAAAACGAAGTCGAACTCGCCGTGCAAGTGAACGGCAAAGTCCGCGAGCGCCTCGTCATTTCAAAAGAAGCCACCAAGGAGGAAATCGAAAAAGCCGCCCTCGAGAGCCCAAAAATCCAAGAAGCCACCGCAGGACAAACCATCGTCAAAGTCGTCGTGGTTCCCGGAAAACTCGTGAATATCGTTGCCAAATAAAAACCAGCCAAGCCGCCACAACCGCTGCAAAAAAACAGGATTTTCCCCTTGTCAAAGCGGCTCCGGCGCTTAGTTTCTTCCTCCCCAACACGGCGCCTTCGTCTAGCGGTTAGGATTTTGTTTGGGACAAACTGGTGCAAAAACACTGATTCTCTACACAAAATACGGGTTTTCGCCCGTAGCATTGGACAAAACCGCGCAAGGTTATTACACCCGAAACACTGTTTTGCCCCAACTTTCTGGACAAAAGTTGGGACAAAAAACGAGGAGGCGAGATGAAAATCGCGCTCACTTCCAAGGGCCCAGATACATTTTTGCAAGCCGGTCTCTGCCGCGTGCGAATTGTAAAAATGATGCGCGGCAAATACACCTCGCATCGTCTTTCGTGGAAAGTTGGCAAGCGCACATTCCGCCGATCATACAATGATGAAACGGCAGCGCTCGCTGAGGCCGAGCGGGTCGTTAAGAACCTTGCCGCGTCAGAAGGCGCGGCCACAGCGCTCAACAGCGAAGACGCAATCTACCTGATGGAATGCCGACGAAAACTCGGCAAAATCCCCATGCATGTTGCTGTGGATTTTTATTTAAAATGCCACGAGCACACGACCAAACACCCCAAAACCTTCAGCGAAGTGTGGGACCTCTTTTATCAAAGGTGTCAGTCAAGAAAGCTCAGCACACGATATTATGAGACCCTGCGCCACCACCGAAACTTTTGGGAAAAGGCATTCAGCAAGCAGTTGATCGATACGATTTCCAATGAGGAATATTTAAATTTTCTCAGCAAGTCGCCCTACACGGATAGAACCAAATACAATCTCTTTGGATCGCTTGCAGCCATTCTGCGCTTCGCCAGGAAGCAGAGATTCATCTCGCAGGAGCACTCTGAAATCGAGGCGGACTTCGGCAAGTTGCGTTCAAAGACACCTGAATTCTACACGCCTGACGAACTCTGCCGCCTCTTTATCGCACACGACAAACGCTACTTGCCCTACATTGCCTTGATGGCCTTTGGAGGATCACGAAGAGCGGAGGCGGAACGACTCTCCATGCGGGATGTTCTGTTTGATGAAAAAATGATCCGCATGGGACCGGAAATTACCAAAACAAGCACAGGCAGAACCCTCGATATTCCCGATGTTCTGGTCCAGTGGCTGAAGGAATTTGCAGGCCAGGATGGCAAAATTCTGCCTCTGTGCAAAATCAAAGCCATACCCAGGAAAAAACAAAAAGTCGTGGGGTTGGAAACCAAGCAAAATGCCCTCCGACATTCATTCTGTTCCTATCATCTGGCTTTGCACCGCAACGCAGCCTTGACCGCCGAGCTTGCTGGGAATTCGCCTCAAATGCTGAACAGACACTACAAGGCTCTTGTCTCAAAGATCGCCGCTGAGCGGTGGTTCTCCATTTCACCGGATGCAGTCAGAGCATTCGCTAACGAAAATAAGCTAACACACCTCCTCACTTGGTAATTCAAGTCACAACATCTATGCCTAACAAACTCAAAGCCGGAACCCTTCGCGTCTCCTATGTGGAGAACCAAGCCATCAACAGAGCCATCTCGATTCTCGCAACAGTCAAAGGCGTTACGATCAGTTCCCTGATCCGCGAGGCAACCGAGCAATACTTGACGCGCGAAGACCCCAAGGGCGCAATTCTCAAGGCCGCCAAGGAGCTCATAGCCGGGCAGCCTGAATCAGTGGATCAAAGAGTCACAGAGCCAGTGAGTCCTGAATCAATCGCCAAGATCGGAGCGCTGATAAAAAAGACATCCAAGACTGCCCTGCTTGAGAATTTCCCCCGCTAATAATAACGATGCTGTAGATGTCATTGCCTCCAGACTACGAAATCTCCACGACCTACGGCAGGTGGCGCTCCGCGCAAGGCTTACTCAACCGCAAAGCTACGTCTCTACGCGAGTGGGTGAGCGTCTGCAGTAATGGTAACAGCCACCGTCGTTGCAGAGCGGTTAAGTCTTGGGTCAGACGTGAGTCTAAGCCTACAAACTTTTCGTTTGGCTCTGCGGCGGATGTATTGGATGACGAGGCCGGCGAGGAGGGCGACGGCGTAGAAGTAGGTTTCGGTTTCGGGGACGGCTATGATTTCCGTGCCGCCTCCGGGACCCGTGAAGCCTTCCTCGAAACCTGTTCCAGCAAATCCACTTCCACTTCCGCTGTAGAAGCTGATGCGGTCAAGGTAATTTGGGAGCCCGCTATTATTTGTGAAGACAACATGGCGATTGTTGGCTCCGTTGATGCCATTCCAGTTCCAGATGGCCAGCGTGGTGTTGGAAGCCCAAGACCCAACGCCGCCGAAGCGGAGGATGCCAGTAAAGCCGTCGAGGTCGATGACCGAGTTGGCGCTGAGGGTGAGGAGTCCGACGGTTTCATTAAAGGTGCCATTAAGGGCCAATGTGCCGCCGAGGTTGATATTAGCGTTGTCGTTGACGGCATTGGCAGCCGTGACGAGGAAGGAGCCGCCGTTGACATCGATGACCGTGCTGTTGCCGAGGGCGTTGGTGGCGGCAGCGGCGAGAGTGCCAGAGTTGACGGTGGTGGTGCCTGTGTAAGTGTTTGCCGCATTCAGTCTGGTAGTGCCGCTACCGTTCTTGGTGAGGGTGCCGGTGGAGGTTGCTATCGCTCCGCTGATCGTGGTATTTCCCGCTCCGGTGAAGGTGAGGTTTTGGGTGCCGGAAATGCCACCGGTGAGGGTGAGTGTGCCTGCATCTGATCCGATGGTGGTGGCGCCAGAGAGTGTGATGGCACCGGAGAGGGAGTTCGCACCGCTGAGGTTGCGGAGAGCTCCGGCGTTTGAAAATCCGCTACCGGTGAGATTGAGAGCTTCGGCGCCGACAGCTATGCCGCCTTGAATTTGGAGGGCTGCCCCGTTTGCAACAGTGGTTCCGCTTGCAGTGCCGCCGAGAGCCGAGGCATTACTGATCGTTATGTTGCCTGCGCTGATTGTGGTCGAGCCGGTGTAGGTATTGGTGCCAGAGAGGGTCTGGGTGCCGGCGCTGACTGCTTATTCCACTGGGTCCCGTTACAGCTGCGAAGCAGCCTCACCCTCCACTATCAGCTATCAGTCCTCGGCAGTCATAGAAAGCCGCTACAACTACACAGCAGCCTCCCATGTCAAGAATTAATTCCTGACCCCTCAGACACTTTTTTGCGACTTCCCAATCAGTAAAACCGATGTCGCCAGACTCAATTCGTTTTTTTCGGATTTGCAAGACTTCCCCATGCCACTCGGGTGGAGTAAAGCCTGCATTTTCACGGGAAAGATGATTCCACAAATCTTCCATCAATCCAATTTTTTCGGGGAAAGTCAATTCTTCCAAGAGTATCTGCGAATTCATAGAATGAAACTCAAACTTACGATATGATCTGGTAACAAATATGTCAACCCACTAGTGTCCGGTTGAGAGAAGAAATGGGTTAAATTAAAAATTCAAGATGAAGCAATTGCAACCGAAAATAGGTGTGACGCATTTGAAGATCACAGCGTTTGATCGCATTAAAATGCGGAATCTA
>JBILMW010000217.1:0-3530 GCA_044375335.1 Terrimicrobiaceae bacterium | reverse complement strand
CAAGCGCGAGGACTTGCTGCACACCGGCGCTCATAAGATCAATAATGCCATTGGTCAGATTCTGCTCGCCCGCCGCATGGGCAAAACGCGCATCATTGCGGAGACCGGGGCCGGCCAGCACGGTGTCGCCACGGCAACAGCCGCTGCGCGATTTGGATTCGAGTGCACGATTTATATGGGCGCGGTGGACATGGAGCGTCAGGCCCTCAATGTCGCCCGCATGCGTTTTCTCGGAGCGAAAGTCGTCGGCGTCACCGCAGGCCAGGCCACGCTCAAGGAGGCGATCAATGAAGCCATGCGCGATTGGGTTACCAATGTCCGCAACACCCACTACATCTTGGGCAGCGCGCTTGGCTCGCATCCGTATCCCATGATCGTTCGCGATTTTCACCGCGTCATCGGCGACGAAACCCGCCGCCAAATCCTCCAGCGGGAAGAACGCCTGCCAGACCTTCTCGTAGCCTGCGTGGGAGGCGGCAGCAATGCGATCGGGTTCTTTTATCCGTTTCTCCAAGATGAATCCGTGAAGCTCACCGGCGTCGAAGCCGGCGGCGACGGCATCGTGCGCGGACGCCACGCCGCACGCTTCCAAGGCGGAAAACTGGGAGTCCTCCAAGGCACAAAAACCTGGCTCCTCGCCGACGCGGACGGCCAGATCGAGCTGACCCACTCCGTCTCCGCCGGCCTCGACTACGCCGCCATCGGGCCCGAACATAGCTACTACCGCGACTCCGGTCGCATAGACTACGACTTCGCCACCGACGACGAGGCCCTCGCTGCCTTTCGTGGCCTCGCCGAAATCGAAGGCATCATCCCCGCTCTCGAAACAGCCCACGCTATCGCGCATGTCATCAAAGTCGCTCCAACAATGGCCAAAGACTCGATCCTCATCGCCAACCTCAGCGGCCGGGGCGACAAGGATGTGAGCCAAGCGGCGGAGATTTTGTTGAGGGACTAAACGATGAGCCGGTTGTTCGATTGCTTTACTTTTTTCAACGAACTCGATCTTCTGGAAATACGCCTAGAAACGCTGGACTCTGTTGTCGATTTTTTCGTTATCGCGGAGGCTCCGATCACCTATCGCGCCGATCCTAAGCCGCTTTACTTTGAGCTGAACAAACAGCGCTTCGCGAAATTTTTGCCCAAAATCCGCCACATTATCGTCGATGACCTTCCAATGGAAAAAGGCTTCGACCAAAACTGGCAACGCGAGACTCTTCAGCGCGCCGCGCTGGAACGAGGCTTGGCCGACGCACGGGATGAAGACATCATCATGCTGTCTGATTTGGATGAAATTCCCACCCCTGCCAAGATCAAGGAGGCGATCAATTGGCACGACACACTTCGGGTTTTCCACATGCGCTTTTTTTCCTACTTCGCGAATTGCGAGTCGCATCCCGGAAATGCGTATTGGGTCGGCACCGGGATGACGGAATACCGATTGGCCAAAGGCCGCTTCGAATATGTTCTTAAAAAACTTCCTACCCATCTCCGCATGCGTCCGAATGCGAGTCTTAGGAAAAGAATTTCCATGCGATTGAAGGAAGCCTCCATTTTGCTCACCCGCAGCCTGCGAATCAAAAGAATCCGCAATGGCGGCCATCACTTCAGTTGGCTCGGCGGTGCCGACAAGGTTCTGCAAAAGCGCGGCGCCATCAGCATTCATGGAGGAGAAGTTTTTCCAGCGGATTATTTGACGGATTCGGCTGCTGAGAAAGTTGTCAGCAAAGCGATCGCAAGGGCTCGACCGCTGGATGATGATATGCCGGTTGCGTTTCGGAATCCGAAATTTCAGCACCTAGTCGCTAAACAAGCAGATGATTTCCAGTAAACATGATCCAGTTAATTGAAATAAATCTGCAGAGACAATGTTTCCTCATCAGGGTCTGGGATTATTTTCTGTTCGAAGGTAGTAAAATTTGTTTCCAGCCTCCTTGGTTTTGAAAGTTGTTTTTCTATTTATCGGGATGCCTGTTGGAGGCGCAGAAGATTTTGCGCTTGGGGTTTATCCGCACCTACCTCCTGAAGTGGACGCGCAATTTGTCTGCCTGCGCAGGCTGGATGTGCTCGGGAAGGAGGCGCTAGCCAAGGGACTCCCTGTCGACTTACTTCCATTTTTTACGGGTAAAAGGATAAATCCTATAGCGGTGTGGCGATTTTCGCGTTGGTTGATAAATGAGGGGATCACTGTTCTGCATACGCAGACTTACCATGCTCATGTGTTTGGCTGTGCTGCGGCGCTTTTGGCAGGTGTTCCTGTTGTGCTCCACCAGCAGAAAACGCTCGGAAAGCTCTCTTGGCGGAAAGAGGTTTTGTTCTCTTGGTGCCTGCGCCGCTCGAAGAAAATTATCACCCTCTCGGAGCGCACGCGGTTGGATATTGCCCAGAGGTTTCGCATCGAACCCTCCCGGATCGCTGTAGTGCCGAATGCCATTGATGAGGAAACATTCCAACCAGTGGAGGACAAGCGCACCGTGCGTCGAGATTTGGGATTGCGCGAGGAGGGCTTTTTATTCGGCACAGTCGCCTCGTTGCATGAGGTGAAAAACCACCGCGCGATTCTCGAGGCGCTGGTTTCGGTGAATGGCGCGAGTGCTGTTTTTATTGGGGATGGGGTGGAGCGGGCCAATCTGGAGCGGCTCGCGATCGATAAGGGGTTAGCTGATCGCGTGCTTTTTGTCGGCCGCCAACGCCCAGTTGCGCCATGGTTTCAAGCTCTCGACGCATTCATTCTTCCCTCTGTGTGGGAAGGGCAGCCGCTTGCGTTATTACAGGCGGTCTCGTGCGGGTTGCCGATTTTGGTGAGCCGCATAGAGGGAAACACGGCTGTGGTAGGTGAGCATCATCCGGGGTTGTTTGATCCCGACGACAATAGTGCGCTTGCGGTGCTGATGGAATTTGTGACGACCGATCCAGCTCGATTTTTGGCAACGGGAGCTCAGGTGCCCACATGCCGTGAGGCCGCATTGAGGCTTAAAAAAATCTATTCCGAGGCCCGATGAAGATCGCCATCTTCACTCCCACTTATTTGCCCAAATGTTCAGGAGCGGAGATATTCCACCACAACTTAGCGCTTCGCTTAGCTCGTCTGGGACATGAACCTGTGGTGATCATTCCGCGCGGGCTGAAGCGCCGTTTGGATGTCAGTCCGCTTGCTCCGGAATACGCCACCTTGGGTTATCCATCACATCAGTGGAGCTTATTCAAGCGGTGGCCCGCAGCCGCCTACTTTCTCTCGAGGTGGACGCTTGATCGCATACAGGCAACTCATCGATTTGATGTTTGGCATACGGTTGTGCTCTCTCCCACCGGAAGCTGTTTCGCGAATTGGCAGTCCAAAAGAAAGGTTGCCGGCCTTGTGCGGGCAGTCGGCGATGATGTTCCAATGGATGGATCAAACAATCTTTCAGAACATGTGCGGCGATGGATTTCCCGCGCCCAATGCGTGGTTTCACTCTCCAAGAGTATGACCACGGGATTGGTTCATGCCGGCTTAGATGAGAGACGGGTAGTGGAAATACCAAACGCCG
>JBILMW010000274.1:0-3532 GCA_044375335.1 Terrimicrobiaceae bacterium | reverse complement strand
TACCCCGGTGGGGGATTTGTCGCCCGTGTTTGAGTCGGACTTCGGGTACCACTTCTTACGGGTGACGGAGCGGCGGGGCGAGCTCTACAGCGCATGCCACGTGCTCATGTCGCCGCGCATCGATGCGGAAGAACTCGAGCGGATGGCGGTGCAAATGGACTCCATCGGAAAGGCGTTGGCGTCCGGCAGTTTGGGATTCGATGACGCCGTGGACCGGTTTTCGACGCGGGAGGAAACCCGCAACCAACGGGGAACAGTGGCCAACCCATCGGACGGGGGGACACGGTGGGGCGTGGATGAGCTCGAGGCCGACATCTACCTCGTGCTGGCCGGACTGGAGCCCGGTGGAGTTAGCGCTCCAGTGCAGTTGCAAGACGCGGACGGCAAGGGGTATGTGGCGGTGTTTCGGCTGGACGGACGGTATCCCGCCCACAGGGCAAATCCGAAGGACGACTATGCGCTCTTCCAGACGCTTGTCGAAAACGAGCTCTCCGCACGCCAACTGAACCGCTGGATCGATCGCCGGCTGGCCGAGGTGTATGTGCGCATCGATGCGCCCTACACCGATTGCACGTTTGAACGGCCTTGGCAAAACACAGCCCCGACCCCATGAATTCCCGCTTTGCGTTTCTCGCCAGTGCGCTGGTCCTCTCGATGGCGGCAAGCGCCCAGGACATCCGTGTCGGCGAAGGAAAAAACGTGACGATCCCCCTGCCCACGTACCTCGAAGTCGTTGCAGCATCTGATCCCTTAGGCCTGACGCCGCTGCTGGAAACCGAGCTGAAACGCGTCGGTTACCGCATCGTTTCCCCGGGCGAACGGGCAGAACTCGTGCGCCGTGGGGCCACCTTGCGTGCCATTGCTGCCGCGCTTCCAGCGCGTGGCGCCCGGAAAGCAACGGTCAAAGATATCGTCCGCGAAAACGATTTGCGGTGGCGAAAAGGGGGGAAAGAGGCCGTGGCAGAATTAGTGGACGCGGGAGTTTGGAAACGACGGGGCCGTTCGTACCGCCACGTGCCCGGGGCCTCACTGGCTGCCGTGGACCTCTCCGCACCGCATTCGACGTGCAGGCTGACGTTTTCGTACGACGACCGGGTTTCCATCACCTGTTCCCGGACGGTGTCGCGTCTCGAAGGAACGTTCGAAGATCTCAGTGGAGGCAAGCGGATTGCCCTGTTTCCCGTCGTGCTTGACCAAGGGTTGCTGGCGAACACCTGCCCGCCCGAACTGCTCGAGGCGCTTGCAAACCGGTTGCGGCCCTCGGAGACGGCAGGTGGACCGGAACGCTTCGTATTCCAGCCGGGAAACAGCGGGAATTCCGCGGAACGCTCTTGGGCCGTAGCTACCCCGGTCGGCAAGGGCTGTTCACGGCGCGATGTTCGGGGGTTCTCCAGTGATTTGGCGGAGGCCATCGGCCACTCCGGGCGCACCGTGCCGACGGAAGCAGCTGATCGGGAACTCTCCGAGCGGTCCCGAGAACTGAAAGGAGATTTGCTCTTCACGCCCACCCCTCCTGCCCTTCCGGGGTTCAGCGCAGAACTGGTCGTGGTCACGCAGCTCGGCTGCACGCGAGGTGCAACAGAAATCGATGTGCGCGCCATCGTGACCGCAACAGGAGAACTGCACTGGTCCGTGGACGCCTCGGGGTTAACCCGCGAAGCGGTCCTCAAGCGACTGCGCAACGAACTCGCCGGGAGGTGACCGTCTCCGTGGTCACGGTGGCGTACAATGCTGCCGCCACCATCGCCGCGACCTGCGCATCCGTGGCAGCACAGCGCGATCCGTCCATCGCGATCGAACACATCGTCCTCGACGGGGCGTCGACGGACGGCACACTGGCTGCGGTAGAACCCTACCGCGCGGGGATTGCTCACCTAAGTTCGCGGCCGGACGCGGGCCTGTACTACGCCATGAATGCCGGCATGGAGCTGGCGACCGGCGAATACGTCGCGTTCCTGCACGCAGATGACGTGTACGCCCACCCGCGGGTGCTGGCGCAGGCGGCGGCGTGCTTGCGGGAGACCGCGGTGGATGCGGTGTACGGCGATGTGGAGGTGGTGGATGGGGACGGTCGGGTGGTGCGGGTTTGGCGCGGCGGCAGGTACCGGGACGGGGCATTTCTGCGGGGGTGGATGCCGCCGCACCCCACCTTCATCGCCCGTACGACGGCGCTACGTTCCGCCGGCGGCTTCAACACAGATCTGCGCTATTCCGCTGATTACGAGCTGATGTTGCGCTTCATCCACGTGCAGCGCCGCCCCATCGCCTACCTGCCGGACGTGGCCGTGCGCATGCGGGCCGGTGGACTCAGCAACGCCACGTGGACCGGCCGCCTCCGGGCCCACCGGGAAGACCGCCGGGCCTGGGCGATGAACGGCCTGCGGCCTGCGCCGTGGACGCTTCCGCTCAAGCCCTTGAGGAAGATCAGCCAATTCGTCCCGGGCGTGCGTAGCTTGGGTGCATGAACTGGGCTTACCTCCACCTCGTACTCAACCACGTACCGATCGTGGGCTTTCCCTTTGCCCTTGTGCTTTTTGCCGCCGGTGCGGCGTTGCGCAAGCCGGATGTGGAACGTGCTGGTTTAGTGGCGTTTATTGCCGTAGGTCTGGTGGGTTACGCGGCCTTCCTGACCGGGGAATCTGCGGAAGAAGTCGCCGAAACCATCCCCGGCGTGCTGGAAGCCGCAATCGAATCGCACGAAGAAACCGCGGAATGGGCCTATGCGCTCGGGTTAGGCACCGCAGTGCTCGCAGCGGTAGCCCTCGGGCGCGCTGGCCAGATGGCACTGGTGCGCGGAGGGGTGGGCGTTTTGGCCCTCACCACGTGCATTCTGATGGGCGCGACGGGCAAAACCGGCGGGGAAATCCGCCACACGGAGTTCACGAAGGGTGGGCTTCAGACGGCGCCTGAGGAAGCCCCGTACGAGGAACACCACGACGAATGAGTGCTGTGCGAAGCGGCGCATTCGCTGTCGGAGGCCTGCTGCTGTGGGCCTGCGGCGCCACAGGCCAAACGGTCCTCATCCCCACGTCATCGTCACACGGTACGAAGGCATGCACCGCTTCACAGATGCGGGATGTACCTTAGGGACGTGAAGTACGGATCGGATCAGGAGGCGCTCGGAGCGCTGCAGCAAAAGCACCGCGCGCTGGTCGCGGAGGTGGGCAAGGTGATGGTCGGCCAGGAGCAGGTCATCCGGGAAGCGACGACGGCGATTTTTGCGGGGGGGCACGTGTTGCTTGTGGGGGTGCCTGGTTTGGCAAAGACCCTGCTGGTCAATACGATTGCGCGCGCACTCGGCCTGTCGTTCAGCCGTATCCAGTTCACTCCTGACCTCATGCCCAGCGATATCGTGGGCAGCGAAATCCTCGATGAAAACCGGCAATTCAAATTCGTCAAAGGCCCGCTGTTTGCGAACATCGTGCTGGCCGACGAGATCAACCGGACGCCGCCGAAGACCCAGTCGGCCCTGCTCGAGGCGATGCAGGAGCGCGCGGTAACCGCCGGAGGAACGACCTATGCTTTGCCTGAG
>JBILMW010000071.1:0-12500 GCA_044375335.1 Terrimicrobiaceae bacterium | reverse complement strand
TCATCATTGGAGAGGAAGTGGCTCAATACAACGGCGCCTACAAAGTCACCGAAGGCCTCTGGCAACGCTTCGGAGACAAGCGCGTGGTCGATGCCCCGATCAGCGAAGCGGGCTTCATCGGCATGGGCATAGGCGCCTCGATGCTGGGCGTCCGTCCCGTGATGGAACTCATGTTCTGGAGCTTCGCGTATGTGGCATGGGATCAGATTATCAATAACGCCGGCCAGGTTCGCTACATGAGCGGTGGACTCATCAACTGCCCCATCGTCATCCGCGGCCCAGCAAACGGTGGAACCAATGTGGGTGCCACCCACTCGCACACGCCGGAAAATTTTATCGCCAACACGCCGGGGCTCAAAGTCGTCTGCCCCGCGACTGCCTACGATGCCAAGGGCTTGATGAAGGCGGCCATCCGGGACAACGACCCTGTCTGCGTCATGGAAAACACGCTTCTTTACGGCGAGTCATGGGAGGTTCCCGAAGAGGAATACATCATCCCCCTCGGCGTGGCCGACCTCAAGCGCGAGGGCACCGATGTCTCGCTGATCGCCCACGGGCGCGCGGTCATCACGGCCCTGAAAGCGGCAGAGATTCTCGCCGCTGAGCATGACATCAATGCGGAGGTTCTCGATCTCCGTTCGATTCGCCCGCTGGACGAGGAGGCGATTCTGAACTCCGTTCGCAAAACGCACCGGGCTGTTCTTGTCGATGAGAACAAGCCTTTCTGCGGCGTGTCAGCCCAGATTGCGGCGACCATTCAAGAGAAGGCCTTCGACGATCTCGACGCGCCCGTTCAGCGTGTGTGCTCGCTCGACGCCCCGGCCATCTACTCCCCGGCCTTGGAAAACCTGCAACTCCCCACAGTGGCACGCATCATCGAAAAAGTTCTACACATCCGCTAAGACGCATTCCGACTATGAATCAAATCACCATGCCCAAACTGAGCGACACGATGCTCGAGGGAACGCTCATCAAATGGCACAAAAAAGCCGGCGACAAAATTTCCGTTGGCGATGTCATCGCCGATGTGGAGACAGACAAGGCCACCATGGAAATGGAAGCCTTCGATGATGGACTGATCACGGAACTGCTCATCCCTGAAGGCGGAGTTGTGAAGGTCGGCCAGCCGATTGCCAATCTGGAGGGCGGAAAGAAAAGCGCTTCCAAGACACCAGCAGCAAGCGCACCTGCAGCCTCGACTCCCGCTCCCACAGCTCCTGCGGCAGCCAAGCCAAAAGCGGCAGCCTCCACCGATGGCTCCCGAGTCAAAGCCTCCCCTCTTGCCAAGAAAATCGCCCTCGAACGCGGGGTGGATCTTTCCGGAGTTCAAGGCACAGGTCCTGGAGGCCGCATTGTTGCAGCGGATGTCCTCGCCACAGCCACGGCAGTGCGCGGCACCGCTCCTGCAGCGCCCCGCATTGAGGTGCCATTCTCGGATGCAGACACGAAGACACCGCTTTCCGGAATGCGGCGCACGATTGCCGAGCGTCTCTTGGCCAGCAAAACCCAGATTCCGCACTTCTATCTCACAGTCGAAATCGATGCCGCTCCGCTCGCCAAGTTGAGAAAGGATTTGAATGCCGCCGCCGAGGCTGCAGGAACCGCCAAGGTGACTGTGAACGATTTCATTCTTCTCGCCGCAGCACGCGCCGCCAAGGCACACCCGAAAGTCAACGCCGCCTTCGCAGGCGATTCCATTATCGAATACGCCAGCGTCAATCTCTCGGTGGCCATCGCCGTTGAAGACGGCCTCATCACTCCAGTGATCCGCGACGCCCATAACCTCTCACTCCGCGAAATCAGCGGCGCCGTGAAAGACCTCGCCGTTCGCGCCCGCTCGAAAAAAATCAAACCCGAGGAATACCAAGGCGGCACCCTCACCATCTCGAATCTTGGCGCTTTTGGAATCGACAGCTTCTACGCCATCGTCAATCCCCCGCAGGCTGCCATTCTGGCCGTCGGTGCGATCGTGAAAAAACCTGTCGTCAACGCGCAGGATCAAATCGTAGCCGGACAGCGCATGACCATCGCACTCAGCGGCGATCATCGCGTTGTGGATGGAGCCGCTGGAGCCGAGTTCCTCGCGACCATCCGCAAGAGCCTCGAATCACCCACAACCTTGCTGTTTTAAAAATCAAATTGCTGTTGCCGTCGGCATGCCAGCACGCTAAAGAAAACACCCTTTTTTACGCTCACCAACCACACATGAATCATAAAGGAAGAATCGTTCAGGTCATCGGCCCCGTTGTCGATGTCGAGTTCAACCCGGCAGACGGCGCTCTGCCCAAAATCTACGATGCCCTCGAGATCGACTTTGAAGTCGGCAGCGAGAAACAAAATCTCACTCTCGAAGTTCAGCAGCACCTCGGCGAAAATTGGGTTCGCTCGATTGCCATGAGCTCCACCGAGGGACTCACACGCGGCATGGAAGTGAGCGCACTCGGTGCTCCGATTTCCGTCCCCGTTGGCGAAGGCGTTCTGGGACGCATCTTCAATGTGACCGGTCAACCAACCGATGGACGCGGCCCCGTGCCACACGAGAAAAAATATCCCATCCACCGCAAAGCGCCTCCTCTTTTGGAGCAGGACACCAAGGCCCAGATCTTGGAAACCGGCATCAAGGTTATCGATCTGATCTGCCCGTTCACCAAGGGTGGAAAAGTGGGTGCCTTCGGTGGCGCCGGCGTCGGAAAAACCGTCGTCATCATGGAGCTGATTAACAATATCGCCAAAGGCCACGGTGGTTACTCTGTGTTTGCCGGTGTCGGTGAGCGCACCCGTGAGGGAAATGACCTCTACGCCGAAATGAGCGAATCAGGCGTTATTGTTCAGGATGACATCTCCAAATCCAAGGTGGCCCTCGTTTACGGCCAAATGAACGAGCCTCCAGGCGCCCGTCTCCGCGTGGCCCTCTCCGCGCTCGCGATGGCCGAGTATTTCCGCGACGAGAAGAACCAAGACGTCTTGCTTTTCATCGACAACATCTTCCGCTTCTCTCAAGCAGGTGCCGAGGTTTCCGCCCTTCTGGGCCGCACACCGAGCGCGGTGGGATATCAACCCACACTCGCCGCTGAAATGGGCGACTTGCAGGAACGCATCACCTCGACCACGAAAGGTTCGATCACATCGTTCCAAGCCGTTTATGTGCCTGCGGATGACTTGACGGATCCAGCTCCGGCGAACACCTTCGCCCACTTGGACTCCACAATCGTTCTCGAGCGCTCCATCGCCGAATTGGGTATCTACCCTGCGGTGGATCCCCTCGCCTCCACATCCAAAGCCCTCGCGCCGGATATCGTCGGTGAGGAACACTACAATGTGGCACGCGGCGTTCAGCGTGTGTTGCAGCGCTACAAAGACTTGCAAGATATCATTGCCATTCTCGGCATGGACGAGCTTTCGCCCGAGGACAAACTCACCGTCTATCGCGCCCGCAAAATCCAACGCTTCCTGTCGCAGCCGTTCCATGTGGCGGAAATCTTCACTGGCACGAAAGGCCAGTATGTTTCCACCGCTGACACGATCCGCGGCTTCAAGGAAATCCTCGAAGGCAAACATGACGATGTTCCTGAAGCCAACTTCTATATGAAGGGCGGCATCGACATGGTGAAGGAATCCTAATCCCATGCTCCGGCTCGAAATCGTCACTCCCGAGGCGAAAACCTACTCCGATGATGTGGATTCCGTCGTGATTCCAGGCATCGATGGCGAACTGGGCGTGCTACCCATGCACGCCCCGGTCATGACATTGCTCGAGCCTGGAGAACTGCGCGTTCTCAAGAGCGGCCAGGAACTCCGCCTGGCCGTCGGCGAGGGCTTCGTCGAAATCACTCCCGAAAAAGTGGCCGTCCTCACGGACATGGCTGTGAAGGAGAGCGACATCGACGAATCCGCAGCTGAGGAGGCAATACGCCGCGCCGAGCAAGCCATGTCAGGCGAGAAACTCAGCAACGAGGAATACGCCGCAAACAACGCGGCCCTCCTCCGCTCCCTCGCCCTCATCAAGGTCAAGCGCCGCCGCCACCATGTCTAAGCTGGAAAATCCTGCTTATAAGGTTAAAGCCTCACTTGCACTGGGAAACATGAGTGCTTTACTATTCGGTGACAACCTGAACCCACTCTCCGCCGATGTATTCAATGATCTCCAGTGACCTCAAAAAGCGCCGCTTTTCTCAATCGGGCTACACCCTGTTTGAGATCATGTTGGTGCTCGGCATCATTGCCGTGCTCGTAGGTTCAGCGATTTATATGTTGGTGGGAAATATCGATGTAGCGAAAGAGCAACGCGTGGATAGCGATGTCGAGGCCATATCCATGCAACTCCGGACCTACGAGATGCTGAACTACCGCATGCCGTCCACTGAACAAGGGCTCAAGGCACTGGTCAACCAGCCCACCACGGAACCACGCCCCCGCAGGTGGAAACAACTCATGAAAACAGTCCCGGTCGATCCTTGGGGCAATGAGTATGTCTATCGCAACCCCGGCAAGGGCGGTGCGGCTTTTGAAATTTACTCGCTCGGCCCCGACGGCAAGGAGAGCGATGATGACGCCGGGAAAAATTAATAGGGCTCTATTAAAGAGCGACTTAAAATCGCTACTCGGATACACCCTTTTCGAGATTCTTCTTGCCCTCGGAATTACAGCCGTCGTTCTGGGTGTAACCATCCCAATGCTCATGAATTCGTTTGGGGCTTCAGAATCCGAACGTCTTACGCAGGAAATCGAAAAGATCGTTAAAGAAGCAAACTTAAGCGCCCAAAAAAACGGTGAGCCTCGCAGATTGCAAATTTCGGAAATCGGAATTTCCGGAGGAAAAGTGCTTCCATCCTTTGAATTACCTCGCGACTGGAAACTTCAAATCAGGCGCTTCACCGAGAACCGCTTTCGCAAGCCCGAGAAACTGGAATTCTGGGAATTCAATAGCTCGGGTATCTGCGACGCACTTGAACTTCGGTTGGTTCATAAAAATGACTCGATTATTCTAAAGTTCGATCCACTAACGGCACTTCTGATCGAAGACAATGAGTAAAAAGGGGTTCACTTTATTTGAAGTTCTCATTGCCCTGGGAGTTTTTGCTCTGGCGGCAACAGGGTTGGCTCTGGCCCTTCAATCTGTGGTGGATGCGGCTTTGAATGCACGAAGCAAAATGTTGGCTCGCACAATCATCGAGTCGCGACTCGCGGCGGCAATGGCTGATCCCCCTATGAATGGCAAACGGGAAATCGACCCCCGCTCTAACAATGGAATAGCTGTGCTTGAAACATTTGAGCAGACCGAAATCCGGAATCCGGATGGAACGATACTGCCGGGAATGTGGAAGCTTGTTGTTACGGCTGGTCCTCTGCCGGGCGGAGGCAAGGAACGCGCGGAAATCCTGATCTACAAACCATGAGCAGATTTGTCTCCAAACAAGTCCGCTCGGGTTTCACTCTTTTCGAGCTTGTCATGGCCCTTATGATACTCGGACTGCTGAGCGGGGCGGTTTACTCGATCTCCACGGCTGCGTTGGAGACAACGAAAGCAGTTATTTCGGAACAATTCGGTTCAAGACGATTGGAAGCTTTTTTGAGGGTGACTCGTGATTCGTTTTCAAACTTGCCCGCTGACGGGAAGGTTTTTTTTCGCGTGGCAAAATCCTCTACGGGTTCACCTGTTCCAGAACTGGTCTTTATGGAAACCTCGGGAACTTTCGGCGTTTCGAGCTTGGGCGGAGGCTCAATCATCCTCGCTGCGAGACCAAAAGCTGATGGAACTCGCACTTTCTCGATTCTCCGCCTACCCCCCAACTCTCAAGGGCTCGAACTTGAACGCCTTCGATTGCAGGGAGCATGGGTTTCCCTGTTGCCTGGAGTAGAAAAGGTAAAATGGCTTTTTTTTAAAGATGGGGAATGGCTCGAAGAATGGCCCGAAGGTGCGGAGCGTCTTAAATTGATCCGCCTTCAATTCTCGTATGATAAAATGCCAGGCGCACTCATTGATGTTATTTTTTGGATTCCTCCAATTTTGACGCCGCAGCAAACTCCCAACGCGAATCAGAATCCCCAAAAACCACAGCAATCTCCTCCGAATGAAAAGCCGTAAAAGTATTCGTGCGATCGCTCTGCCTTTGGTGCTCTGGTGCATCGCATTTTTGGCGGGTCTGGTTATTTTGACAGGCGGCGCAGTTCAAGCGTGGATGGAAAATGAGACTCAAGCTGAAAAGCGCTTTGTAGCACGACAAATGGCACTCAATGGAGTCGCAGTAGGTTTGAATCCAGCCGTGAATTTAGGAAATCCGCTTTTAAACCATGGAAGCAAAGAGTCAGAAGGCTATGATGTCAAAATCACCAATGAGTCCTCACGAATCAACCCCAACTACTGGCTGCAGCAGGGGAACCGTTCCATTTTTACACGCCTTTTTGCAGACTGGAAAACGGATTTAACACTTGGCGAGGCGGCAATCGACAGCCTTACAGATTGGATAGATGGCGATGATTTCGTCCTGATGAAAGGTGCCGAGCGCAAGCAATACGAATTCGCGGGACGCTCAGGTTATCCAGCAAATCGACCGCTCAAACACATCCGGGAAATGGAAGCAATCCTAAATCTTTCCCAGATACTGGCTGCAAAGGAGGGCTGGCAGGATGTGTTCACTATTTGGTATAGTGGAAAGATCAGCATCCAATATGCTCCGCAATCACTACTCAAGGCTCTCGCCGAACTTACGCCCAATCAGTGCCAGTCGCTCATCCAGATGCGAGCGGGGCGTGATGGCGTCGACAATACGGCCGATGACCAGAAGCTGCAATCCATCGAGGCTGTGGCGGATTTATTGGGAGCAGGGGGGAACCAGCGCACGGCCTTGTTGGAGTTTTTTGACACCTCGGGAGATTTGCGTCGCATTGAGAGCACTGGTTGGTGCGGAGGTGTCTCGCATAAAATCGTCGTCATCGCACCAACTGGGACAACAGGACAAATGATGAGTTGGGAGGAGCGATGATTCACCAAACTCCCGATGCAGTTCTCAGACCTGGCGCGGAAGGCTGGGAGCTATGGAAATTCCCGCCCAAGGGTGGAAGCACACTGGAGGATGCTTTTTCGGAGAAGTCGCTGGACAGCTTTGAAAGCCTGCTTCTGGCTGTTCCCTCACGCAGCGTTCTTTCCATGCCGCTCTGGATTGCCTCGCAAGGCGACCCAGCGGAATTGGCAGAACTTGAGCTTACCAGCCGACATCTGCTTCGGAAGGACGCTGAGGTTTATACGGTCCCTATTTTGGAAAAAGAGGGACGGTCACTTGTCCTGGCACTGGCGGCAACGGATGACGAAACCGCTCCTGAATACCTCAAGAAGGCGAAGTGTTTTGAGATTCCTGCCCGACTGCTCGATCCCGCAGGAGCCGATGTGCTGGTTTGGAAGGAACAAGCCACGCTTTGCTTTGCTATTTACCGCGAGGACAAATGCGTCTTCTTCGCGGCCACAGGTGATTCAAATCCCGGCACGGCTTTTTGCGGAGCGATAGCGCGCACGGCTATGAGGCTGAGGTCGGAGAGCGTCATCACACGCATGCCGGCCAAGCTACGCCTGATCGGGGATTTTTTGGAAGCGGATGCCATTTCACTCGGACATTCGCTGCGCTTGGATTTTGAAATTGAAAAAAAGCTTCCTGCGCCAGTCCTGCCCGCAGTCTTGAGCGATGCCGCTCCACCGACCGCTCGGGCCGCCCTGCTTTCCCGATCACGCCTGAAGCGTCTGGCGTCGATTGCCACGATGGGTCTGGCGATCTACGCGGTGATTTTGTTTTTTGTCGCCGCCGACCTCGCTTGGCAACGCTTCCAATTGCACCGTCTCAACAACGAACTGAAATCTATCGAAGCAGTCTCAACGGAGGCGCAACAACTCGTGACCGAGTGGAAGCAATTCCGGTCCGCCATCGATCCCCAAGCCTTCGCAATAGACCAACTCGCGGCTGTCGCGACCGAAATCCCAGGTGAGCAAGTGCGCCTGACCCAATACAACTACGACAAGGGCCGACTTTCGATTGCCGGAGAGGCGACGGATGTCTCGCAGGCCTATGAATTTTTTGAGCGAGTGAAAAAATCCCCACTCTTGCAGGATTATGATTGGACATCCGGCCAACCGCAACTGGCGGGCCGCAACAAGGTGAGATTTGAAATGGAAGGAGCACGACCCGATGCGAAAACTGGCGAAGAGTGAAACACGCTTGCTCCTGATCTTCGGCGCGGCCGTCTTTCTGGCGGTGAATCTTTTTGCCGTTCGGGCATGGCTGAACCACCGTGCGGGCTTATTGGCAGCGATTTCAGAAGCGCGCTCCGCCATCTCCACATCCCGCTCCTGGATCACAGCCGCCGAGGTGCTGGAGCCAGCGAAAGACTGGATGCAACAACACCCCTCGCCTGTTGAAAAACAGGATGCCGCCAATACAGGACTTCTCAACATTGTGCGCAACATGGCTGAAAAATCAGGCCTCAAAATCGCGGAGGAAACCCTTCTTCCTGGCGAGGAGGCCGACGGCGCACGCGCGGCGGTTCTTCAAACGAAGATCACTGGTCCCTTCTCCGGCGTGGCGACTTTTTTATTCGATATTCAAAATCCGACATCCTGGCGCTCGGTGGAAAAAATGATGATCCGAAGTGACAACGAGCCACCCAATGTGGTTGTGGAAATGGAAATACGACAGTATTTCCGACCGGTAGACTCAAACCCCGCGCCAACCGCCACCGAATGAGAATACCGCTCGCAATTTTATTTTTTTCGACGGCGCCTGCGCTAATGCAGGCGGAGGGTGACGCTCCTTGGATGGAACAGCGTTCAATGGAAAAGTTTCAGGTCCTGCTCAACCGCTCGCCTTTTTCGCTCCCCACAGCGGAGGAAAGTGCACCGATGGCCGACCGTTTTTTTCTGACAGGGGCGGCCACTATCAACGAGGAGGCCGTGGTTTTCGTTTTGGATAAAAACACTCAGGTTCGCCACATGCTCGGTGCCAAGCCTGATGCCGCAAACAACCAACTCTTGGACTACAAACCGGATTCAAACCCAAAAAACATGAGCGCACGCATTCGCATCGAAGGTCAAGAAACGACCATTCGTTATGCCGAAGTCCCCGCAGAGGCTCAACCCGCACCACAGATGCCGATGAACCCCCAATTACCTCAGCAGCCCGGAACACCACAGCCACCAGGTGCCGCAGCCGTTCAACCCGCCACAACGAATGGAAACGAACCGCCACGACGCGTCATCCGGCGTCGAGTGATTTCCGGCCAACCACCAGCCGCCCAGCCCGTCCCTAATCAATGAAAAGCCACTTCCTTCCTGTCATTCCCACTCTGCTTCTTTGTGCCATGCCCCTTGTGGCACAGGTGCCTCAAGTGTTGCCTCCGGGTGCGCCTGTCACCCCAACGCTCGCGCCACCGGCGCCCGCCAAGCCGCCGGAATCTGTCAGTATCACGTTTCCGCGCAACTCGGTCCTGGATGTCATTTCCTTTTACGAAACGCTCACCGGCAAGCGCATCATCCGCGACTCGAACCTCGCCGGTCAGGAACTCTCGATCATGGTTGCCAAGCCGGTCAGCCGCGAGGACGCCATCGGGATTATCGAGAGCTCCCTCTTGATGAACAACTACAGCATCGTGCCGGTTGACGATCAGACGATCAAAATCCTCGGCCCGAGCCGCGCACCGCGCACAGAGGGCCTTCCTCTCCTGAGCGAGGTTCAGTCCCTGCCGGCTGATGGAGACAAGGTGCTGAGTTTTTACAAGCCCCTCTCCTTCATTTCGCCTGAGGAAGCCATCGCCGTCGTGCAAGGCGTGGTGCAGATCAATGCCTATGGTTCCGTGGTTCCCGTTCCAAACACCAACGCGATCATCCTCACAGACAAAACCCCCGTCATCCGAAAAGCCCTCGGCATTCTGGACCTGATCGATGTCGAACCGGCCCGGGTCGTCACCGAGTTTGTTCAACTCCAGCGCGCCAATGCAGAACGCGTTGTTGAAATGCTGGACGAAATGTTCGGAAAAGAGGATCCCGCGAAGGCGAAAGGCCCAAACACCCAGCAGACTCCCGCGAATCCGCAAAATCCCGAAACTCCGCAAGCCGCAGGGACGGCCTCAGGCGCCCGCTACGAAAACCGCCTCATCTCCGGAAAAGCCAAATTCCTTGCTGACAAACGCACCAATCGCATCCTCGTCGTAACCCGCGTGGAGAATTACCGCTATGTGCGCGATGTGATCTCTCAGCTCGATTCCGCCGGAAATTTTGAACAACCACTCACGCGCGTTCTGAATTTTGTCCCTGTCAACGATGTCTTTCCGGTTCTCACAGATATGCTTTCGGATAAGGATTCTGAAACACAAAACGGCAGCAACCAAGGCTCCCAAAACAGCTCAAACAACAATTCACTCAATCAGAACTCAAACAACAATTCCTCCGGAGGTCTCGGCGGCATAGGTGGCGACGGCATCAACAAACCCGATCGCCTCAGCAATGAAACCCAACAAGGTGCCCCGCAATCCGCCACCATCGGAGAAATCCGACTCATCGCGGACAATAACTCCAACAGCATCATCATATTTGGCCCACCTGAAAGCAAAGCCCGCGCCAAGCAGATTCTGGACATCCTCGACCAGCGTCCAAAACAAGTTTACCTAGCAGTCGTCATCGGCCAACTGCGCCTCAGCAAAGGGGTGGACTATGGGGTCAGCTACCTGATCAGGAACAAAGGATTCCAACCTCTCAACAATCTCCTCGGCAACAGCGACGCCAGCGGAGCAGCTGCCACATCGCTCAGCCCAAGTATTCTGCCCGGAGGCACATTCCCAAATGCGGCATCCATAGTTAATCCTTCCTCACTGACGCCGGCACTATCCTCCCTCGCGGGACTGACCATTTACGGAAGCATCGCGGATTCGGTGGATGTCTTTGCCCGTTTCTTAGAAAGCACAGAACGCTTCCGCACCCTCTCGCGGCCCGTCATTTATACAACCAACAACCGCAAGGCTACGATCCTCTCGGGTCAAAAAGTGCCAGTGCCAACGCAGTCCCTCACCTCGGCCACCGGCGGCGGAATCAGCGGAAACGGAAGCGCGATCACATCGAACATCCAATATCAGGATGTGGTTCTCAAACTTGAAGTCATCCCGCTCATCAACTCCGACCGTGAGGTGAACCTGATCATCGCTCAAACGAACGACAATGTCATTGGCACAGACACTATCTCAGGCAACAAAGTGCCGATCATTGCGACTCAGGAAATCACCACCAGCGTTCGCGTGCCGAATGGCGCAACGATAGTTCTGGGTGGTTTGATTTCCGAAGACAAGGAACGCGGCGTGGAAGGCATGCCCTATATCTCAGATATCCCAGTGGTTGGATCCCTCCTCGGCGGACGCACACAGTCCAAAGTCAGAAAAAATGAGCTCATCGTAATGATCCAACCCTTCGTCGTAGACTCGAATCATGAGCTAATGAAAGCCAGTGCCTATGAGGGTGACCGCTCCCCGCTGGGTCGCGATGGACAGGCCATGACAGCTCCAATTGCTGAGCAGAAAACCCCACCTGCCGTCTGGACTCCCACACCGCTGCCGCCTGAGAAAAAGAAAAAGTTCCGCTGGCCTTGGACAAATGATCAATACAACTGACGACCTCCTTCGCCTCGCGGAACTGGCGGGTTCCAATGAGCACGATAAGTGCCGCGATGTGCTCGACCGCGCCGCGTTTGCCCAGCGGTCGCCCATCGCCGCGTTGCTCGATTCCAAGCTCGTTCAGGAATTGCCTTTCCTCAAAGCCCTCGCCTCAGAACTCGGAATCCCTTGGCGCGAGGAGGAGGATGTCGCCCCGATTGAAAATGTGCGGGAAAAATTCCCCGCTCGACTCGCATTGGGCCAAATTGTTTTGCCGGAGGCCGCTGTCCCCGGCGGTGAACTCAGCCTCCTGACATTCGATCCCTTCGATTACGCGACATGGCAGGCTGTAACCCAGCACTGGCGCGGCCCGGTGGGTCTCGTCATGACTTCGCGCAGCCGCCTTGTGGAGACGCTCAAGAAAACCTACGGCGTCGGTGCCGATACTTTTGAAGAACTTCTCGAAGGCCGTGAGGACGATCTGCCCGGCGGAGCAAAGGAGGAGGTCAATGTCATCGACGAGGACGACTCCGAAGCCTCGGTGATGAAGTTTGTGAACCAAATTCTGCGCGAGGGACTCCAGCAAGGTGCGACCGACATCCATTTCGAACCCCTCGGCCACGACCTCCGTATCCGCTACCGCATCGACGGCGTTCTCCAGGAGGTTCCCGTCCCACAGCGGATCAAGATGCTGCAGGACTCCCTCATCTCCCGCCTGAAAATCATGTCCGGCCTCGACATCGCCGAGCGGCGGCGTCCGCAGGACGGGCGCATCGCCCTCGAAATCGCAGGTGCACCGATCGATGTGCGCGTGGCGACCATTCCCAGCGTGAACGGCGAGAGCGTGAGCCTGCGACTTCTCGGCCAGCAACAATTCGACT
>JBILMW010000070.1:0-12542 GCA_044375335.1 Terrimicrobiaceae bacterium | reverse complement strand
TGACTTCACAAAGGTAAATCTTGTTCTTTTCCGAGCTAATCCGGTCACCTTCACGGACATGACCGATCCTCAAACCTTAAAGACCTATGTCAATACGAGTTTATTAAGCCGAAAGGGGTTGGCACCATTGGCGCGCACGGCACTCTTTACTGAAACGGATGTCCTCACATTATTTGTTGAACCAGCAGAATCTTTCTATGTGGCCATGCGTTCTGGCGTTCCTGGTAATCCGCTTGCCCAGAAGATTAGTGGATTCCTTCTGGGTGCGCCATCGCCTCAAAAAACGGAGGGAGTCAGCGGGATCGATGGTATTGGCTATCTCTCTGGTGATGAATCGATTTTTAAGAAAACAGCCTTTGGTATGGCAGATTCCATTTTGCGCACCAATACGATCCGAGCGGAGTTGCAGGAACGACGCAACATGCTTAACGAAACCGTATCGAAGGTTATAAATCGAAGCACTGAACTTCTTTTAAAAGCCAAATCAGCCGCGCTTTCCTATACAGACTCTGTTCTTGTTGCCCGCGAATCAGCTGCCTATTCCCTTATCGCGCACCCGATCCTGCTCGATAATATCAACGGAGCCGTTCTAAGCATTCTCTGGTATCTTGCGCTGCTCGTCCCATTTACATTTTTCATGGAGAAGCTTATTTTTGCTTATTCTGATATACGAAAGCAACTCGCGACCCAGGCCATCATTTTCCTGATCGTTTTTGCCATGTTGCGTTTCCTGCACCCGGCTTTTGAGTTGATCCGTTCTTCGGTCATGATCCTCCTCGGCTTCGTCATCCTTCTGATTTCGGGCGGTGTGACGATTCTGTTCGCCGGAAAATTCCGCGAAAATCTCGCCGCCTTGGAAGCCATGCGTGGACGGGCCGTGGGAGTGAGTGTCAATACCATGGGCATTATTGTAACGGCTTTCATGCTTGGGCTGAATAATATGCACCGCAGGAAAGTCCGCACTGGCCTGACTTGTGCAACCTTGGTTCTGATCACCTTTGCGATGATTGCCTTCACCTCGGTTCGGACGGATTATGTGGATCGCACCACAACCCTCGGTCCAGCCTCGTATCAAGGACTCCTTTTGAAAATGGTGGACGATCAAAGTTATGACTCGTCGGAAGCCTTTGCCATTAAACAAAATTATGGCAATCGTTTTCCCATTTCATCCCGAGCCTACCTCACAGGATCGATCGATATTTACTTGAATCTTGCTCAAAACCCAGATCTTGAAATTCGCAGGAACGATGGAACCGCGTCGAGTCAGTCCACCCGCTTTCTTTCCATTCTGCAATTATCGCCTCAAGAACCATTGCAATCGAAAATTCAACTTTTGACCAAGCCCTTCTGGTTCACGGATCAGTCCTTGCAATCGACCAAACCGCCGGTGATTGTTTCGGACCGCATTGCGAAGGACTTGGGGATATCACTTGAGGATGTGAATTCATCCCCGGACGGCGTTCCGGTGCAAATAAACGGTTCCCCATATCATGCGGTCGGTGTCTTTGACTCTCAGGCTCTCAATGCTTTGCAAGATATAGATGCTCACTCCATTCTGCCCAGTGATATCATGGCTCTCCCCAAAGTCTCAACTCGTCCCAATGGAATGCCAGTTTTCAGTCCTGAGGATCCACGAATCGCCGCAGAAAATGTCGTTATAATCGCAACCGCGCTTCCCACTGTGCCAGGTTCCAATAAAACCCTCGCCTCACTGGTGGTTCGCTTGGATGGACTCGGCTATAAAGATGCCAAAAATATAGTTACAAGTCACTTGGAAAAAACGGGGGTTTCTTCGTATTACGGCTTGGATGGGGTCGCCTATTTAGGAAAAATCGGGCGTGAAAACTCCCTTCGAGGATTAGTCGATCTCATCATGCCCCTCGTTATAGCGGCTCTTACTGTTTTAAACACCATGAAGGGATCTGTTTATGAGCGGAAAGATGAAATCTATGTGTATAACGCAGTGGGTATCGCCCCTCGCTATATTTTCTTCATGTTCTTCACAGAGGCCTTTGTTTACTCCATTGTTGGCACTGTATTAGGGTATCTTTTGAGTCAGGCGTCCGGGTTTACGCTCACGGCCTTGAATCTTACAGGGGGGCTCAATATGACCTTCGCGGGACCGAGCACCATTTTTGCCTCGCTGGCCGTCATGGGGGCCGTCTTTTTCTCGACGATTTTCCCCGCGCGCACGGCGCTTCAAATTGCAGCACCGAGTGAGGATTCCGGTTGGAAATTACCAGAGCCCGATGGCGATACGGTTTCTTTCAATTTGCCATTCACCTTCGACACGCACGACCGATTTGCCGTGATGGCTTTTTTCCATAGTTTTCTGGATGACCACGGTGAGGGCGGTTCAGGGAGGTTCTCCGCTTCTTCGCCGCTTCTTGATGTGCAAGGTTCTGGGGAGGACATTGTGCCTTCCGTCTCTGCCACCGTCTGGCCCAAACCCTTTGATCTGGGCGTCTCCCAAAATCTCGAAATCTCCCTCCCCCTGGATAGCGAAACGGGTGAGTTCGTCGCCCGTATTTCCATTCGCCGCATCTCTGGAACGCGGGAATCCTGGCTCAGACTCAACGCCAGCCTGATGGTCAATTTCCGTGAGCAATTTCTGCATTGGCGAGCCGTTTCCCCGGCCCAGAAAAAGGATTTTTTCAAAAGGGCTGAAGCGCTTTTTGCCGATGAGGTTCGCCGCACAGAGGCTCTTAATCCGGAGTTACGCCATGTTTAATAAAAAGGGAAAACCCAAGCCGGCGGTGGATGCGGAGTTGGAACGCTACCGCACGCTTCTTGAAACGCCGACCGAGTTCAAGGACGGCTTCGGATGGACCACCGTTGTCGGCATTTTCTTCTGCGGCCTCATCATGATGCCCGGAGCCATCTACCTCGGTCTCATGACCGGTGGCGACATGGCCTCGGCCAGCACATGGGTCACGCTCATTCTGTTTGGAGAAATCGCCCGCCGGGCCATGAAACCACTCACCAAGCAGAACCTCGTTGTGCTATTGCATGCGGCCAGCATCATGATGGGTGGAGCGATGCTTTTCCCCGGTGGCCCCATGGCGCCACTCGTCTATCGTTCCTACTTAGCCACCAGCGATGTCATGCGGAACTCCGGCATGCTGGGCCATTTCCCGAGTTGGTTCGTGCCGCCTCCCGATAGTGCGGCGATCCTGGAGCGCAACCTTCTGCATTCAGATTTCTTTGTTCCCATTGCGCTCATCGTGTTCATCACGCTTCTGGGCTTCATCAAAAAATACACGCTCGGTTATTTTCTTTTCCGGTTGACCTCCGATGTCGAGAAACTGGCCTTCCCCTTGGCGCCGATCGCCGCCCAAGGCACCATGGCGCTCGCCGAGGAGGATGAGGACAAAAAAACCAATTCCGCAGATGCCTCTGCCAATGGGGAATCCAAGCCCGTCTTGAGTCGTTGGAGAATTTTCACGATCGGCATCACGATCGGATTGCTCTACGGCTTCCTCCAAGTTGGCGTGCCGGCCATTACTGGCCTGTTTCTCGAGAAACCGGTCTTTCTCATTCCTCAGCCCTTCATTGACACCACGATTCTCACGGAAGGCGTTCTCCCGGCCACGCCGACGGGGATCACGCTCGATATCGGCGTCCTCATCATTGGATTTGTGCTGCCGTTCTGGGCGGTGATCGGGACATTCCTCGCCATCGTCATTACGGCCGTGGCGAATCCGGTGCTCCAATCCATGGGCGTCCTTTCCCGCTGGCAGCCGGGCATGGACACGGTGAATACGACCTTCTCGAACAGCATGGATTTCTGGATGAGTTTCGGCTTCGGCACCGGCCTCGGTATTGCCATCGTCTCGATTTTTTCCACCGTTCTCACCCTTTCCAAAACCCTCAAAAAATCCCGCTCCGAGAAGGGCGATGGGCCCCGGGAAAACATCTGGGCGGTTCCCGAGGGTAGGGGAGACTACCCGCTCTGGCTTGCATTGGTCGGCTACATCGTCGCTGCGGGCGCCATGGTTTATTTGGTCCACCTGCTCGTGCCAGCATTCCCAATCACCTTTTTGCTCATCTTTGCATTCGTTTACTCACCGTTCATCTCCTATGTAAACGCCCGCCTCCTCGGTGTGGCCGGGCAGACGGTGGAAATTCCCTTCGTCCGCGAGGGCGCTTTCATCTTCTCTGGCGCAAAGGGGGTCGATGTCTGGTTGGCTCCGATTCCGATTGAAAACTACGGCTCGCTGGCCCAGTCCTTCCGCGTCAATGAACTCACCGGTGTCCGTTTCTGGTCGCTTTTCAAGGCCGAGATCGTGGCCTTGCCGATTCTTCTCGTTCTCTCTCTCGCCTACTGGTCCTTTATCTGGAGTTCCGGTCCCGTTCCCTCGGAAGCCTTCCCCAATGCTGCGCTGCGCTGGGAATTGTCCGCGAAGAGCCAGGCGCTGCTTTACTCCTCCACTTTCGTTCCGCCAGGAATGGATCCTGCCGCTCATAATATCGCGGACAGTGAATTCATGCAGGCGATCCACCCTTCCGCGATTTTCAGTGGTCTTGGCCTTTCCCTGGTTCTCTTTGCGGTGCTCAGCGGATTCGGTCTGCCGGTCATGCTCGTCTACGGCATGGTGCGTGGCTTCGGTGACCTCCCGCATTCCATGATTCTCGAAATCGTGGGAGCCATGCTGGGCCGGTTTTATTTCCAGAAAAAATTCGGTGAGACGAATTTTCTCCGTATCGCGCCGACGATCATGGCGGGTTATTTCACCGGCGTCGGCCTGGTGGCCATGGCCACCATTGCCCTGAAACTCATTCAGCAAGCCGTCTCCAGCCTGCCATTTTAGTATCATGAATCCTCAGCAATCATCAGGCTCAGCGACCATCCCGGATCAAGTCAAACTCCCGATCTCGATCGTCTGGGAGATCGTTGTTCAGGGCATCCGCATCCGTCTCGGGCGTTCGATTGTGACTATGCTCGGCGTCGTGCTTGGCGTTGCCTTCCTCATGTCGATTCTCACCGCTTATCTCATCCGCAAACAGGTGACCGGCGAAATCGAAACCCGCCAATCACTCGACGCCATGGCGGGCTTCCTGAATGTGGAAGCAGGCGCGCCCGCTGGAAAAACCTTTGCCATCTACAAGTCCAGCACTCCCACTCTCCTTGAGGAAAGATTTCTGGAGTTCTTGCGCCGCGAGGGAGCGAAGGGCTTTGTGGATTTTGAAAACGCAAAGCCTGCCGCAGATGGCAAAGTGGCCGACGCCTTGATTGTCCTTGGCGATTCGTTGCCCGCAGCGCTTTGGAAATCCCAGGGCGCGCAACTCGCCAAGCCCGTGGCCGCGTTCACCCGCATGCCGGTGGGCGATCATTCCGGTGTTCCCGTCGTTGTCCTCCAGCGGCCTCCCGATCAGGAGGAAATCCAAAAACAAGCCCGCGAGGCCAAGATAGATCAAGTCCGCACCATTTGGATCATGTGCATTGCCGTTCTTGTCACAATGATCAGCATCAGCAACGCGCTCCTCATGTCCGTGACGGAACGATTCAAAGAAATTGGAACCATGAAGTGCCTCGGGGCGCTCTCGTCCTTCATCCGCCGTGTTTTCTTTGTCGAGTCAGCGGTTGTTGGCTTTGTCGGAAGCATCTCGGGGGCCGTCTTCGGATTGCTCTTTGCGCTCGTTCTCTACGGCTTCTCCTTCGGATGGTGGCTCGTTTTTTCCTCCTTTCCATGGATCGGGATTTCCTTGTCATTTGCCGCCTGCATTGCCGGAGGGATCACCGCCTCCATCCTAGCCGCCATCTACCCAGCCAGCTTCGCCTCGCGCATGGTGCCAGCCACCGCCCTGCGCACAAATATTTGATTCCCCATGCCGGTCACCGCTCAACAATTCGCCGCCCTCCGTTCACCAAGCGATAGTCCATCCTGCATCATCCGTGCCGTGGATGTGAAAAAAATCTACCGCACCGGCACCCAGGAGACCCACGCCCTCCGTGGCGCGACTCTTGAAATCCACCGGGGGGAATATCTCTCCATCATGGGGCCGTCGGGTTCGGGGAAATCGACCCTCTTCAACATGATTGGCGCGCTCTCGAAGCCGACCAGTGGAAAAGTTTACATCGACCAGGTGGATGTCGCCCAACTCGACTGCGACGAACTCGCGTGGTTTCGCTGCCGCAAAATCGGTTACATTTTTCAAAGTTACAACCTGATCGGCACCATGACATGCCTTGAAAATGTCATGCTTCCCATGAGTTTTGCCGGCGCCGATGCGGAAGAGGGCCGCGAGCGCAGTATCGAACTTCTCAAACTCGTCGGCCTCGGACACCGCATTCTCCACAAGCCCGGCGAACTTTCCGGCGGCCAGCAACAGCGCATCGCCATCGCCCGATCCCTTGCCAACCGGCCTGAAATCATCCTCGCCGACGAACCCACTGCCAACCTCGACCAGAAAACCGGCGAGGAGATGATCGGCCTACTCCAGAAGCTCCGCAACGAACTCGGCGTCACCATCATTTCCGCCACCCACGACTTGAAAATGCTCAAATGCTCCGACCGCATCTTGTGGATTCGCGATGGACGCATCGAAAAAGTCGCCCGCCCGCACGAGGTGGATTTCACAAGCAACGAATTTCATTAAGATGCCCGCACAGAACCAACCGCTCCATGCCATTCCGGTCCGCTTGCCCGATACCGAGTCGCGCACGGATTCTCGGGGGCAGCTCCACCTGCGCCGCCCCATTGCGGTGCGCGGTCCCCTCGACGCCTGGTTCCGTCGCATCCTTCGCCTCGACACCCATGTCCACCTCCAATTGGACAAAAACGGCGCGGCTTTTTGGGATCTCGTCGATGGACGCGCCAACCTCACAAAAATTGCAACCCGGCTCGCGGAAACCCTCCAAATCGAAATGTCAGCCGCTCAGGACTCCGTCGTTCTCTTTACGAAAATGCTCATGACCCGCCGCTTTCTCGCCCTTCAAATTCCCAACGCAAAGCCATGAGCACCGACTGCATCATCCGCACGGAAAATGTGAAAAAACTCTACCGCCTCGGCGAAGAGGAAGTCTGGGCCCTCAAAGGCATCACCCTCGACATCCGCCGTGGCGAGTTTCTTTCCATCATGGGACCCTCCGGTTCCGGAAAATCCACATTCTTCAACCAGATCGGCGCCCTCGATGTTCCCACCGAGGGACGCGTTTTCTTCGAAGGCGAATCCCTCTTCGACCTCCCCGAAGCCAAGCAGGCCTGGGTGCGCTGCAACCGCATCGGATACATCTTCCAGACCTTCAACCTCATCGCCGTCATGAGCGCCCTACAAAATGTCATGCTCCCCATGACATTTCGTGGCGACAGCCGCAAGGACGCCATCGAGAAAGCCACCGACATCCTCCAGCGCGTCGGCCTCGGACACCGACTCCACAACAAACCCTTCGAACTCTCCGGCGGACAGCAGCAACGCGTCGCCGTCGCCCGAGCTCTTGCCAACACGCCCAGCGTTATCCTTGCCGACGAGCCCACCGGAAACCTCGACACCAAAACCGGGGAGGAAATCATCGAGCTCATGAAATCCCTCAACAGCGAAAAAGGCGTCACCATCATCTGCTCCACCCACGACGACAAAATGCTCGCCGCCAGCGACCGCGTCTGCTGGATCCGCGACGGCAGCCTCCACAAAATCGGCTCCAGCGACGAAGTTAAGTCCGAGATGCTGAAAGTATAAAAAAACTGTTTGATGGTCACGGCCTTCAATATCAAAACCGCCGGCGCTATGCATCCCTACACCGGCAACACCATGATCCCAAGAATCTTCAATTTTCAGACACATCAAGCCGGTGCCGCTGCATGTGGGGTTCTTATAAATCCCAAAATGAAGGCGTTATGGTTTTTTCTGATTTGGCTGAACATCGCAGGGCTCTCCCTGAGGGCGTATTCAAACGACGAAGTTAAACCCCTTATGGTGGGGCATGGAAGGGATGTGCAAATCACCATCTTCAATGAGCCTCTGAACGATATCCCGCCCCTGTTGTTCGGCCAATTTTGCGAGCACACAGCTCCGAAAAATTCTGAACGAGGTGCCGAGGCCGCGTGGGATGAAAGTCATGGTGCAATCCGGAGTGATGTCCTTGAAAAGATCCGGGAACTCCGGCCCGGGTTGATTCGCTTTCCAGGCGGGACGCAGGTCGATCATTGCGATTGGACGGCATTCATTGGAAATGCCCCCATGGAGGCGAGTGGCGGGGTGCGCTACCGGTTTGGGATGGATGATTTCATCAAGGTATGTCGGCAGGTCAATGCCGAACCCTTGCTGGTCGTAAACTTCCGGGACGGTCTCACAAAAAGTAAGCCGCTGGCTGAAGCCGCTCTGCAAGCCGCAGGACTGGTGGCTTACTGCAATGCTCAAGTCGGCGCAAAATTGCCGGAGGGAATGCCTGATTGGCCATCGCTGCGCGCAAAAAATGGATCTCAGGCACCGTTTGGGGTCAAATATTTTCAGATCGGCAACGAGTCTTGGTTCTACGATCCCAAGGATGTCGAATGGAAGCTGGCTGCGCTGGAGGCCTATATCGATGCCATGCGTCAGGTGGACCCCTCGATCCAGATTATAGCCGATGCCTACCCTGACGGTTTTGCTCAACTTTGCCGCCAGCGGCTGGGAGACCGATTGGACATGTTGGCATTGCACTCGTATTTGCCCTTTGGTTCATTGGAAAAAATGAAGCGGGACGGCCAGCCCGTGCTTTGGGACAAGATGACTGCGGAGGAATCCTGGCTCGGATTGACATCAACAATGCCGGTGGATTCCGTTACCGGCTTGGCAAGAATTCCGTTGGAATTTGGTTCTGGGCGGCCTGATCACGGATACGCGCTTGCTCTCACAGAATGGAATTGGAACGGATGGGGAACCTCCCTCAAGCTCGATTGGATAAGGGCATTTGGCGCGGCGAATTACCTGCACGCGATGATGCGTGAGCCAAAGATCAAGCTGGCCACCCAATCGATGCTGATCGGCACCAGTTGGGGGATCAACGCCATTCGCGTGAATCCAGACGGCAAGGTGCCGTCGTCATTCATCCAACCGGTGGGTGCTGTGACCGGGTTTTACGCCGCGCATCACGGGCGTCAACGATTGCGCGTCGAGTTGGACAGTGTGCCAAAATACCGCCAGCCATTGACCAGTGCGGGGGGAGCTGAGCAGGGAGCTGAAGTTGCGGCAGTGGATGTGGTGGCTACCGGCGGAAATGGCCGCGTGTGGGTTCATGTGATCAACCGTCAATTCAATGACACGGCACCGTTGAAAATCCGGCTCGAGGGATTTGCTGATGGGTTTCCCGCCCGCGCCACACTTCGCTTATTGCAGGAGAGTGGTTCGTTGGAGCAAAGGGCTGGCGTGAAAAGCGGATTTATTGAAGCGGCTATTCCGCCGCGAACCATCGCGTGCTTGGAGTTGGAATGATCAAGGACAACCCAGGCGAACTTTTTCAAAAACCAACACCATGATTCCAAAAAATAGCACCATCCTCTTCCAAGGCGACTCCATCACCGATTGCGGGCGCAATCGCGATGCCGCGGGCATCCCGAACAATCTCTGCGGCCTCGGCCAAGGATACGCCATGATGGGCAGCGACGATGTGCATCCATCCGCTGCAGGTCATCTGCTCATGGCCAAATGCTAATTGGAAAAAACGGCCTCACTTTAAAAATGAACTCCATAAAAACCCAACCCTTCATCTGGCCCTTCGGCCAACCCTGGCTTCCACAAGTCGAACCCGCCTTTGCGTCAGGTCAAGTCACGCTCGGCCTTTCGGAAAACGAACTCCTCATCCGAGCGGATTTGACCGATGCGCACCCGATTCAGGATGTCTTTCCCCTGAACTTTCCAGCCTTCATGCAATGCGACGCTTTCGAGATTTTCCTCGGGCCCGCGGATGAGAAGGCCTACTACGAACTCCATGTGACGCCCTCGAACAGCGTCCTCCAGCTTTACTTCGACGGGACGGATACAAACAAAACTCTCGAGGAGCGCGCGATCGCCCAACCGCTTTTCACGAGCAAAACAGCCATCATTCCCGGGGGATGGAGTGTCGAGGCAAGGATTCCGCTCAAGGCTCTCTTTCCCGGAGACCATCCCGAGTGGTTGCTCTCCTTCGGCCGCTACGACTACACACCAGGAACTCCAACGCCTGTCATTTCGACCACCTCGCCGCACACCGTCTGCGGCTTCCATCGTAAACAAGAATGGCCTCGGGTCACATTGGCCGACCTTCCCCCGATGGTTGCCGGGGATGGTTTTTCAACAGCGAAACATGATTTTAGGCAGGCTATAAAGTAGTCGGCCCTGAAAAACCCTCACGCTAGAAGAGGCGAGCGAAAAGCCCGACATTCTCGCGCCCATTTTTGGATTGCTAGAAGTCAAAGGTCAAAGGGGTCGGGCATTAATTGTTGATATTTGCTCGTCTGGAGGCGTGCGCGACAGCGCGATTCGTGAATGCGGGACGTCCGCAAGATTGGTTCTCGAGCTCAACGATACGCCTGCCGGGTATGAACCGAGGAGATCGGTTACAAAGTGACCGAGGACATGGGTTACACATAGACTAGGGAGTATGCTCTGGAAAAATGAGTTACCAATGGAACAGAAACAACGATTTGTTACTATAGGTGTCAGGCATTAAATATTGATATTCAACGAGTCCTCCGAGGGAGCGTGAAAATAGACAAAATCATTGCTGGCAAAATTATTGGCAACCACGAAGAGGGCCAGACGAAAGGGAGCGAGCATGTCAACATTTGGAGCAAGAGCGAACGACTCAAATTCCACCGATCAACACGGAAAGGAGAGGTTTTGCTGACTAGTAAAAATATGTCTTGCAAGATGGCAGAATTGCAGGAAAAATGCCAACTATGTTCTCGAGAATAATTGAAGCGCCGAGGAGTTCGTTTTTTCTGCTGGGACCTCGCGGAACTGGGAAATCGACCTGGATTTCGGAGCATTTCAGCAGTGCGAGGACATACGACTTGCTGGATCAGTCGGAGTGCCTTCGTTTGGAGCGCGATCCTCATCAATTGGGCCGCGAGTTGGAGCTGTTAGATCCGGAATCTTGGGTGGTGATTGATGAGGTGCAAAAGGTGCCCGCGCTTTTGGACGAGGTTCATCGGTTAATTGAGAAACGGGGCTTGCGCTTTGTTCTCTGTGGTTCGAGCGCGAGGAAGTTGAAGCGGAGTGGGGCAAATTTATTGGCTGGGCGTGCGGAGGTGGTGCGAATGAATCCGTTGCTTTCGGTGGAATTGGGCGATCGTTTCGATGCCGAGCGGGCGATGCTTTTCGGGACCTTGCCGAAGGCGGTTCTCGGCGCGGATGCGAAAGCGTTTCTTTTGGCTTACGCGGCGTTGTATTTGAATGAAGAAATCCGTGCGGAGGCGTTGACGCGAAATGTGGGGGCGTTTTCGAGATTTTTGGAGGTTGCGGCGCGTCAAAACGGGCAAGTGACGAATGTTTCCAACATTGCACGAGAGGCCGGGGTGGGGCGGACGACGGTGCAGAATTATTTCGAGATTCTGGTGGATACTTTGCTGGGATATTGGTTGCAACCTTGGAAGCTGAAGCCGGGGAACAAGCAGGTGGCGCATCCGAAGTTTTACCTTTTCGACAGTGGTGTGGCGCGGGCGTTGTCGGGAAGATTGGCTTATGCGCCGACGCCGGAAGAAGGCGGTGCGCTTTTGGAAACATTGTTGGGCAATGAAATTCGGGCCTATCTGGAAAGGCACCATCCAGGATGGAGGATGAATTTTTGGCGGACACATGATGATGTGGAGGTGGATTTCTTGGTGGAAACGGATTGGGGATATGCGGCGGTGGAGGTGAAGGCTTCATCGACATGGAGAAACCAATATGGCCTCGGGCTTAAGAGGTTGAAAGAGGAGCTTGCTCCGCGCGAGGTGCGGAGTTTTGGGGTTTTCCGCGGACCTGTTGCGGCGAAATTCGGGGAAATCGAGGTTCTGCCGGTGGGAGAATTTTTATTAAGGCTTTGGAGTGGGCGGATTATTTAATGCAATGAAGTCAAAGGGGGCATTAATTATTGATATTTGGTCGTCTGGAGGCGCAAGAACCAATCTTGCGGATGGTATGGGAGCGCCAACGTCCTCGTTGGCTTCGCTGGAGTGGCGGGGGCCGAGAAGGACCTCCGTGTTCTGCTCTCTCTCGGCCGAGCTTAGATCACCGAACCGTGAAAGGTGCTGCTTGCAGGTTTGCTGTGGAAAAAGACAACCGTATCCCAATCATGGATTGCCGAGTATCTGGGCATGAAAAACGCAGTCAATGTAAGCAGGGCTATCCACCTCATGGATTTATCCGGGATCGAGAAAAAGGTTTTTCTGCAAAATTCACGAGGTTTATATCGGTAAAAATGAAAGAAAATGAACCCTGACCCCAGTTCCAGTTCAGCTGCCAAATAGTTGCCTCGCCAACCATCAACACCGGGGCAACCGCGCGTTATGGAATCACTGTCCAGTTGCCTGTTCGATTTTCCGAAGTTCGCGGGGCGAAAGTCCTGTGCGATCTTTGACACATCTCGAGAGGTGGAAGGC
>JBILMW010000216.1:0-3561 GCA_044375335.1 Terrimicrobiaceae bacterium | reverse complement strand
ATTGGAGATTTTTTTTCCTGCCTCGCGTTCAAAGACCTGCGAAATCGACGCGGCCTCCGAGGCGATGCCCGCGACTGATGCATGGTCCGCCGACATTTTCAGAGCGTAGGTGCCCGGTAGAATTCCAACCAGAATGAGAACAATGAGGCCCATGCCTTTTTGTCCATCGTTGGAACCGTGCGCGAAGCTCACTCCTGTGCAGGTGAGCATGAGGATGCCGCGAATCCAGAGTGGCGGGGCTTTTTGCGCTTCCGGGGCTTTGTAGAGTTCGGGATTCCGAACGAGAATTTTCAGCGTGATGAGGAGCAAGGCGGCAGCGGCAAATCCAACGATGGGCGAGATGATGAGTCCGAGACCGACATCCATCGCCTTGGCCCAGTTGACGCCTTCGGTGATCGAGTGGGTTGGCCCAATGAGGGCGTTTGCGAGGCCGACTCCAATGATGGAGCCGATAAGGGTGTGGGAACTTGAGGCGGGAAGTCCGAGCCACCATGTGCCGACATTCCAGACGATCGCTGAAAGCAGCAGTGAAAAAACCATCGCGAATCCGGCGGCAGAACCGACATTCAGAACCAGCTCTACTGGCAGGAGGGCTACGATGCCGAAAGCCACGGCGCCGGAGGATGTGAGCACGCCGATGAGATTCCAGATACCTGACCAAATGACGGCTGGCGTCGGTTTGAGTGTGTGGGTGTAGATGACAGTCGCAACGGCGTTGGCTGTATCGTGGAAGCCGTTAACGAACTCGAAGCCGAGCGCCATGCCAACGGCAAGGGCAAGGAAGAAAAAGGTCAGGAATGTTGGATCGGTGTAGGCGGTGGCAAGAATATCCATGGCAGGCGGGGTTGTAAGCTGACCTCGAGAGCGCTGGCCAATCTTTCAGCGTTACAATTTCGTAATGAAGATCCGCTGGGATTTTACATCCGTTCCGGGCAGCCAATGCCGAGGAGGCCGAGTCCGTGGGCGAGTGTGCGGGCCGTGATGTCGCTGAGCAGAAGCCTGCTGGCGCGGTTGGCGGGATCCGCCTTGATGACCGGGCAGGCTTCGTAGAACGAGTGGTAGGTGTTGGCCAACTCGTAGAGGTAGTTTGCAAGAATGTTTGGACGAAACTCCTCGAGCACGAGTGGAACCGTCTCGGCGTATTGGAGGAGTTTGAGACCAAGGGCGCGTTCAGCGGGCTCGTTCAGAAAAATGGGAGCCGCCGGATTGGCCGGTTCTTCTGCACGGCGGAAGATCGAGCGGATGCGGACATAGGCATTCTGCAGGTAGGGTGCGGTGTTTCCCTCGAAGGCGAGCAGCTTGTCCCAAGAGAAGACATAATCGGTGAGCCGGTTTTGGGAAAGTTCGGCATATTTTACAGCGCCGAGGCCGATCAAGCGTGCGGTGGACTCCGCTTCTTCCGGCGGCAACTGGTCGGCGCGGTCGGCAATGATGCGGCGTGCGCGCTCGACGGCTTCGTGAAGGACCTCGGCCAGACCCACATTCTCGCCCGAGCGGGTCTTCATGATTTTGCGGTCTTCACCCAGAATGCTTCCAAAGGCGATGTGCTTCAACTCGCACCCGAAGCCCATCATTTTGGCGGCCGCGAAGATTTGCTGAAAGTGCAACGCTTGTGGTGCTCCAACGACATACCAGATGGCGTCGGGATTCCAGCGTTTGATGCGATACTCGATGGTCGCGAGGTCGGTCGTGGCGTAGAGGAAACCTCCGTCGCTTTTGCGGATGATGGCCGGTTTGCCATCAAGTGTGGGATCGGCTGGAAAGAAAATGCAGAGTGCGCCCTCGCTGGTGGTGGCTATGCCGCGTTTCTCGAGTTCGGCGCAGAGCGGGGCGAGGGCGTCGTTGTAGGCGCTTTCCCCGAGGCGCTCGTCGAAGCGGATGTCGAGCAGGTCGTAGAGTTTTTCGAATTCGCGCCAGGAGAGTTCGACCGTTTGCTTCCAGATGGCGAGGTTCTCGGGATCGCCCGCCTGGAGCTTCACGAGTTCCTCGCGGGCCGTGCGTTTGATGTTTTCATCCGTCTCTTCAAGACGGGTGACCTCGCGGTAAAGGCGCACCAGCTCGGCAATGGCGTCTTTTTCCAGATCGTCGCGGTTCAAGAAATGCTTCCAGCCGTAAATGACCTTCCCAAATTGCGTGCCCCAGTCGCCGATGTGGTTGTCGGCCGTGACATCATGCCCAAGAAATCTTGCGACCCGTGCGAGGCAGTCGCCGAGAATCGTGCTCCGGATATGGCCGACATGCATGGGCTTGGCGACATTCGGAGAGCTGAAATCGAGAAGGATTTTTTTCGGGCGCGCCGCTGGACTCACTCCAAGGCGGGGATCCAAGGCCAGATGCGAGAGGGATTCGGAGAGAAAGGAATTTTCGAGGCGGATGTTGATAAAGCCCGCGCCGGCAATTTCCGGAGTGGCTGCCAGTCCGCTGAGGTCGAGCTTTGACAAAATCTCGGCGGCGAGTTGGCGGGGGTTCGCATTTTTTTCCTTGGCGAGGACCATGGCGGCATTGGCCTGGTAATCCCCGAAGCGGGCGTCGGCGGTTTGAGAGACATCCGCGCGGGCCGAGTCGTGTCCACAAGCGATCAGCGCGTCGCGCAGGCGTGCGGCGAGAAGTTCACGCAGGGTTGACATCAGGCCCGGTTGGAGCGGTTTTCAAAAACCTGAAGGATCGCGGCGGAGGAGGGGGCTTTCGAGAGTTCTTCGCGAACTGTTTTGTCGTTCAAAAATTTGGCGATGGCGGCCAGCGTGCGCAGATGGGTCTGAAACTGATCCTTGGGCACAACGAAAAGGACAATGAAATTCACAGGTTCGCCGTCGAGAGACTCAAAGGGAATCCCGCTTGTGGAGCGCCCGAAGGCTGCCACGACTTCGCCCACTTTCGCGGAGGACGCGTGGGGAATGGCAATGCCGAATCCAATGCCGGTGCTCATGGTTTCCTCCCGCTGGCGTATGCATTCCAGCACATCCTCGCGGTCGGATTTATCAACTTTTCCAGCTTCCACGAGGAGGTCCACCAGTTCCCGAATGGCTTCCCAGCGCTCTTTGGAAGCCATTTCCGGGATGATCTGCGACTCGGATAACAAATTTGCCAAGGTCATTTTTAAAAAAAGAAAATGTGAATTTCTATCGTTGAGATGCGGACAGGGCGAGGAGGCGCCTCCGCTTTCTGGCTGCGATCAGCGGTCCACTTCTCCGAAAACGGGATCGAGGGAACCGAGGATCGTAACGACATCGGAGACCATCGAACCGGGGAGCATCTTGGAAAGGATGCTGATGTTGCAGAACGAGGGAGACCGGATTTTCATGCGGTAGGGGACGCCGCCACCTTTGCTGTAGATGTAAAAACCAAGTTCGCCCTTCGGGTTTTCCGCCCCGAAATAGACTTCTCCGGCAGGAGCGTCTATGCCCTCGGTGGCGACAATGAAGTGGTGGATGAGTTCCTCCATCTTCGTTAGGACAGCGACCTTGTCGGGCAATGTGCTCTTCGGGTCGTGCCAATTGATCGGACCGGGGGGAAGTTTGCTGAGAACCTGTCTAAGAATGTTGACGCTCTGGTGGACTTCCT
>JBILMW010000215.1:0-3584 GCA_044375335.1 Terrimicrobiaceae bacterium | reverse complement strand
AACTTTATTTTGATGATTTCCTTGGCCGGAGCCTCGGACTTTTGGTTTGCTGTGTCTTGTTTCATGTGGAGCCGACAGTATGGCGTGGTTCACGCCAGCTGTCGGCTACATGTCATCTCCCAGCAGGCGATGGCTCAGCGTGACGGCGCTGCGGGCGCTGCACCCTGAAATTCGCCGACATTCAAAAATGGAACGACTCCGCCGCCGCTGATGCGTGGCAGGACACCGTCCCATTTTTCGATCGAGCGGAGTTGGATGATCTCGGGACTTTGTTTGAGTGCCTGGGCCTCGCGCTGGATGGCGTCGGCGCGGGCTTTCGACTGAACCTCGGTGGAGTAGGCTTCAGCAGATGCCGCCAGCTTGCGCTCTTCGGCACTGGCTTCGGCTTGGGTGACGCGCATGATTTTTTCGTTTTTCGCCTGCAGGGCCATTTGCTCGGCCTTTACTTTGGCCTCGATGGCGCGGTTGAATTCCGGCGAGAATTCAAAGTCTGTGATGGCCAGATTCGCGATGGTGATGGCGTTTTCCAGTCCCTTTTCGCGAAGGGTGCCGTTGAAAAAATTGCCCAAGGCATCCTGGATTTGTTGCTTCACGATTTCGCGTTTCGTGACCAACTCCTCGGCGGTGAACTTGGCTGTGACGCCTTTCACGCACTCCTGAATGGCGGGCTCCACCAGTGAGGCCGAAACTTTTTTGAGCGTGCCGATGCGCTGGTAAATGAGCGGGGCCAACGCGCCATTCAGGGAATACTGCATCGTCACCTGCGTGGAGACGGATTGGAGATCTTTCGAGGCTGCGGTGGCTTGCGCATGGCTCGCGGTGAGGCGGACATCGATTTGCTGAACCTGATCGACAATTGGTTTCTTTAAATGAAAACCCTCCGGCAGCGCATTCGGCTGAACGGCTCCCAAGGTGGTCACGACTCCCACATTTCCACTCTCAATCACGACTGTCATCGAAGATAAAACGGCAAATGCTCCGATGAGCAGGATGGCAACGGGAACAAGAATGCGGGCAGGCGAGCGGGTGAGATCGTTCATAAGGCGCGCAATGTAATGCAAAGTCGCAACAGTGCAAATTTTGACTCCCGATAGGACATGCGGATTTAACCGCCACACAGGCCGGAATCTCGCCGTCGTCATTGCCATTTTCTCAAGGATAAGACTAAATTCCCTCTGCAACCTCTCCCATTTTTTATGTCCAACTCATCCACCCCTCGCAAAATCAGCTTCGTTGTTTACTTCATCGGGTTCACCGCCGCGCTGGCTGGGCTCCTGTTTGGTCTTGATGTGGGGGTGATCTCCGGTGCGCTGGATTTTATCAAAAAGGATTTCCTCTCGGAGTTGAATCCCCTGCAAGCCGACTCACGAGCCGAGTTCATCGTAAGCGCCCTGCTCTGGGGCGCGGTGGCCGGCACCCTCATGAGTGGCTTTCTTTCCTCGAAATTCGGGCGCAGGAAGACGATTTTGGTAAGCGCCGTGGTGTTTGTGACCGGTTCGTTGGCGTGCGCCTTTTCGCCTGATGAAAATTTCCTCATCGGCGCGCGTTTCCTGCTGGGCATCGGAGTGGGAGTGGCCTCGTTCACCGCGCCGCTTTACCTTTCGGAAATCTCCCCCCAATCCGTGCGGGGCTCGATGATCTCGATGTATCAATTGATGATTACCATCGGCATCCTCCTTGCGTTTCTGGCGGACACCTGGCTGGCGACCTACGCCACCTTCGGGGGCCAGACCGGCGGCCACTGGCGTGTGATGCTCGGCGTTATCGCCATTCCTGCAGGCATTATGTTTCTCGGTGTTCTTTCGCTTCCGGAGAGTCCGCGCTGGCTTTTCCTGAATGGATTCCACAACCAGGCGAAGGATGTCTTCCGCAAGATGAAACTGGGCGACGCGGAAATCGCTGCCGAGATCAAAGAGATCGAGGAAAGTTCGGCCGTGAAGCAAAGCGGGTGGCAACTTTTCTCCCAGAACTCAAACTTCCGGCGCGCCATCGCGCTGGGTATCGGCCTGCAAGTCATCCAGCAACTCACCGGCATCAATGTCATCATGTATTACGCGCCCAGGATTTTTGAATTGGCTGGGTTCGGCGAGAAGAACGAACAAATGTGGGGCACCGTGCTCGTGGGCGTTACCAATGTGCTCGCAACCTTCATCGCCATTGCCTTCGTGGACCGCCTGGGCCGCAAACCAATCATGTATGCCGGCTTCGTAACCATGGGCGCTGCGATGGCCACAGTCGGCGTGCTTTTCAATTCCGGCATCGAGCAACACCCCTCCCTCGGCTATCCGGCCATCGGCGCGCTTCTTGTTTTCATTATCGGTTTCGCCATGAGTGCAGGGCCGATCATTTGGGTCATCTGCTCAGAAATCTACCCCCTCTCGGGTCGTGACCTCGGCGTGAGCGTGAGCACGGCAACAAACTGGATTGTGAATGCGATTGTAGGCCAAACTTTCCTCACCCTCATCAACTCGATAGGCGGCGGAAACACATTCCTGCTCTACGGGGGCCTGAATGTGCTTTTCATTGTTTTCTTCCTCCTTCTCGTGCCGGAAACAAAAGGCATCTCGCTCGAGGCAATCGAAAGAAATCTCATGTCTGGAAAACGCCTGCGCGAAATCGGGCGCTGAGCCTTCCTCAAAGAGGAAAAAGCTCCTCATCGACTTTGCGGAATTCCTTGAGGAGCGATGCCAGTTGCTGGCGAGTGTGGGATTTTTTTATTTTTTCGATCTCAGCGCCTGTCAAGGCGTCGCAACGCTCGTTCTCCGGATGTCCGGCATGGCCCTTGAGCCACTTCCAATCGATGCGGTGCGGCTTGCAAGCGGCATCGAGGCCTCGCCAGAGGTCTGCATTTTTTACCGGTTCACGCTTAGCGGTCACCCAACCTCTCTTGCGCCAGGAGTGAATCCACTCCGTGATACCCATGCGCAGATATTGGGAGTCAGTGAAAATGGTAACCTCACACGGTTCCTTGAGCGTTTGGAGAGCGCAAATCGCAGCGCTCAATTCCATGCGGTTGTTGGTCGTGGCAGCCTCGCCCCCGGAGATAGCGCGCTGGTGGTTGCCGTAACGCAAAATTGCCGCCCAGCCACCTGGGCCGGGATTTCCAAGGCATCCACCATCAGTAAAAATCGTGACCTTCTTCACGGCTTTCTTTACCAGGAATTACAGGATGGCTTGTGCGCGTGCCGGGCGCGAAGGACTTGAAATGGCCATTCCAAAAGAAGCCGGGTGTGCGCTGCGACGAGCAGGAGATTGTCTCTCAAGTAGCGGAAATGGGTCACTCCGCCCTCGCTTCGCGGGGGATAAAAAACAGGCACCGCAACATTGATGCAAGGCAGACCGGCCCAAGTGAGGCGCACGGAAAGAACCGTATCGAAATCAAATCGACGCGCCCACTTTGTGTTTTCCAACACTTCCAAGGCGGGAGCGACGGGATAAAGACGGAAGCCGAAGAGGGAATCCTCGGCACCCGCTCCAAGCGTCTCGAGCGTGGCGAAGAAATTTCCTGCGAAGCGTCCAAGCACACGCTCGCGTGGCGCGTCAGCTCCGAACACCGGAACCCCGCAAACAAAAGCGGCGGGATT
>JBILMW010000273.1:0-12833 GCA_044375335.1 Terrimicrobiaceae bacterium | reverse complement strand
GGTGGTGAGATACAACAATGACCTCATAATCGGATTCAATCTCCGGGTTAAAGGTGAGATGTATACAGTGACAGATTTCCGATTTCAAAAGAACTCAGAATTCCGATTATTTTTCGAGGAACGGATCAAGCTGGATGAATTGGAGTATCGCTATTTTGAAATCACAACGAAACGGGAGATTCCAAGAACAAGGATCGCGCTACCTCGTATGGACATGATCACGAAGCAGACAACGCAGGATTTGCTGGGATATGCGAAGAGCCAAGAATCGGGTCTATTTGAAAAGTCTCTCTCCGATGAAATGATTGTTGCTGTGCGCCGGATCACTCAGAATGAGTTTCTGAATGTGAATCCCAGGATTGTTCCAGACCCAACAAAAACACCATGCGATACCTCATCACCTTAGCACTCACGTTAATTTCTTCGATCGCGCTCAGAGCTGGCGATGTTCCAGGCCTGACCGAATTCGCAGAGGAATACTGGGCAGCAGTTCGATCTCAAGACCCAGAAAAGATATATGCTCTTTATGAGCCGAAGATATTCTCAGACCTCTCGCCACCTGAGGCCGAGTTCATGAAACAATACTGGATGGAAGGCTATGCGGATACCGCAAAGCAACAAGGCGACTCATACGAGCTGACATCGAAGACTTTAGACAGTGATGCAACCCCATTTCCGGGTTGGCGCTGGGCTGCAAAGCCAGAATATCAGATTGAGATACAAACATTCCGAAACGTCCCAAACGGCAAGGAAGGATTGACGATGCTTTTGGACATGGTGATTCAGAAGGACGGTCGGTTTTTCATAATTCGAGCTGTGCCCCCGAAGCGGTATTAAAAAAGCAAATGCAAAAGAAAAATGACTAACGAGTCGATTGAACTAATCCTTATGCCTTCGGCACACTTCTGGCATGTCGGCTGTGGAGCAGCCCTGGGTGCCAAAAGCCAGTGGTGATCCGTCATCGCGGACGTTAGCCCAGAATATGAAGCCCTTTGCGATTTTGATACTGCTGCTTGGAATCATGCCATTGCTTCGAGCTGATCAGGCTTTTGTAGTTGAAGATCTCGGCGTCTTGGTCACGATGCCGAACGGTTGGACGCACGACGAGTCCGACAAATTCGGATTTGTTCTACACCCGCTTAATGACAACAAGCGAAAAATCAGAATTCACCTCACCTCCCACAAGAATATTTCTCCGAGTCAAGCAGTCATTCATGCCTCTGAAATCGTTAATAAAAGAAAATCTGAAATCAACCGTGGCGCGGAGGTCATTCTGTCGTCAACACCAGTTGTCACCAAAAGCGGAATCAATGGACAGAGGGCGGTCGTTGGACAGCAGGGTCCCGAGGGGCCATCATATCTTGATCGATACTATTTTGAGATGTCCGATGGGAGAATCTTCTGCGTATGTGTCTACCATTATGGCGACATGCGATTTTCCAAAATGGCAGGGGCCAACATCATGGATACACTCTTCCTAAACAAAAAGGGCTAACAGACCGATGCACTTGCTCAGATTTCCACGAATCACTGCGTTAGGGATCGTAGTTTTTAATATTTTGCTTCTTATCTGGTCAACAGGTGATTTAGAAAGGCCCTTTTCATGGGATAGGGTCAGGGGCTACTTCAACATTTTGTTCGCAATTGTTCTAGCACCATCCTTCGCACTCTTTTTTATCCTCTCAGGAATTGCAAAGTGCAGATGTTCATCTATCGCGGGCATCGCAGTGTGGATTATCCTGGCGGCTTTTGTTTTAACATTTCTTGTTACTGCTACAACTGTGCAAGCTTTGTCCTCGACAACCGCGTTCGCCGCACTTTTTTATTTTCTTGGAGTCGGCATCCAGACTGCGCTCTTGCTATTGCTGTCATATACTTGGATTCGAGAAGCATCCTTTCAACCAAAGCGACTCTGACTTTGGATAGAGCCTCAAAATGAAACAATTCGAACAAATCAGACTAGCCAACCTCGCTGCGCTCGGCGGCTGACTTCGAGCGTTAGCCAAGAAATATCACTCTATGTTAATCGAAAAGCTGCTTTACCAGATCCACATCGTCATTCCCTTCTTTTTTCCCACGCTTGCGATGCTCTGCATCAAGTCTGTGTGCAAGGATTTGCCTGCCCGCGCAATCTCAATATCAATATTTGCAAGTGTTGTATCGCTGGCCGTTTTCTATTTCCTGCACATCACGCTCAATGGAAGGCTCCCATATGTTTATCCAGCAACAAAACCTGATGGACAAACAGGATTGGGAGACGGGCTGATTGTAATGATGGCCGCATTTGCCTACCCTATCGCAGTCCTCGCAGCGGGATTTACAGTTTTTCGGAAGAGAGACAAAACGAATGAAAACAAAAATGGCTAACGAGCCAGTCCACCGAATCCCTGTCCCTTCGGGACTTTCGGCATGCCTCCTGCTTATCCGCTTCGCGGGCAGGAGCCACGCCGAAAGCGAGCAGGGATGCGGTGACTGGGGACGTTAGGCCAGAAATATATGATTACTATCCGAGAATTCACGAATCAGATCGAAGCGGCGCTTATTCAATCATTTCTCAAAGACAATGAGATTGATTCGATCTTGGCCGATGAGAACGCGCGCGCATGGGTCGGAGCGACAAATCTAGTCCCTATTAGATTGCAAGTGCCCGAGGAGCAAGTTGAACAAGCAAATGCATTATTGACGCAATTCGACAATGCACCAGCGGTCACCGACGACGAATCCAGCACTCAATAATCCCAGATACAATATGGATTTCCTCTCGACCTTCGGCATCAGTCCTTTGAAGTTTGCCGTTCAATCAATCATTTGGCTATTGCCTGCAATCTGGGCGACGGTTCACGTAGTTCGCCGCACAACAGGACGCGCTCTGCCATTGTGGCTTATCCTCATTTGGTTCCTTCCGATCATCGGAGCACTATTGGCTCTATTCATTGTCCGACACCCAAATAAACAAAATGCCTAACGAGCCGATGGACCGAATCACCATGCCTGCGGCACTTTCGGCATTTAGTCTGCGGAGCAGGCTTGGATGCCGAAAGCAAGTGGTGATCGGTCATCGCGGACGTTAGCCTAAACATGAATCCCTCACTCTCCATCTATCCATCGAAAATTGATCTTTGGCTGGCTGCAGTTCTGATTATTGCGCCAGTTCTGGTTATCGGGTTAGGTATATATCTCACGCTGACTATTGGCTGGGCAGGTTTGATTTGCCTATTATCAGGATTATTCATGGCGGCGGCGATGGCGGGACTGTCTATCCCTTGCCATTACACTCTTACAGATAGCTCTTTGCTAATTCGATGCGGATTTCTGAATGAGGAAATAAAATACGAAAAAATCAAAAGTGCCTCACTCTCCTCGAATCCCTTAAGTGCGCCAGCTCTTTCATTGTCCAGAGTGAAAGTAGATTTGGAAAATGGATTCAGATTGATCTCCCCGCAGAACAGAGAAGCATTTATTGCAGAACTTGAAAACAAACGAAAACCACAAGGCTAACGAGCCGATGGACCTAATCCCTATGCCTTCGGCACTTCTGTCATGCAGCCTGCTTTCGCAGACTGTGCTCCAAAAGCAAGTCGGAGCAGGTTACCGGGGATGTTCGCAAAAATTATGACAACAATACTCCACGCCCTTGCTGGAATTTGGAGCCTCTTGGCTGTTTCTCAGCTTGTCGCATTTTATGCCTTGCTCTCCGCAAAAGGGGTATCCGGAACTATTCCTTACTCAACATCGCTTACGATCGGTGCGATTGCCTTCGTTGCGAGCACAACCATTGCTTGGCTGCTCGTTGTGAAGAAACAGAAAAAACTCGCAATTACTCTTTCAGCCGTGATGTGCTTCTACTTTCCATTCGGAACAATCTTGGGAGTTATTACAATTTTAGTATTGAGGAATCCACTGACCAAGAACAAGTTTTACCTGCAAAGAGTAACACCAACCAATAAAATAACGCGAACCATGCCGCCCAGCAAATCGAGTCAAGGACTCGAATGCTGACGAGGACGTTCGCAAATAATATGAAACCATCCCAACTCGCCCAGATTATCGTCCGACTGTTTGCTATCTCGTGGTTTTTACACGGAGTTATTCAGACAGTCGGTATTTTTGCCACAAGTAGCCCACAAAGCCCGCAACCGATATTTTTGGCTTCCGGTGTGCTTGCCATCTTGCTCTCATTCATCACTTGGATATCCGCGCCGCTACTTGCACGATGGATGGCACGGGGCAACGATCAGGAAGTCATGGCCACCACCATAAGCTTCCAGCAACTCCTATATTCGATGTTTGTCGGCATAGGTTTATATCTCGCCATGGGTTCTATCGGTTCTCTCATCAACAGTCTTCACTTCTTTCTCGTTCTGCAGGCGTCTCCTGAGAGTATCCCAAAAGGCATGGAAGTTTCGCGTTATGAGCTGAGCAATAGTGCAATCACTGTTGCGGTCGGTGCTGCACTCGTGGTATCCGCCGCGCACTGGAGCAAGAGACTTTCGGGCAATTAAATGCGAGCAATGCAATTCGCTGCTCGCCAGACCCTGCTCCCACACAAGCCAAGAGCGACTACTTTCACTGTCTCTCCTCGCCAAAAAAATTGCTTTTTTGTGTCTTTTCAAATCTTTCCTGCTTTATCCCGACAAGATTTTCAACCTTTCACCAAATCTCCACTTTTTTCTCGCCTTTCTGGTTAAATTGGAAATTTGTGTTACCAAACAACATTAGGTCAGAAATTACTTGAAACGGATCCTTTTCCACGCCAAAGCCAAATCGAAACATGAACCACCAAAGCGAATTCCAGATCAAAACACGCAAGCAGCTTCTTGATGAGCAGATCCTTCAAGAAAAGGGAAAGTTTCAGTTTGGTATCCTTTGGGCCAAAGAGACGGATGAATTGCTTTCGCGGAGCCTCGCCCGAATGCGATGCAGCGGGTGGATTCTCAGAGGAATCGAGACGCACGGCTTTATTATCCCGATACACCGCTATGTTTTCGAACAGTCACTCCTAAATGAATGATTCAGAAATAAGAACTGAGACCGTCAAATCAGAAAAGACGAGTCAGTCGTCCTAATCCTCGTCCCTTCGGGACTTCTGTCACACATCCTGCTTGGGCAGGCTGTGCGCCAGAAGCAAGTGGTAGCTGGTGATCGGAGACGTTCGGCAGAGGAATATATCTCCGCTTGACACCTATTAGGGTATAGATAATCTCCTTTTATGGAGTTTGAATTTGATCCCGTCAAAAGCGAGGCAAATTTCTACAAACACAAAATTGATTTCAGGGAGGCACAGAATCTATGGAAGGACCAATATGCTGCGATTGTGGATGCCCGGAGCGACTCAGAACCACGGTCTGCATTGATCGCGGTTCACCGTGGGAAGATTTGGACCGCATTTTTTACGGAGCGCTCTGAAAAGATTCGATTGATTTCCGTGCGGCGGGCCAGAAATCAGGAGGAAGAAATATATTATGAAAGCAGAAGAACTGGATAAAATCTTTGATGAAGGCAAGGAAGACATTCTTCCCTACCTCGACATGACTACCCTTCGTCGGCCCAACCTGGACCAAAAGCGAGTTAATGTTGATTTGCCTATTTGGATGATCCAAAAGTTGGATCGTCAAGCCAACCTCATTGGAGTCACGCGACAATCGATCATCAAAGTGTGGCTGAGTGAGCGAATCAAAGAAGAATACGCCGAACAGGCAGATTAATCTAATTCCTTTTTATTAGTTGCTTATGGCATATCTCCTGCCGGGCAGACTTTGGCGCCAGGAGCAAGTGGAACAAGTGATCGCGGGCGTTCGCCAGAAAAATATCGTCCTTGACACGGTTCTTGTGCTTGTGCATGATACTGTCCATATGACTGCAATGACATACACCGCAGCGAGAGAAAATCTCGCCTCCACAATGGACAGAGTTTGCGTTGATCATGACCCTGTTATCATTACGCGCAATCGTGATCAGGCTGTAGTCATGCTCTCGCTTGATGACTATGAATCACTTCAGGAGACGGCTTATCTACTTCGGACACCTGCCAACGCAAAGCGCTTAATTGCTTCGATTGAGAGTCTTAACTCTGGAAAGACCCTGAAAAAGAATGTTAAAGACCTCGCGGAGGCATGAATCTTGTTTTTTCTCCCCAAGCTTGGGAAGATTACCAGCACTGGTTGCAAACGGATAAAAAAATGATCAGAAGAATCAACGAACTGATCAAGGACACTGTGCGGAGCCATTATGAGGGGATCGGGAAACCTGAACCTTTGAAGCACGCCCTTGCTGGGTTCTGGTCTCGCCATATCACGGATGAGCATCGTATGTTTTACCGAATTGATGAAAAGAACCTTGAGATAGCACAACTCAGGTTTCATTACGCATAATAATACGAACGCATGGACCTAATCATTATGCATTCGCCACTTCTGGCATGCCTACTAATCGTCTCCCCCTGTCGAATCATATACCGTCTCAATGATGAGTCCAAGTTCGCTTGAAATCTGAATCCGCCCCTTTATTTATGAAGACTTCAACTTGCTATCTTCGCCAACTGCGCATTGTGCTAGTGTCCACGGTCCTTTTTGTCGCGACGACAGCCTTTAATGATTCATGGCTGGGAAAGGTGATCGAGTCTCACTTTTGGCCCAAAAGCGGCAACCTTTCGGAACTCATGATCGCTCTCCTACTCGTTGCAACGATCATGTGTGTGCCGTGGTTTCGTCGTGAAGTGCCGTTCCGCCTCAAGAGCACGTGGATAATTCTCTTTATCTTTGCGTATCCAGCTATCAATCTAGCATTTTTCCAGATGCCTGGAGGAGACCTCAGCCTGCTTTCTTTGACAAGCCTTGCCGTGGGAGCCTTCGCCGCCGGGGTGAACGAGGAGTTATTCCTGCGCGGCTTCGCGTTCATGGGCAGAGGAACTGCCGCACCAAAGTTTACCGTGATGCTGACGGCACTCATTTTTGGACTACTCCACCTGTTCAACCTAACCACCGGCGCTCCTCTCGGCACGGTCATCGGCTCCGTGATTCTGGCCACGCAGATCGGACTGCTCTTCGGCGTGCTCCGAGTTGTTACCGGCAGCTGTCTTTGGGGTGCGCTTCTTCACGGCATTATCAACACCACGTTCGAATTTTGCGACAGCAGCCCAGAAAGTTATGACATGCTTGCCCTTCTGATAGTCCTCGTGGGTTTTCTCCTCGGTATAGCACTTCTCTTTTTTCATCCCAGCATGAAAGCTTCCAAATCCTCGCAACGAGGAAAATGGCCTCAAACTAGCTCAAAGTTATTAGGTGGATCAAACTTGCTTCAAATCGTCTGACATAAAAGATACTTTAACGCCAACAAAAGCGAACAAGGCTGTGGTGGACAACCGGCTAGCGATCGGGTGCGAGATTACAACACATACCGAAAGAACATAGACTTCGAGCGCTTTTGCTTATGCAGCGGTTCTTCTTGATCGAGGCGGTAAAGAGAGTCCGACCAGAAGTATCCAATAACGACGATCAAATCGTCGATATCCTAGGCACACTGTCGCCCGATTCTACCAGGGTCGGGACAATAACAGACTGGTGGAAGTCGGATAACTTGCGACCGTGGCCATGAACGACTACGACCAAAATATTGCGAACAGACCGATGGAGCTAATACCTGTGCCTTCGGCACTTCTGTCACATTTCCTGCTTGCGCAGGAAATGCGCCATAAGCAAGCAGGGATACCTCATCGGGGACGTTGATCGAGGTCATTCGTGTATGGCATGCCGCCCGAGACACTCCAGAAATAGAATAAAGCCCAATGGGTCAGTCGACCTCATCCCTGTGCGCTCTGATTCGGCTGAGAAAACTTGTGGAAACAAGTGTTTCCTCTGAATCTGCATTTCCGTAGTCTGAGCACATGGAAAGACATGTCGCAGCATCCGAAATCACTGTGCGGCGTTCTTCGGAACGCGGCTTGGCGGATCACGGATGGCTTCGCAGTCGCCACACATTCAGTTTCGCGGATTACCACGATCCCTCACACATGGGCTTCCGAAGCCTTAGGGTGATCAATGACGACATTGTCGCTGCCGGTCGAGGTTTCCCCGAGCATCCTCACCGCGACATGGAAATTTTCAGCTATGTTTTGGAAGGTGCGTTGGCGCATCGCGACAGCCTTGGAAATGAGCGCATCCTTACTCCTGGGCAAATTCAACTCATGAGCGCCGGAACAGGCGTGCTGCATAGCGAGTTCAATCCATCCGCGACTGAGTCCACACACTTTCTGCAAATCTGGATTCAACCCCGCGAGAATGGTCTCAAGCCCTCCTATACCGAGTGGCATCCCTCGCCCTGGCACGCCGACGATCCCAAGGTCTTGGTCATTTCCCCCGATGGCCGTGATGGCTCCGCAGGCATTCAGCAGGATGCCGAAATTTACCGCATCCTCCTCGAGCCTGGCCAATCGCTGCAACATGAAATCCGCCCGCAGCGAGGCATATGGCTTCACATTGCCGAAGGTTCGCTTGTATTAAATGGAACCACTCTGGAAACAGGTGATGCTGCAGCCACGGAAGTCTCCGGCACTTTGACACTGACTGCCAACTCGAGAACTAATGCCCTTCTTTTTGATCTCCACTAAACACCAACCAAATCCATGAAACACATCTACAACTTCACTGCCGGCCTTTTGGGCTTCGTTTTTATCGTATTCGGGATGAATTTCTTTCTGAAGTTCATCGCTATACCACAGCCGCCCGAGGGCTCGCCGGCCGCTATGTTTATGGGTGGAATGTTCCTCAGTGGCTTCTTGGCATTTGTCAAAGTTCTGGAAATTCTCGGTGGACTTCTCGTGGCCATTCCCAGAACGCGTCACCTCGGATTGCTGATTTTAGGCCCGATTATTGTGAATATCGCCGCCTTCAATTTCTTTTTCTTTGGTCCTGCAGCATTGCTTCAACCGCCCGTCCTTCTTGTATCGGTGTTGGGCCTGATCCAAGTCGTGGCCGCACGCCGCCACTTTCTGCATTTTATCACCAGCAAAAACTAATCCGATGTCAAACACCGCACTCTTCCAACCCCTTCAACTCGGCGCTTTCGAAGTCCCCAACCGCATCTTCATGGCACCTCTCACGCGTTGCCGTGCCGAAGCCGGGCATGTGCCTTGCGAGCTCATGGCGGAATACTATGCCCAGCGAGCTTCTGCGGGCCTGATCATTGCCGAGGCCACGATGGTGATGGAGGGAAATTCGGCCTTCTATGCCGAGCCAGGAATTTACTCCGAAGCCCAGATTGCCGGTTGGCGTAAAGTGACTGATGCCGTCCACGCCAAGGGCGGAAAAATCTTTCTCCAGCTCTGGCACGGCGGTCGGGCCTGTCCCTCGTTCTTCAATGGAGGTGCGCAGCCAGTGGCACCGAGTGCACTGGCGATCACGAACGACGAAGTGCACACGCCGGATGGAAAAAAGCCCTACGACATTCCGCGCGAACTCCGTGATGAGGAGATTCCTGTTATCGTTGCCGGTTTTAAAAAGGCCGCTGAAAATGCGAAGATCGCCGGTTTTGATGGCGTTGAAATCCACGCCGCCAATGGCTACCTGATTGACGAATTTCTTCGCGACGGCGCTAATAAACGCACTGGTCCTTATGGTGGCCCCATAGAAAACCGCGCCCGGTTTTTGCTGGAGATCCTCGAAGCCGTTTCGTCCGTCTGGGATTCCAATCGTGTGGGCGTTCGTATCTCTCCGCTGAACAGCTTCAATAGCATGTCCGACAGCGATCCTGTTGCCTTGTCAACATGGTTGGCCAAGCGTCTTGATGGTTTTCATTTGGCCTACCTCCATGTCATGCGTGCCGACCTGCTCGGTGAGCAGCACGCCGATGTGCTCACGCCCGTTCGCGAAAACTTCTCCGGCGTGCTTGTCTCGAACATGGGCTACACCGCAGCGGATGCCTCCGAGGCCATTTCTTCGCGAAAAATCGACGCAGTCGCCTTTGGGAGAAGTTTCTTGGCAAATCCCGACCTTCCCGAGCGTATTCGCGTTGCCGCTGAACTGAACGAGCCCGACGCTGCGACATTTTACTCGCCTGGCGCCGCTGGCTACACCGACTACAAAACGATCGAGGAATCCCAGTAGCTCCTTAGGGCAGCGAATTCAGGAGGTCCGCAGGCACGAGTCGGATCTCCGGCGTCCCATCGACCAGAACGGGCAGCCTTCCATCAGGAAGCGGTGCGCCAACCTTGAAGCCCGCGACGACATGCTCGCCAGCTGTGGCTTCCGGTGTGTTTTCGGACAATACCGAGAGGAAGTTGATGCCTAATTGAGGTTTCTCAAGGCCTGTCCTCTGAATCTCTGTGGGTGTTGCTGGAAGGCGCTCGGTTACTTTGGCGAGGGCGAGAGTCTTTGTAATGTTTTGGACATTTTCAGATTCTTCGGACCATCCATCGCGCGTGCGGGTGATGTCTCGCTGTGCACCATTGCGATCGACGCGGATGACATCGACCAAGTCCAAATTGATGCGGAGCAACGCAGAGTCGCGGAGGGTTTCGATATCTGGAGAGAAAAGCGATGTGGCCTCGGTGGGAATAGTGCCGCTCATTTTTCGGCCTTCCAAGCGCACGGTGGCGGGCGAATCGGCAGTGGGGTTTGCGATTTGGATCACATGGGGAGAGGTTCCGGAGTTGGTGGAAAATTGGACTTCTGCAGAGGGGTCGAGGCGCGAATCCCCTGACGAGGAGGGCTTGTTTTCCAGTTGGAAGTTCTCAAGCCGCAAGGCGTGAATTTTTGAAAGGAGATCATCCACTGCGGCCGCATCGGCAGGCGCGCTCAAGGGGCGGAGGATTTTCCATCCATCGCCATCGCGCTGCAGTTCCAGTGTGGAGTTCCCCCGGCGAAACACAATGCGTTCAATCTGCGCGGGGTCGAGCGGCAGGACTCGGCGGTCGCGGTAGTTTTCGATCGGCAAAGTGAGGAGGCGGACGATGTCTTTTGGGATCAGGTAAACAGTCTTGGAATTTTCAAAGGAAACATATTGCCGCGTGCCGTCTGGACTGGTTTTTCCGATGAGCAATGAAGGTGGCTTGTCGCCTTTGAAGTCGATTTGCAGGCTGCTTTTGAGCACACCGTAGCCGGAGAGGTTTTTGTCATCGCGGATTTCCGAGGCATCGATCCTGTCGAGGACTGGTGTTTCCAGCGCCGTTTGGATGAGTGCGGCAACGGCTTCGGGGGATGCAGAATCTTCCAAACCTTTCGTGAGATGCCAGCCATCGTCCGAGCGTTGGATGCGGAAGGATTGGTCCCCGTTTTTTATGCTGATGCCGGTGATTTCATCCGGATCGAAATCAAACAACGCACTGCCAGGTTGAATGACGCGTTCGGTGGAAAAGCGCCAGCGGTGTGTTGTGCCCACAAAGACCGCAAGGCCAGTGGCTGCAAGAACGAAAAGGATGGTGGCGATACGGTTCATGCGCGGCGTCTCAACCAGACGAGTAGCCCAAGAATCGCAGCCAATAGAGGTATGCCGACAACGACCAGGAGGGCGAGGCGCGACATTTGAATGTCGGTGAGCTGAAGTGAAAAACGGGTCGCATTTTTGGGGGTGATACCGCTCAAGCTGCCCCGGTCGATGAGCGAGTTCACGCAGCCAACGAGGAGGTCGAGGCCTGAACGGCTGAGGCCGGCGTTGAAGGCGAATTGCGATGAGCCTATGACGATGAGGCGCGAGCTTTGAATGCCGACGAGGTCGTTTTCCACGGCATCACGGTCTGCGGAGGCGCCAATGATGAGCGGTTGACCATTATCAACGCCGTCCTGGTAGGCCACTCCGCCGGGTTGGTTCGGAAGGTAGGCAGTCTCGCCCCAAAACTCCTCGGCAGCCTCCACAAGGGGCCGGATGCGGATTTTTTCCTTCTGGGCGAGAGCCTGGTCGAAGGCGAGAGATTGCGTGGCTCCGGGGAAAAGGATGTTCATCCCCTCAAGGCGGCGGGTTACTTCGGCATTTGGCAAAACATGGGCCGTCACATCGCGAAGGATTCCGGTGGCCATGGGAAGTTGGATCAATCTCAGCACACGGTCGTCGCGCGGGGTGATGCCTGAATTTGCGAGGAGAGAATGTAGGCGTGGAGTGGAGCTGTTCGGGTCGAGAAGGACGAGCATTTTGCCCCCATTCCGCTGCCAGGCACTGATGACGGCCATTTCCCGCTCATCGAGGTCAGATTTCGGTGCCACGAGAACCAGCGCGGAGGCATCGGAGGGTATGGTGTCGGTGGATGACAGGGAGAGGGATTTGACGACAGCGTTCTGTTGGCTGATGGCCTCGGAGAGGTTTGAGAGGTCTGTCGCAGGGTTCGGTTCGCCATGACCAGTCAGAAAATAAACAACCTCGGACTCAGGCTTCAACAATGCCACAAGAGCGCTGGTGAGCACTTGCTCCCCCCTGAAGGCAAGAAGGACCGGTTGCCCGCCTTGGGCGAGGGGAGTGAGGTCGAAGTCTCCCATCTCTGCGATGTTCAAGAGACGGTGGCGGCCTTCGTAGTCGAGAATGATCAGGTTGTCCAAGCTCGTGAGCTTGTATTTCGCCTGCAAATCCTGGATGCGGGAAAGATTCCGCGTGGGGTCCACATACTCCACACGCAGGCCGGTTCGCTTGTTGAAGAGCACCTCGTTCATGAGGCTCCGGAGGTCTCCGAAAATTTGGCTCACTGGCGAAAGAAAGGTGGGTGAGGAAACGATGATGATCTCCAAAGGTTTTTTGAATTCTTTCAGGACAGCGCGGGTCTGGCCCGCGAGAGAGAACTTTTGCGACCGCGAAAAGTCGCGCCGCTCGTAGTGCAAAAAGCCGAGGTAGTTGACCAGTGCGTAAATGACCAG
>JBILMW010000214.1:0-3645 GCA_044375335.1 Terrimicrobiaceae bacterium | reverse complement strand
CCTTGGAGATGATATCCGAGGGCAGGATGCCGCGCTTGAGCATGTTCAGGACTGCAGCGCCGGCGTTCCGGCAATCCGCGTTTTTCTGGGGCGAGACGGCGTTTTGCGCCGAGCTGTTTGGAAGACTAAAGCCCATCGCCTCGATCGCGGAGGCCATGGTATTGGCTGTATACATTCCGCCACAGGAGCCTGCGCCGGGGATGGCATTGGACTCCACATCGTGCAGTTCTTTTTTGGTGATTTTATTGGCGGCGCACTGACCGACAGCTTCGAAGACGGAGACGACATCCAGTTGCCGCTTGGAGAGGCAACCGGGCAGGATTGTTCCGCCATAAACAAAGACCGCTGCACGGTTCATGCGAACGATCGACATGATGCACGCCGGCATATTTTTGTCGCAGCCGCCGATGGCCACAAATCCGTCGAAGCCCTGACATCCCACGACCGTCTCGATGGAGTCAGCGATGACCTCGCGCGACACGAGCGAGTATTTCATCCCCTCGGTGCCCATCGAGATGCCATCCGAGATCGTGATGGTATTGAAAATCGTTCCCTTGCCTCCCGCTGCATCGACTCCCAGTGCGGCTTCACGGGCAAGTTGGTCGATGTGCATATTGCAGGGAGTGACCATGCTCCATGTCGAAGCAATGCCAACCTGGGGTTTCGAAAAATCACTCTCCTTGTATCCGACGGGGTAGAGCATGGCACGGCTCGGCGCCCGGTTGAGACCATCGAAAACGGCTGAGGAATACGGGCGCATGTTGGGTTGGGACTTTGGCATGGTGAAGATATGAAGCCGGAATTATTCCGAGTCCCAATCCCGAAGAAAAGGCATTTTCACCAATCGCAGGCATAAGAAAAAACTCTCCATACTTTACAAGCCCCCTTGCAGCCGAGGATTCTGTGGTCTTCACATGACAATTCTCGATCGTCTCGAAAAAACACTCGGCCGCTTTGCGATTCCCGGCCTCATCCGCTATGTCGTGGCTTTGAACGCGCTGGTCTTCATCCTGCTGACGCTTCAACCGGACTACATCCAAGCCCTCCAACTCGATCCCATCGCTTTTAAAAACGGAGAAATCTGGCGCGCGGTCACATGGATTTTCATTCCGGAGACGATGAGTTTCTTCTGGATCCTTTTTTACCTGATTTTCACCTGGTGGCTTGGCGACATGCTGGAGGAAAGCTGGGGAGCCTTCCGCTTGAACGCCTATTATTTTATCGGCATGGCGTTCTGCATCATTTCGGCGCTTCTTTTCGGAGCCGCAGGCGGCAACTTTTTTCTGAACCTCTCACTGTTTCTGGCAGCGGCAACACTGGCACCGAATTTCGAGATCATGCTGTTTATGATCATCCCGGTAAAAATGAAATGGGTGGCCTTGTTCAGCCTGATCGTTCCAGCCGGCTACCTACTCTTCGGACCATTGGACATGAAAATGATGGTCGTCATGTGCCTGGGTAACTATCTGCTGTTTTTCGCTCCGGCATTCCTGAAAAACCGCGCGGAATCCGTGCGAACCGGCGAGCGCCGCAAGCGCTTTGAAAAGGCGCTGCACAGCGAGCAGACGATCCATATTTGCGAAGTATGCAAAATCACCGAGGTCTCAAATCCGGATGCCGAATTCCGCGTCTCAGCGGATGGCAAGGAATACTGCACCGAGCACCTACCCTCCCGCACCAAGCAGGTGTGAGACCAGGTCAAATTCCCGCCACGAGAGCAGGAATTTCATGCAAGCCGCGAATCGTGTGATGGGGCTTCACCGCCGCGTGTTCCTCGGAACCCGGCACCTGCAGCCAGACTGCGGCGGCCAGTTGGGCATTGAGCGCGCCTGCGATGTCACGCTCCAGACTATTGCCCACCATCACAGCGCGGTCGGCCGAGACGCCGAGCTCGCCGAGCAGGATCTGAAAAATTTCAGGACGCGGCTTCCCGATGCCATGTTCCCCGGAGACCGCAATCGCATCGAAGTAGCCACCGAGTCCTGATGCTGCGATTTTTTCCCGCTGCAAATCCGGCGCTCCATTTGTGAGAAGGGCGACCTTGTGGGATTTCTTGAGACGGACGAGCGTCTCGACAGCGTCAGGCATGAGACGAGCCAACTGGCGCCGTTGGGAACTGAAGTGAGCCGCGAGTTTTTCGGCAGCGTCTTCATCTGAGACATCCTGCGCCCGGAGAACCGCACTGAAGACGGCCACCCGGTAGGTCCGCGACCAGTCGCGCAGTTTGTTCAACTCGGGTTTGTCACCTTCAAAGTGTCCCCAAAGGCATTCATGAAAACTAATGCCAATAGATTTCACATAGTCGTAGCACGGACCCTGACGCCAAAACTCGGAGCCATACTTTTTGGCATCCGCCAGAAAAGCCGAGGTTTCGATACCAGCAAGTTTGGAAGCCAGTTGAGCCGTAGAGGCCAAGGCCTCCTTGGAAACCGCCTCGTCCACAATCAGTGTGTCATCTAGGTCAAAAAGAATCGCATCAACAGCCATATCCCCTACCCCATTCCACACTCGAAGGGTCTCTGTCGATACCGGAAACTTTTTTTCGACATGCAGCGGGCAGACAGGATCAGGCGGCGGCATCCAGTAGAGCGCCGATGGATCCGAGGATCTCCCGCTTGCCATCGCGGGTTTTCGATGAGGTCAGAAACACATCATGGGTTCCAGCATGGACGGCTGCGAGCGCCTCCAGGAAAGCCTCCGTGTTTTTTTTCACATGCGATGGCTTAAGCTTGTCGATTTTGGTGAAGACCACAGAAAACGGGCGATCGACCTCGCCGAGCCACTCGAGAAATTCGAGATCGATTTTCTGAGGTTCGTGGCGCGAATCAACCAAGACGAAGACACGGCGCAGGTTCGACCGGTCCGCGATGTAGCCGGCGATGATATCCTGAAACGCGACGCGGTGGCCTTTCGGCACCTTGGCGTAGCCGTAGCCGGGCAGATCCACCATGCGAAAAGTTCCGTTGATTTTAAAAAAATTGATGAGCTGTGTGCAACCGGGAGTCTGCGACACACGGGCGAGCCCCTGTTTTCCGGTGAGGAGATTCAACAAAGAGGACTTGCCCACATTGGAACGACCGATGAAGGCGAACTCCGGAACATCATCCGCAGGGCAAGCCTCCAAGCCTGGACTGCTCTGCAAGAATTCAGCTGAGGTGACACGCATATCCGGTCAATCAATGAACCGGCGAGTGATGTCTCCGTAGCTATCGATGCGGCGGTCGCGCAGGAACGGCCAGTGGGTGCGTTGGGTGTCCACGCTCTCGAGATCAACCTCCACCACGAGCACTTCGTCCTTGTCGCAAGAGGCCTTCGCAATGATCTCCCCCGAAGGGTCTGCGGCGAAGCTTTGTCCCCAGAATTCGATGCCGTCGCCACCATCTGGAGCCTCGTGTCCAACGCGGTTTGGAGCGAAGACATAGCATCCGTTGGCTATGGCATGGCCGCGTTGAACGGTCTCCCAAGAGGAATGCTGGCGGCGGCCGTATTTTTCTTTTTCTTTCGGATGCCAACCGATCGCGGTTGGATAGAAAAGGATTTGCGCTCCCTGAAGAGCTGTGAGGCGGGCAGCCTCGGGATACCATTGATCCCAGCAAACACAGACGCCGATGCGACCGAATCGCGTGTCCCATGCTCGAAAGCCGA
>JBILMW010000068.1:0-12855 GCA_044375335.1 Terrimicrobiaceae bacterium | reverse complement strand
AACATCCCCGCAATGTGTTGAATTCTTTTTCACCATCGTAGCTCAACTTTTTCGTGCTCATTTGTCTATCTTTTTCTTCTACCCTCATTTCATAAGCTCACCAGGCTCTCAAACCAAACGCCCTGGGCGGAGCTGCTCGGATTCGCAGAAAGGATTGACGCGCCCGCCGCGCTCACCCAGTATCCACGCTCTTTTCACATTTCATGCGTCATACCATATCGATTCTCGTTGAGAACAAATTCGGCGTGCTGACCCGCGTGGCGGGGATGTTCAGCGGTCGCGGGTTCAATATCGACACTCTCAATGTCGGTCCCACACTGGATGCCTCGGCGTCCCGCATGACGATTGTGGTGCGAGGCGACGACAAGGTTCTTGAGCAGGTCACCAAACAGCTGGAAAAGCTCGTGGATGTGATCGATGTCCAGGACTTCCGCGACGAGGAGTATGTGGACCGCGAGCTCGTGCTGCTGCGCGTCAATGCCACCTCGAAGACCCGCGCAGAGGTGATGCAAATCTGCGACATTTTCCGTGCGAAGATCATCGATGTCCAACCCGAGAAGCTTGCCATCGAAGTCACCGGCACGGAGAACAAGATCAACAAATTTCTCAGCCTCATGGAAAGCTTCGGCATAAGCGACCTGACCCGCACCGGCAAGATCGCCCTCGCCCGCACAAACTAACCCCACCCGACACTCAACCCTACACTAAAAAACCAAACAACCATGCCAGCCAAAATCCTCACCGACAAAGACGCCGACCTCAAATTTTTCAAAGGAAAAACCCTCGCGGTCCTCGGCTTCGGTTCCCAAGGTCACGCCCACGCTCTGAACCTCAAAGAGAGCGGATGCAAGGTCATCATCGGTCTTTATCCCAAATCCAAGAGCCGCGCCGTCGCTGCTGCCCAAGGTTTCGAGGTTTTTGACACCGCCGAGGCCGTGCGCCGCGCGGATGTGATCATGGTTGCCATTCCCGACACCAAGCAACCCGCCGCCTACAAAGCCGACATCGAGCCGAACCTCGCTCCCGGCAAGACCCTCGTTTTCAGCCACGGCTTCAGCATTCATTACAAGACCATCGTTCCGCCGAAGAACGTGAATGTGATCATGGTCGCTCCAAAAGGCCCGGGCCATATCGTTCGTCGCCAATACACCGAGGGCAAAGGCGTTCCAACCCTCATCGCCGTTTACCAAAACCCCGGCAAGGATGCGAAAAAGATCGCCCTCACCTGGGCCAAGGGCATCGGCGGCACACGCGGTGGCGTGATTGAGACCTCATTCAAAGAAGAGACCGAGACCGATCTCTTCGGCGAGCAGACCGTCCTCTGCGGCGGTGCCTCCGCCCTCGTTCAAGCCGGATTCGAAACCCTCGTCGAGGCTGGCTACTCGCCCGAGATGGCCTACTTCGAGTGCCTCCACGAGCTGAAGCTCATCGTCGATCTCATGAACGAATCCGGTATCGCCGGCATGCGTTTCTCGATCAGCGAAACCGCCAAGTGGGGCGATGTTGCCGTGGGACCAAAAATCATCGACTCCTCTGTGAAGAAGCGCATGAAAGCAGCGCTCAAAGACATTCAGACTGGCAAGTTCGCCAAGGAATGGATCAAAGAATACGAGGGCGGCTACAAGCGCTACAACGCACTTCTTAAGGAAGGCGAGAAACATGGCATCGAGAAGACCGGCGAGCGTCTGCGTGGCCTCATGCCTTGGATCAAAAAGCGCAATCTCAAAGGCACCCAAGCTTCCTACTCGAACTAACAACCTCTCATTCCTATGGCCGAGACCACCTCACAACCCATCAGCGTCATCACAGGCGGCGCGGGCTTTTTGGGCTCACACCTCACCGACCGCTTGCTCGCCGAGGGCCATCGCGTCATCGCGATCGATAGCCTCATCACGGGCAATGTCGCAAACATCGAGCATCTCGCCGGGAATAAGAACTACAAATTCATCTGCCACGATGTCACCGACTTCATCTACATCCCGGGTAAAGTCGATTATGTCTGGCATTTCGCGAGTCCGGCCAGCCCGATCGACTATCTGCGCATTCCGATCCCGACACTGAAAGTCGGCTCGCTCGGAACGCACAATGCGCTCGGTCTGGCCAAGGATAAGGGCGCGGCTTTCATCCTCGCCTCGACCTCCGAGTGCTACGGCGATCCGCTCATCCATCCGCAGACCGAAGACTATTGGGGCAATGTAAACCCCATCGGGCCACGTGGCGTTTACGATGAAGCCAAGCGTTTTGCGGAAGCCATCACCATGGCCTACCACCGCTATCACGGCATGAATACGCATATCGTTCGTATTTTCAATACTTACGGTCCACGCATGCGCCTTGATGACGGACGCGTTGTGCCGGCTTTCATCGGTCAAGCGTTAACTGGTCAGCCTCTTACGATCTTCGGCGATGGATCCCAGACCCGCAGTTTCTGCTATGTTTCGGATCTCATTGATGGAATTTTCCGCTTGATGATGAGTGATTTCCACGAGCCTGTGAACATCGGCAATCCGCGTGAGATGACGATTCGTCAATTCGCCGAGGAAATCCTGCGCATCACTGGCGCAGCCTGCCAGATCGAGCACAAGCCGCTCCCAGTGGATGACCCTAAAGTGCGGCAACCCGACATCACCCGCGCCAAGACGATCCTCGGCTGGGAGCCGAAGGTTGACTTCGACAAAGGTATTCGCGAGACCATCGAGTTTTTCCGTGGCCGCGTTTGAGATTTACTAAAATCCCATATCCGAATAACATACTCACCATGAGAAAAAGTTTGTTCCCCGCGACAATCCTTCCTGCGTTGTTCCTTGCCCTTTGCGGCATTTCAGCCCAAGCCCAGGTCAAGTCGGAATTCACCATCAAAAAAATCGAACCTGCGCTCGTTGACACGCCGCAAATTTCGGCCGGCACCTACCGCAAGCAACAGCCCGGAGCGGCGCGCCCGACTCCATGGCTTGAGGTGGATGTGAATTTCGAGCGGGACGAGGTGTCGAAGGAGGCGCCGAAGTTCTCCGATGACCTGACGGTGAATTTCTACATACTCCTCAACAATTCCGCTATCAGTGAGGACAAGCAACCCACCCTTCTCACAGGCAGCACTACGATTTCCGATGTGCCCTACGGCAAAGGGCTCCATGTCGCCGCCTTCGTAGCTCCCCAGACCCTCGCTCGTTATTTTGACGGCAAGGCACCGATCAATATTCAGCAAGCCATCATTGATGCGGGCGTCACCATTTCAGATTCCACCGGCGTGGTTGCCATTTCTTCGTTTAAGAGCGCTGAAGTCGCCAAGCAAGGCAAAGGCTGGTGGGAATCCGAATCCGGGATGACCAAAGTGACCGGCCGCGTTCTGGAAAAGAGCCAGACTCCCTTCGCGCCGCTCGCTTGGGATTATTACCTGCCCTCGAAACCCAAGGCCGCAAACTGATCCGATTCTGACGATGGCCCGACCAGCACGCATTTTCGCTCTCAACCTCGGCATGCAGACCGTGAGCATGGCGGAGTTTCAGGAATTGCCTGCAGGCGGATTGAAGCTCGTCGCACTCAAAACATCCGAACTCATCGTCGATCCCGCAGCCGACGCCACGCGCAACAGCCAGATCGAATCTGTCGCGGCGGAACTCCGCGCTGCGCTCAAGGCTCCGAAAAACGCCAAAACCCATCTTTGCCTGCCCTCGCAAACCGTCTTCTCGCGTTTTGTGAAACTGCCCGGCGCCACGGCCAACGATGTCGAGTCGATTATCGGATTCGAGGCCCAGCAGAATGTGCCGTTTCCGATCGATGAGGTTGTCTGGGATTATCAGATCATGGGCGACCGCCGTGGCGAAACATGGGATGTCGCGATCGTGGCCATGAAGGCGGATCAGCTCAACGAAGTCGTCGATGCTGTGGGCAAGGGAGGCATCGCTTCGGCTAAAATCGACTTCGCACCGACCGCTCTTTTCAACTCCTTCCGCTACAACTATGCCGATGCCAAAGCCTGCTCGCTCCTGCTGGATCTTGGGGCCCGCACGACGAACCTCGTCTTCATCGAAGACAACCGCCTCTTCAGTCGCAGCATACCCATCGGGGGCAATACCATCAGCGCGGCGATCGCCAAGGAATTTACGCAGGAAATAACGGTCGCTGAAAAACTCAAACTCGAGAAAGCCTCCGTGGGACTCGGCGGAGCTTATGCTGAATCCGAAGACCCCACCGAAGCCCGCCTCGCCAAGGTCACCCGCAATACGATGACCCGCCTCCACGCGGAAATCGCCCGTTCGATCAATTTCTATCGCACCACCCAAGGCGGCACCACCCCGATGCGGGTTCTCATCTGCGGCGGCGGAACGGGCCTGCCCTACATGACGGAATTTTTTGCAGAAAAACTTCAGGCGCCGGTGGAGTATTTCAATCCCCTGCGCAATGTGGAGGCTGCTCCTGATGCCCTTCCGCACGGCACCGCTCACTGCGCTTCGGGCCTTGGTGAACTGGTCGGGTGTGCGCTACGTTCCCTAAAAAATTGCCCCATCGAGATCAATCTCACGCCTCCCAGTGTCAAGCAGGCCCAGCGTTTCGCGAAGCGGGTTCCAGCCTTAGCCATCGCGGCGCTATTTTTCATTATTACACCCGCCCTCTGCTGGCTTGATCTCGACGAATCCGCGCTCCGCATTAGCGAGAGGGTCCAACAGCAAACGGCTGAAGTCGCCCGCCTCGATAGTCTCTCCAAGGGCATCACCTCCACGCTTGCGGAACGCGACAAACTCGTCGCCGAAGCAGCCCCCTTCCTCGCAGTAGCCGCCGAGCGTTCCGTGTGGGCCTCTATCATGGAGGAACTTGCCGCCACGATCCCACAACGCTTCATTTGGATTACTCAAATCAAGCCGATAGAAGGCACCATCGCCACTCCCGAACCAACACCCGCCCCCGGGGTAAAAGCCCCGCCGAAGCCAACCACGCCAGCCATAGCCCCAAGAGCTATCACAGCCATCGAAATCAACGGCCTCTACCTCGACAACCCGCCGAATGGCGAGGGGGCCGGAGTGATCGACAAGTTTTTCAACAATCTCAAACCTTCCGCCGTCTTTGCAATCGGCGAGGATCCCTCGCAAATCATTACCCGCCGCACAACGCCGACAGGCGAAGCGTGGGCCTACGGCTACACGCTCGTGCTGCCGCTCAAGCAACCGCTCATCCTGCCATGAACTGGTTCAAACAAAACCCCATAGCCGTAGTGATCATCCTGCTGGCCGTCATAGGCACAGGTGCCACCTCGTATTTGGCGGTAGATGCCCAAGCGCGTCGCGACGAGGCACAGGCGAATCTCGATTCGCAACTGCAAAAACTGAAGCAATTCCAAAACCAAAAGCCCTTCCCGACCGAAATCAACCTCAAGGCCGTCCAGTCAAGCCTGAAGGAATACCGTGAGGAAATCGCCAAGTATCGCACCGCACTGGCTGCGATGGAGGAACCGCTCGCCCCCATCAACCCTCAGGAATTCCAGGATGACCTCCGCAAGGCAGTGGACGAATTGAGGAAAAAGGCGCTCGAAAAAGGCGTCACGCTTCCAGAAAACTTTTTCTACGGCTTCGATGAATACCAAGCCACACCGCCATCCCAGCAGGAAGTCGGAGAGCTGAATCGGGAATTCCGCATCATCCGCCGACTCACGGATGAAATCGTCGATCTCAAAATCGGGGCCATCGCCTCCCTTAAAAGACAGGAAATCCCGACTCCAGCCGCGACTCCCACACCAGCACCAGCCGCCAAACCCAGTGTCACACCAGCGCCAAAAGCCCCTTCCATTTCCACCAAAACTTTCACGATCACCTTCACCTCCCCTCAGGAAAAGCTCCTCACCGCCATTAACATGATCCAAGACGCGGACGAATTTCTTCTCATTCGCTCGCTCACGATGGACAACACAAGTCCACAACCGCCCCTTCGCAGCCAATCCGGCGACTCTTCGCCGACGGAAGGCATTCCAACACCTGGCGCTTCCGCAAGCGCACCCGAAACCATTCAAGCCGTCCTTGGCCGCGAATCCGTCATCGCCAGCCTGACCATTGAAATCCTCGACTTTCCCGACTGGGAAACCAAAACATCGGACCAGCCGAAGACAAACCCTCCGCCCAAGTGAAGTCTATGAATTGGGTTAAAGAAAAATACGATATTCTCATTCTCGCCTTTGCCACGCTCTTGCTGGTGTCCAACGCCGCATGGATCGCAATGAGCCGCATGGAGCCAGAAGCCGTCCAGGCAGGCCTCACCGCCCCCAAGGACAACGCGATTCCGCCTGTAAATCTTGATGCCATCCGTCAAGCAACTGCCCTCGCGGACTCTCCATCCAAGTGGAAAGCCCCCACTGACCTTCCCGCAGGCTCCGCCGAGCGCGGTTCCCTGCTCGTTTCCCGCCGCTACTTGCTCAAGGATGGCAAACTCATCGACCCCCTGGCAGAAGGCAGCGACCAACTCCATCCACCACTCACCAACGACTGGCTGCTCGCCAACGGCCTTGATTACACGGACATGAACATCAAGGAAAAAGACTCCGACGGCGACGGGTTCAGCAACCTTGAGGAATTCGAAAAAAAAACCAGTCCGAACGACCCCAAAGACGCTCCAGCATCATTTAACAAGCTTAAGCTCGTTGGCTTCGAGCCTGTTCCCTTCCGATTGGAGTTCAAGGGTGACCCCTCGGGAGAGGGCAAGGAATTTCAGATCAACCTGAAAGATTTGAAAGGAAGCGCCCGCAGCCAATACCGCAAAATCGGCGAACAAATCGAAGGAGCGCCATATAAAATTCTGAAATACGAGGCCAAACCCGGCCCTAATGGAGTCAACGCCTCAGGCGACCTCTCCGAACTCACCGTCCAAAACACCGAGACCGGCGACTCAATTGTTCTCATATTCAACAAAGAAACCAACGACCCGACCTCGTTCGGAACCTTCCGCAACCTCCTCACGCCTGGGGATGCGGATTTCACTCACAAAACAGGCGATGAGTTCGACATCCCGCCAGATACTCGCAAGTTCAAACTGATTGACATCACACCCACCAAAGCTGAAATACGAGATGTTTCCACAGGCGAAATTTTCTCCGTCACCTCGGCTGAAAGCTCATCTCCCTGACTTGAAATGACAAAACTCTCACTCTGGTTTCCTGTTTTCCTTCTCGCCAGCCTCACGCCAACCGCTCTCCAAGCGCAATATCCAGGCGTCCAAGGCGCCGTGGAGTCGCACATCCAGGTTCTTGAGCAAAAGAGCGCTTATTGTGCGGAACTGGTTCAAAAAGGAAATGCAGCTGTAGCTGATGACGATTACGAGTCAGCATACGCTCTGTTTAAAAGCGCGGTGGATACCCTCCCGCAGGGCGGCGAAGCTTCTTCCGACCTCCGCAAGCAAGCGCTTGGCGGGTTTTGCAACGCCGCTGTTCTGCTTGCGCGCCAGAGGGTTTCCGAAGGTCGTTATGCGGATGCCCGCACCACCGTGGAAGTGGTCCTCGAGAACCGTTACGATCCGAATTACGGCCCAGCTAAAGCCCTCCGCTCCCAGCTCATGGACCCGCAGGGTTTTCCCGATCGAGGAACGATCACGCCTCGCCATGTGGCGAACATTGAAGAGGTGAAACGCCTCATCCAAGAGGGGGAAGGCTACTATGCGACCGGGCGATACGATATCGCCTTCAAGCGCTGCGAGCAAGCCCTAAACATCGACAAATACAACATCGCCGCGCGGCGGTTAATGGAAAAAATCAATGTGGCACGCCAAGAATACGCCGATGCCGCCTACAGCGAAACACGCGGCGCCATGCTCACTGCTGTGGACAAAGCCTGGGAGCTTCCAGTCCGGAAATTCACCGACGGTCCGACAGCCATCGTCGAGCAGCCGCAAATAGACAGTAAAGGCAGCCAGGCCATCAACAACAAGCTCGACAAGATTATCATTCCGCGCATCGATTTCACAGATTCTTCCATTAAAGAAGCCCTCCAATTCATCAAAAAGCGCGCCGCCGATCTGGATACCGGAGAATCAGACAATAAAGGCATCAACATCGTTCTCAAGCTCCCACCCAACTCGTCCGAGGCATCCAATCAGATCACCCTCTCACTTACAGACGTCCCGCTTCGCGAAGCTCTGCGCTATGTGACCGAGGCGGCCAATCTCAAGATCAAAATCGAGACCGGCGCCGTTCTCGTCGTGCCAGGAACAGATAATACAGAGGTAATGTATACCAAGGAATACAAAGTGCCGCCGGGCTTCATCACAGCATTGCCTGGAAGCGCGCCTCCACCGATTAGTGGTGTGGCTGCCGGTTCCCAATCGGTCATTGCCGCACGGTCTATAGCAAAAGATTTTCTTGAAACTCAAGGTGTCGAATTTCCGGAGGGTGCCAGCGCGAACTACATTTCGCTTACTAGCCGTCTCATTGTAAGAAACACCCAGCCCAACTTGGAGCTTATTGATGCTCTTGTGGACACATCGATTGCCACCAGGCCAACACAGGTTGAAATCGAAGCGAAGTTTCTGGAAGTCTCTCAAAACAACCTCAACGAACTCGGCTTTGACTGGCTGCTTGGCCAGTTCGCCCTTGCCGGAGGTTCCGGCGTGTATGGTAGCGGCGGCACAATCGGCCTCGGAAGATCCATCAACAGCAGCGGATACCCACTGGTCAACCCAGCCAACAACCTTCCTGTCGGCGCCAACTCCGCAACCTCCGGCCCTATGACAGCTGGCAACCGTGGTGGAACCACAGGCATCAGCTTGAACGCGGTGGATGCCGTTCTCCTTGGCTCCCCTACCGGCACAGCGCCCGGCGTGCTCAGTGTGGCTGGTGTGTTCACAAACCCTCAATTCCAAGTCGTCCTCCGCGCTTTGAGTCAAAAGAAGGGGATAGACCTCGTCAGTGCTCCAAAAGTCACGACAAAAAGCGGCAGCACTGCAAAAATCGAAATCGTCCGCGAGTTCCGCTACCCCAGCCAATTTGATCCGCCTCAACTTTCTGCCACCACTGGATCAACCTATGCACCGGTCGTTCCCAACTCGCCCAGCGCGTGGGATACCAAAAATACAGGCATCACTTTGGAGGTTGAGCCGACCGTGGCAGCGGACTCCTACACTATTGAGCTGCGATTGGCTCCTCGTGTGATTGAATTTGATGGGTTTATCAACTATGGAAGCCCGATTTACGCCTCGGTTCAATACAGCACTCCACTTTTGGCCCTTCCCTCCACCACCTTTGAAGCCACGCCGAACACCATCAACCAACCTGTTTTCTCGACGCGGGAAGTCGAAACCCAAGTATCTGTTTACGATGGACAAACCGTTGTAATGGGCGGCCTCATGCGCGAGGATGTGCAAAAAGTTCAAGACAAGGTTCCAATTTTAGGGGATATCCCTCTTGCGGGAAGACTCTTCCGGACAAATGTGGATCAGCACATCAAACGAAATTTGCTGATGTTTGTGACCGCTGGCCTGCTGGACCCTGCCGGCCAACCCATTATCGAAGCAGACGAAGATGACCAACTTCTACCGGAGGTGGATGTCAATGCCATGTTGAGCGATGCCATTCCAACAGATGTCCTTTCAGCTCCGCTACCCCAATAAAGCTTTAAAATGACTTTTTCACTCCCAACAAGCCATTTGAATCCTAGATTTTGCCATTTGAGCGCAGGTTTGAGCATTGTGCTTTCCATTTTTTCTGTTTGCACTCCAATGCGAGCAGAAACGGATTTGGTAGCCATCTCCGAACGCGAAATCTTGAAACGGCAAGAGGAAGCCAAGCAGGCGGAACAACTCATCGCCATCGCCCGTCGCGACCTGGCAGATAAGAATCTCGAAGGCGCGTATTCCAATTATCTCCAAGCACTCCAAATCACCCGATCAGGAGTGGCAACGCAAAAACAGCGTGCCTCCCTCGTTTCAGAGTTCAGCAAAACAGGGATCGACTACGCAAATTGGCTCATCAGCAACGGGCGGTATCAAGATGCGGAAAATACAGCCAAAACAATCCTATCGCCAGAATTCAATCCCACCTACAAGCCAGCCATGCAGATGCTGGCCAACTTGGAGCAACCAGGCTACTACAATCGCACGACCACTCCCGCCTTCGCCTCCAAGCGCGAGGAGGTGAAGACCTTGCTCAATCAAGCCGAAGGATATTACGCCACGGGCCGCAATGATCTTGCGCTCAAACGCTACGAGCAAGTTTTAAACCTAGACCCCTACAGCACCGCCGCCAGAAATGGCATGGAGATGGTGAACAAACAGCGCAAGACCTACTACGAGAGCGCCTATAATGAAACCCGCAGTCGCATGCTCTGGCTCACCGATCGTGCGTGGGAGCGCCCGGTTCGGAAAATGACGCCGACCGGACGCGATACGGACGGATCCTCCTTCGGAATCAACACCGCCGCTGGATCAAAGGATGCGATCAACAACAAACTCAATAAAATCATCATCGACAAGATGGATCTTGAGGACGCCTCGATCCGCGAAGTCGTGGATTTTCTCAAACAAAAAAGCCGCCAACTCGATAACAGCACGGATGATCCCAAGAAAAAGGGCGTCAATATCGTTCTGAAGCTGGCTTCCCAGACGTCTCAGGACGCTCCTACCGATGATCAAGCTGCAGAGACTACTCCCACAGAAAACGGAGTCACGGAAGATACCAAGATTTCCCTTTCATTGCGAAATCTTCCTTTGGTTGAAGTAATACGGTATCTCACCGAAGTGGCCTTGATTGATGACCCAAATGAGCCTGGGAAGTTTAAGCCAGGGCTTAAATACAAAATAGAGCCCTTCGCAGTTTCCATCATTCCTTCCTCGGAGAATACAGAGGAATTGGTGACCAAAGAATACCGCGTGCCGCCCGGGTTCATTCCTATCTCGGTTGATGAAAGCGTTCCTTCCGGCCCACTCCCCGGAGGTCAGGCGACACAGGATCCCAACAAACGCATCACTGGAAGCCGGAATGCCCAAAGTTTTTTTGCTAGTCAGGAGGTTACTTTTCCGAAAGGCGCTTCAGCCGTTTATATCCCATCAGGTAGCAAGCTCATCGTAAGAAATACCCAGGCTATGGTAGATCTTATTGATATGATCGTAGAAAGCGCAACAGGCGTGGCTCCGACTCAGGTAGAAATCGAATCCAAATTTGTCGAAGTTTCCCAAAACAACTTAAATGAATTGGGATTCGACTGGCTCGTTGGTCCCTTCGCGATCGGTGGTGGGGTTTACGGTGATGGCGGAACTCGCGCGGGCGCTCAAGAGCTTTCCTCCCAATACTATGCAAACTACCCATTTGGAAATGTGGGAGCAAATCCGCTGACGGCGGGAAACCGTAATGGCATTGGAACAAGCTACAACTCGGCTATCACTGCAAACAGTCTGAACGCCTTAATTGGTGGAATACCCCAGGGAACGAATGTGGCTTCCCCAGGTGTTTTTGGAATAGCAGGTGTCTTCACGAATCCCCAATTCCAAATGGTGATTCGTGCCCTCAGCCAACAAAAAGGCGTCGATCTGATGTCTGCTCCAAAAGTCACTACCAAGAGCGGCCTCAAGGCCACAATCAAAGTCATTCGGGAATTCCCCTACCCAACCGCGTTCAATCCCCCGCAGGTTCCGCCACCTACAACAGGCAGCCAAAGCTCAAGCACCACGCCTGCTTCTGGCATTGTTGTCACAAGCGGTGCCGTAACACCATCGACCCCATCGGAATTCGAAAAACGCGATCTCGGCGTGAGTCTGGAGGTCGAACCGCAGGTGGGACCTGATAATTACACAATCGATCTTACGCTCTCACCGGAGGTTGTGGAGTTCGATGGATTCGTAAACTACGGCAGCTCGATCAATGGTCCACGCTACGACCCAGCATCGATCGCGGCCGGCAACCCTTCGGGTATCGTCCCCTTCGTCATCACTCCGAATGTCATCAACCAGCCAATCTTCTCCGTCCGCAAAGTAACCACCAGCGTGAGCATCTGGGATGGTCAGACGGTTGCCCTCGGCGGACTCATTCGCGAGGATGTGCAGAAGGTGAACGACAAGGTGCCGATCCTCGGCGACATTCCGCTGGCAGGGCGTCTCTTCCGGTCGAATGTGGATCAGAAGATCAAGAAAAACCTCATTGTTTTTGTCACGGCCCGTCTCATGAATGCAGAAGGACAGCCGCTGCTGCAACAGGATGATGAAGAGGAAGCCGTCGAACCGCTCGGCCTCCCTGAAGACCTGCCGCCTCCAGCGATCACAACGCGCTCGGTTGGGAAATAGCCCTTGGACAAGCCTCGGCCTGCAGAGGAGGTCTTGATTGCTTTTCACGGGTTTCTAAGATGTCGCTATGATTTCGATCCGGGAGGATTTTGAGGTTGGCACGGCTTCGCCGTTTCAACGCGAGGTGGAGGAGATTTTCTCGGAGACCGGTATTTTGTCGGGCGCTGCATCGTTTGAATACCGCGCCGAGCAGCAGCGCATGGCAGGGGCGGTGGCGCGAACGATCGAGACGGGCGGGCATCTTGTGGTCGAAGCAGGCACAGGCGTTGGAAAATCCCTCGCTTACTTGGTGCCGGCGGCATTGCATGCGGTGCGGACGAAGCGCAAGGCAGTGATCTGCACCCATACGATCGCGCTCCAGGAGCAGCTCATGTTCAAGGACATTCCGCTCGTGCAAAAAATCGTCCCCGACGAGTTCGAGGCGGTATTGCTCAAGGGGCGGCAAAATTATCTCTGCACGACGCGCCTGGCCCGCGCACTGACGCAGTCGAAGGAGTTGTTTACCACTCCGCAGCATGCCGAACTGGAGCGCATTCGCGAGTGGAGCATGCAGACGAAGGATGGCTCCCTGAGCGATTTCCTGGAGCAGCCGGATCCTGCGGTGTGGGA
>JBILMW010000067.1:0-12868 GCA_044375335.1 Terrimicrobiaceae bacterium | reverse complement strand
CTGGAGAAATCCGGCTACCGGGTGATTCCCGCCGAGGATGGAGAGAAAGGATTCGCCCTTTACTCGCAACATCAACGCGATGTGAGTCTGGTGATCACCGACATGGCAATGCCCGGCATGGACGGCCCCGCGCTCATTGCCGCCTTGAAAAAATTAAATCCATCCGTGAAAATTATTTGCACCAGCGGCCTCGGATCATCCTCGGGAAAAAATTCCGTGTCCGAGCTCGGAGTTCACGCCATTCTTTCCAAGCCCTGCAACTCGCGAATCATTCTTCAAGCGATTGAGGACGCTCTCGCAACATCAACCCTTTCCTCTTGAGTATTCATGTCGGATAGCAGATCCAAAAAAATCAATCTCGGTGCCATACGCACCCTTTTTCTATCCTGCTTTGGGGCTCTATTGATTTTGGAAGTAGGATTGGCCTTGCTCGCCCTCCGATACAACTCGATCCAAAACGGCATACTGGTCGATCAGGCCGTGCTTCTGAGGTCGAGGGAAATCCTGAACGATGCCTTGCGCGATGCGCGGGCAGTCTGGAAATCCTCCAACGAGCCGGACTCCGCGCAGGCGCAAAACATCCCATCCTCGCCGGAGAGCGCCGCCAAGGCTTCAGAAACTATTGAAATGCTGAAGAAGCTGAAGCGATCGGCCCTGCTTTTTCCTGCTTCAGACCTCGACCGACTTGATGACATCATCACAAACAACGCCAAGCTGCTTGCAACAACCCCACCCTACAAAGCGGATCAAAAAGCCTTGCGGGAAAAAACCGACAACGGACTCTCGGGATTCATTGCGGCGATTGATATCCGCCTGTTCGCTTCGATGCAGGAATTCCGCCGCGAAGTGGAGTTTCTGGAAATGGTGGCCTGGGGACTCATTCCGCTCTTGATCCTCAGCACTGCGGCATTCGGCATTCTCCTGCTCTCAAAAGTCATGGAGCCCCTCACGCATTTGAAAAAACAAGCACGCAAGCTCACGGACAATATCGCAACCCTCCAAAACGAATTGCGGCTCGTTCAAGGCCCACCCGCACCCGCACCCGCACCCGCACCCGCACCCGCACCCGCACCCGCACCCGCACCCGCACCCGCACCCGCACCCGCACCCGCACCCGCCGCAGAGCCTGCGCCGGAGCAGCAGGTATCCCCTCAAGCTGGGACGCAGGATACCGGGACACAAACGCCCTGAGCTTTCTTTTTAGAAGTCCGTGTCGTTTCTCAATCCAGTTTACGCCACGCTCACGATTCTACTGGAGATCTTGGGCATCACATTGGCCATGCGCGCCATACTCATCGCCCGGACTCCCCAGTCCGCCATCGCCTGGGCCGGCGTGCTGGTTGTTTTGCCCATCGTAGGAATTCCCCTCTTTCTGGTTTTTGGCGAGTCGCGCTTCGCCGGCTACACGCTCGCGCCAAGCTCTCCAGCCGGTCCACTGCAAGACGCCCTGCAGGCTATTATCAGGCACCTCGACGGCTATAAAACCGCATTCCGGGGCCTTTTCAACGAACCTGCCCGTATGGCGGAAAACCTCTCCGGCCTTCCCTCCACGGGTTCGAATCATGTTCAGCTCCTCATCGACGGGGCGGCAACCTTTGACTCGATTTTTCAATCCATCGATGAAGCCAGCGAATCCGTTTGGGTGCAGTTTTTCATCATCCACGACGACCGGCTCGGCCGCACGCTGGCCGACAAGCTGGTCTCCGCAGCACGGCGAGGAGTGCAATGCCGCGTGCTCTATGACCAGGTGGGCTCTAAAAAACTGCCCGCGACTTGGGCAAAAAAACTCCGCCGCGAAGGTATCGCCGTCGAGGCATTCGTCACGAACCGTCAGTTTGGCCGGAATTTCCAGATCAACTTTCGCAACCACCGCAAGCTGGTCATTACAGACTCCCGGGTCGCTTTCCTCGGCGGTTTGAATGTGGGCGACGAATACATGGGCTGGAGCCGCCGGTTCGGCCCCTGGCGCGACACGCACCTCCGGATCGAAGGCCCGGCCGTGGCTGGATTCCAGCTCTCTTTTTTGGAGGATTGGAACTACACGACTGGCGAAATCGCCCCTCTCCGCCTGCCCTCGCCCTCCCTCGCCCACGGAGGGAATGCGAGCATCTTTCCCGTCGCCTCTGGACCCGCCGAGAGTTGGAGCATCTGCCCGGCCGTTTATCTTTCCACAATTCACTGCGCAACCCGCCGCCTGTGGATCGCGAGCCCGTATTTCGTGCCCTCGAGCCCGCTTTTTTACGCCATCTGCCACGCAGCGATTCGCGGCGTGGATGTGCGAATTATCCTTCCCCGCATGGCCGACCATACCCTGCCCTGGCTCTCCTCATTCACATACTACCCGAAATTGAGGGAGGCGGGCGTGAAGGTTTGGCGTTACGAGGAAGGCTTCATGCACCAGAAGGTGCTGCTTGCGGATGATGACATGGCACTCGTCGGCTCTATAAACCTGGACTACCGGTCCTTCATGCTCAACTTCGAGCTATCTGCCGCCGTGCAGGATAAACAATTCGCCGCAGAGGTCGAAGCCATGTTCCTTGCAGATTTCGACCGGAGCAGTCCGGAGAATCTCAGAGCGTTTGAAGATGGCTCTCTTCTCTTCAAACTGAAATGCCGCACCGCCGCACTCATGAGTCCCGAGCAATAAACGCGGAACGCTAACCTTAAAGCGAAGGCGCTGACTTAACCTTCGAATCCCAACGGGTCAGCAGGTGCAGCACAAGGTTGGTGCCGAATTTGTAAGAAACATCGAGGGAAGCTTCTGATATATTACGAAGGTAAATGTTTCGGTTGTTCCAAATCGTTTCATTGAGGGCAACAGGCTGGTTTTTTTCATTTCGACGCGTATCGACTTTGCCATCGGGCAGAAGTCCGATCTGCCACATGTCACCGTAATCATTCGCTGTGTAAATGATGGCAACCTCCCCATAAATTTTCAGAGCATAGACCGGCTCTTTGTAAAAATTGATGCCAGGCGGCACCGCGATTACCTCAGGAAAGTAAGCCTGACGGGCATCAAAAAGCGGATGGTTTTTTGGCAACTCCTCCCAATCCTTGTCCTTGTCTGGAATGACTCGCTTCATCTCTCGGCGAAAGGCCAAGTCGAAGCGGGAATTGCGTCCGGGCACAGAGGCATCGCCCCAGATCGCCCCACCAAGCCTGACATATTTGCGAAGATTTTCCACCTCGGCATCAGTGAGGCGAAAATCCTTCGAGCCAGTGAGGAAAATGAAAGGCGGCTTCACGGAGAAAAGCTCCTGGGAGTCGAGCTTGATGGCTTTCACCTTGTCATAGTTGGTCCGGACCTTGTTCTTCGAGCGGGTGCTCATGTAGGCAAGGAGGTTCGGAAGGCTTCCGTTGTTGATCACGCCCTTGGTGTCGCCAACGGTGCTGATTGTGGAATCCCAGCCGGAATTGGCTCCACCATATTGGCCAATGTAGGCAACAAACTCAAATTCCCGGTTCCGCGTGCCGCTTCCACTGCCACTGCCCTTGCCCCACCCTGTGGTAAAGGCCTTGATCGCCGAGGCGTCTGCTGCGGACATCTGCATAGCCGGACCTGCAGCGGGCGCAACAGGCTTCGGAGCTGCCATCGCAGTCGGAGCGGCAGGCGCAGGCGGCGCCATGACCATCTGCGACATGTTGAAATTCATCGGAGATGTAGCCGTTGTCGTGATCGCATTGACCGCCGTGTTGTTCACCGGGGTGGCCATCACGGACATGTCCTGGGTAGGCGGCAAAACCTGCGTTTGCTGAGGAGGAGCCGCGACAGGCTCGGAGCTGCCCACAAATCCCCCCTCACCACCGCCTTCGAAGTCCGGCGGCTCCTGAACAGCTTCGAAAAGGACGGCGCCACCGAAGATCGACACAAGAATCACATGGAGCAGGAGGGAGATCGTGAAATCCCGTGAGTTTCTGAGCTTATCAACAAGCTTCTGGAGAGGAGACTGACTGTCGTCGGACATATTCGGAAAATTGCCGCAGGGATCGCCTGCGTGCAATCACATTTTCGGTTTGTAGATGAGCAGACGCAGACCGTTCAGACAAACCAGCACCGTGCTTCCTTCGTGACCCACCACGCCCATCGGTAGCGGCAGGTTGATTCCAAAAGCGGCAATCAACAAAACAACGATCACCGAGCCTGCAAAAGTGAGATTTTGCCAGAGCACGCGTTTGGCATGGCGTGCGGTCGCAAGCAGAATTGGAATGTTTTCCAGTTTGTCACCCATGAGCACGATATCCGCCGTCTCCATCGCGATATCCGTTCCAGCAGCTCCCATCGCGACGCCGATATCAGATGTGGCAAGCGCAGGCGCGTCGTTCACACCATCACCCACCATCATGACGCGGCCCTGTTTTTTCAATTCACGAATCGCTACGACTTTGCCCTCGGGCAGCAACTCGGCCATGACATCATCGACGCCAGCCTCCTCGGCGATTGCCGCTGCAACAGCCTTCTGATCACCCGTGAGCATGACGATTTTTTTCACTCCCAAAGCATGGAGGCTACCGACAATTTTTAACGCCTCGGGTCGCAGTGTGTCGGCGAGAGCCAGAACGGCAAGGGCCGTCACAGAATCTCCATCGCGAACCCCAGTCCACACACAGGTTTTTCCCTTCGCAGCGAGAGATGTCGCATGCGCGGCTATGGCAGCCATTCCAACCGCATCGAGTTCCGCAAAGAGACGCTCGCTGCCGACCACCAGTCGACGACCACCGATCGATGCCTCTGCCCCCTTGCCAGCTGTCGCTTGAAAGTCTTTTGCCTCGGGAAGCTTGATGCCACGGGCTTGAGCGGTTTTCACGATTGCGCGAGCCAGAGGATGTTCCGACTTGTCCTCCAGAGCGGCCGTCTGTGAGAGCAACTCTTCCAGCTGGGCAGGCAATGTGGCGTCCAGCTTGTGCACTCCACTGGCATCGACCATCTCCGTCACGACAGGCTTTCCTGCGGTAAGCGTGCCGGTTTTATCGAAAGCCACGATGTCGATTTGTGCGGTCCGCTCGAGGTGCGAGCCGCCTTTGATCAAGATGCCACGGCGCGCTGCACCTCCGATCGCCGAGAGCACGGTCGCCGGAGTGCTGATGACCAACGCGCATGGCGAGGCCACGACCATCACTGTCATGGCACGGTAAAAGGCATCCGAGAATTTTTCCCCCATGAAAAAGAACGGCACCACAAAGACCAGCGCCGTGAAGGCAATCACGCCGGTTGCATAGTATTGCTCCGCCTGCTCGAGAAACCTCTGCGTGCCTGACTTCTCGGCCTGCGCCTCCTCAACGAGCTTGACCATGCGCGAGAGCGTGGAGTCCTCCGCGCGCTTGCTGACGGAAAATTCCAGGCCGCCGCTTTGATTGAGCGTGCCGGCAAAAACCGGGTTTCCGACTGATTTGGTGACCGGCATCGACTCGCCAGTGAGGCTGGATTCATCGACATGGCTCGCGCCCTCCACCACGGTTCCATCCACCGGCACATGCTCGCCCGGCCGCAGCACCACAACATCGCCGATATTCAACTCCTCGACGCGAACCATCTGCGTGCCGCCATCACGCTTCACAAGCGCCTTGTCAGGCCGCAGCTTCAGCAGCGAGTGGATGGCCCGCTGCGTGCGCTCCAGCGCGTAGCTCTGCAAAACATTGGAAAACGCAAAAAGAAACAACAACAGCGCGCCTTCGAAGGGTTGCCCAACAATCCCGGCACCAATCGCAGCCAGCACCATCAGCACATCAACATCGAGCACCCCGCCGCGCAGGGATGCGATCGCCGAGCGCACACCCTGCTGACCGCAGAAAATATAGGCTCCCGCATAAAGCGACAAGGTTGCCACTGCTCCGCTCCCGAGAGATTTCTCGCAAATAAAGGAAGCGATCAAAAAAACAAAACCCAGCGCGGCGGAAATCTCCTCATTCAATGATCCCGACCTGATTCGACTCCAAAGACCCTGCTCCGCCTCGGCCAATGGCTCGTAGGGTCGCACATCCGCACCCAACCCGCGCAGCGCAGTCATCACGCTGTGCTCGTCCACAAGCTTTTCATCAAATGTCAGGCACAGGATTTTGCCGATATAGGTCGCGGTCGCCTTGCGGACACCGGGAATTTTTTTGGCCTTTTTCTCCAAACGGATCGCACAAGCCTCGCACGCGCTGCCATCCAGGCGCATCGTCCGCTTCTGAAGCGACACATCCGGCACATGACTTCCCGCAATATGCCGCAAATCCTCCTCACTGAGCGCGGAGGGGTCGTATTCAATCTCAAAAGCCGCCGTGCCCGGAACCGGCTGAACGCTCACCACGCCCTCGTGGTCCGCGATGGCACGCGTCATTTCCTTCAGCGACTTCTGCGTATCAGGCTCCGAACTCATAAGCCGCTGAACCTACCCGCCGCCATCGCAAAGCGCACAGCAAAAAACCCAGACAAATCCGCCAAATGCCGCTGCTTGCATTTTCAAATACCACGCGTATTTTGAAAGTCCCATCAGGGGGCGTAAAGGTTTCGACTTTGAGTGTGAAGCCCGGCCCGCATGTCGAGGATGATTCGTTGGCCTCGTAAAAAATCGGATCAAACAAATAAATGCAGATTACGAAGATCTCGCTCTCGCGGCCTAATTGAGCCACGACGCATTCCGGCTGACGCCTGCTGGTCCGGAATGCGACGACAGCAGGCTGGCCTGGGATGGAGCGACCGCTACCCCGGGTGAATCGATTTCGTGGACGCTCTGGAGAGGGAAGCGTGACGGTTCGCCCGCCCACTCCGAGATTAAAGACCGTCTAAACATGTAGAAGGTTGTGTAGATCATTTTAAGGACACGGGTTCGACTCCCGTCGCCTCCAGCCTTCGCTCGCAGCGAAGCAAGAGCGAAGGCTGTCACGCCGGAGTCGGCGACAGCCGCGTAGGCGGACCCACCCGCCGCTGCGAGACTACGGCTTGGCAAGCCAGCCTTTTGAAATTCACGCATGTTTCACTATGTCTACATTCTCAAAAGCGATGTTGCGCCCGAGCGCCACTACATCGGCATGACATCCGATCTCACACAACGCCTCACCGCACACAACTCGGGCAAGGTCTAGCACACCTCGAAATTCAAGCCTTGGACCATTGAAACCGCTGTCGCTTTTCGCGATCAAACCAAGGCGGCGGCGTTCGAGCGTTATCTAAAATCGGGCTCGGGCCGCGAATTCGCCCGCAGGCACTTTTGAGCTCGCAGATCTCTGGGTTTGAAAACTTGCCGATTGCGATTCGGCGGGATACCGATTCTCCCCATGAACCAGATTTCTCCACTCCACAAATGAAGGGCGTAATTTTTGATTGGGACGGCGTGGTGATTGATTCCTCGGCGCAGCATGAGCGCTCGTGGGAGATCCTTGCACAGGAAATTTCGAAGCCTCTGCCTGAGGGGCATTTCAAACTCGGGTTCGGGAAAAAGAATCAAGTTATCATCCCAGGAATTCTTCAGTGGGCTTCGGATGCGGAGGAGGTCCAACAGTTGGCAGACCGGAAAGAAGAAATCTACCGAGAACTCGTGAAGCAGTCCGGCGTGCATATCCTACCCGGCGCGAGGGAGCTTCTTGCCGACCTGCGCGAGGAGGGAATTCCAGCCGCCGTGGGATCTTCCACGCCACGGGGAAATCTCAATGCCATTTTTGCCGCGACCGGCCTGGATGAGTTTTTCCAGGCGGTGCTCTGCGGGGATGATGTGATGAATGGCAAACCCGCTCCGGATGTCTTCCTGCTGGCCGCCGAAAAACTCGGACTTCCTGCAGGCGACTGCCTAGTCATCGAGGACGCTCATGCGGGAATCGAAGCCGCCCTGCGCGCAGGAATGCGCGTGCTGGCCGTGGCTACAACAAATCCGCTGGAAGACCTGCATATGGCAACCGATGCGGTGGAATCCCTCGCAGGAGTAACTCCGGCGCGACTGGCGGCCGTTTTTAAACTCGTTCAGTCATCGTAGCCAAGCCTCCTGCGCCACTTTCCGGGGTCTTGGGAGCAATGAAATACGGAGTAAATAACGAGACCTTCAGGAGTCGGTTCGTAAAAAATTTCAAACGGAAAACGCCGAATGAGAGCCCTCCGGAAATCATCCAAGGCGCATGGAAATAGTCTTGGATTTCTTAATACCAGGAGGAGGCATGCTTCAACACAGCGTAGGAAATCTTCACCGAGTCCAGGCTCGCGCTCCTCATACCAAGCGTAGGCCTCGGCGACATCATCCGTCGCCCTGGGAGTGAAGATAACTTTTTCAAGCATGCAAGGAGCGCGCGCATTTTTTGACATCAGTCCACGCGATCCCTGAAGCAGGATTTTGCGCGTATGCCTCCTTGCGGCGACGGAGTTCGTTGCGCTTCGCGTCGGAAACAGGATCGGCATTACCTTCTGCAACCAAGCTATCCCAAATGTCTTCGACAAGCTGAAGGCGCTCGGCCCGACCGAGTTTGAAGATCGGTGCGAATTCGGAGTTCATGGGACTAAAATGGAGGCATTGACTGCGTATTTCAAGACAGAGTCGAAAGGTTCCGATCCTCCAGACGGGAATGCAAAGTTTACTTCGGGCCTTTGGATTTCTTCGGGAACTTCTGCTTGGGTCCAGCTTGGTAGTCTTTTTTCGAATCCTGAACGGGAGCCAGTGAGATCTGAATGTCGCCGGAATTTGTTTCGATAAGGCGCGGGCCATCGCGGAGGACATCCAGGAATTGCTGGGGCACTTGGGCGAAAGATTGACCCGGAAGGATGTCGATGATTCCTACGGAGCGAGCGGGGAGGCCCAGCGAGTCTTCGAGGAGGCCGATGATGTCGCGGGGCGAGATGCGGGTCTCGCGACCGGCGCCGACTCGCACCCACTGCATGCCGCGCGAGGCGGGGCGGAGGTTCGGCGAGGAATCTTGGAAATGCTCGGAGCGGGAGGGGGCGGCTTTTTTGCGGGGTTCTTCGATTTCTTTTTCTGGTGCGGCCTCTGGGCCTGCGAGAAGTTCAAATAGAGCGGCGGCGATGTCGGTCGAGTTGTAGCCTTCCCCGAGCAATCGGTCGGTGAGAGCCATAGATAGGTTGCCGCGATCGAGCACTTCGCGAACTTTTTGAACCATGGCCTCGGCGCGGCGCTCCTCGACCTCGCCAGCGGTAGGAATTTTCCCACGCAGGATTTTCGTGCGGGTGTAGCGCTCGATGTGCTGGAGCTTGTAGATGTCGCGGCCGGAGACAAAAGTCACGGCCATGCCCTTGCGGCCTGCTCTCCCAGTGCGGCCGATGCGGTGCACATAATCCTCGGAGTCGTAGGGGAGGTCGTAGTTCACGACGAGTTCGAGTTCGTCGACATCGATGCCGCGCGCGGCGACATCCGTCGCCACGAGGAACTCGAATTCCGCCTTCTTGAATTTGTTCATCACACGCGTGCGCTGCGCCTGCGCGATACCTCCGTGAAGTCGATCGGCAGAAAATCCCTGCGCGATCAGGTCGTCGGCAAGCTCGTCCACCATGCGTTGGGTATTGCAAAAAATGATGCCGAGTTTGTAGCCATGGAAATCGATGAGGCGAAGGAGCGCCTCGAATTTCATGCGCTGGGGCACTTCATAATACCACTGCTCGATGGCGGGAACGGTGAGCTGCTTTTGTTCGATTTTAACGGATTTCGGCTCGTTCGAGTGACGCTCGATCAGGTCGCGGATCGGCTTGGAGACAGTCGCAGAAAAGAAAACGGTCTGTCGTTCATCCGGTGTTGCGGAGAGGATTTTTTCGATATCCTCGCGGAAGCCCATGTCGAGCATGCGATCGGCCTCGTCGAGAACGACCATCTTGACCGTGCCAAGCTGCAAGGTGCCGCGCTCCATGTGATCCATGATACGGCCCGGTGTTCCAATAACGATCTGGACGCCTTTTTTGAGTTCGAAAAATTGGCGTTCGTAGGAAGCGCCGCCGTAAATCGGAACGGCATGCATGCCGCGTTTGTGTGCGGAAAGTTTGTGAACCTCATCGGCGACTTGAGTGGCCAACTCGCGCGTTGGGCACATGATCAAGACCTGCACTGATCGGTCGGAGGCCACGCAGAGCTCGATGGCAGGGATGGCAAATGCGGCTGTTTTTCCTGAACCCGTCTGGGACTGGCCCACGACATCATGCCCTTCGAGCAAAACAGGGATCGCAGCGGACTGGATGGGCGAGGCTTCCTCGAAACCGAGATCGGCAACGGCTTTTAAAATCTCGGGCGAGAGGCCCAAGTCCGCAAAATTCAACTTAGTCATCCAACATCACTAGCCTCCGCGAGCGTCCGCGTCACGGGAAACCCTGCGTCTCTACTTCGAAAGCTCGAGCATCCGGCGCACCGAGTGCTCGGCTTTGGCGCGGACATCTTCGGGAATCTCGATGCGAGGCTCGAGGTTGGCGAGACAGTCGCGCAGCTTCTCAAGCGTATTCATTTTCATGTAGCGGCAGTCGGCGCAGGCACACGAGTCGGTTGGACCGGGAATAAAATTCTTGTTCGACACCTCGCGGCGGAGCCGGTGTAACATGCCACTTTCGGTGACGATGATGAAATCCTTAGCCGGATTGTCCCGGCAGAACGTCACCATTTTTTCCGTGGAGCACACTTCATCAGCAAGCAAGCGCACAGCAAGGGTGCACTCGGGATGAGCGACGACCACGGCATTCGGGAATTCGGCTTTGATGCGGTTGATGCTGTCGCGGGTGAACTCGACATGGACATAACAATTGCCACGCCAGAGATCCATGTGGCGGCCGGTTTTTTCCATCACCCAGGCGCCGAGATTCTGGTCGGGGACAAAGAGGATATTGCGGTCCTTCGGGGCGGATTCGACGATTTTAACGGCATTGCCGCTCGTCACGATCACATCGGCGAGCGCCTTCACGCCCGCGCTGCAGTTGATGTAGGCGATGACATAGTAGTTTTTATCGCGGTGCTCTTCGAGAAACGCGGCCAGCTTTTCCGCAGGACAGGAATCCGAGAGCGAGCAGCCGGCATCCATGTCGGGAATCACGACGGTTTTTGAAGGGCTCAAAATCTTGGCCGTTTCGCCCATAAAGTGGACGCCACAAAAAGCGATGACATCGGCATTCGTCTCCGCAGCCTGACGGCTGAGTCCCAGAGAATCCCCCACAAAGTCGGCCACCTCTTGGATAGCTGCGATCTGGTAGTTGTGCGCGAGGATAACGGCATTGCGGGAGCGCTTGAGCTCCATGATTTCCGAAATGAGGTCGGTCGAGACGGCTTGCATAGGGCTGACGATGCGCGATCCTCGGCGAGCAATCAAGCGGGGTGTTTTGCGCTGAATGTCTTGATTTATCAGGGCTGCTGTCTGTCGCTCATAAATGCCAACGCGCTCTCGACCCGGGCTGTGGGATCCGATAGGGTTCTCCATCATTACTCCCTTCCATTTTTTAGGAGATTGCTCCGGATGAAAGAGGCCACCGCCCGCGTCTTGGGCAAGCAAACCCCTGAGTCAAGTCCAGCCCCATGAAATCGAGCTTCATTGCCTATATCGATGAATCGGGCGATGAGGGTTTTGTCTTTAACTCCGACGGGAGCGGCAGTTCCCGCTGGTTTGTGTTGTCTGCGGCAGTCATCAGGCAAAGCTGCGATTTGCAGATGGTGTCGTGCCTGAAAGAAGTGCGTTCCATTCTGAAGAAAGATCTGAAGGCACCTTTGCACTTTGTCGATTTGAAGCACGAACAGCGCGTGCCTTACATCCGGAGGGTTGGGAATCTACCCATCCGAACGGTGAGCGTGCTGATTTACAAGCCTCTCATTTCGGAGCCCGAGAAATTTCAGAACAACAAATATCTTCTCTACCGCTACGCGACGCGTCTTTTGCTGGAGCGTGTTTCATGGCTCGGCCGCGAACATCGGCGTTTCGGTGAAGGCGATGGCTTCACAGAGGTCATTTTTTCCAATCGCAGTAATATGTCTTATGAGGACATCCGTTCCTATATGCGTGTATTGCTCAAACAATCCGAGGCAAGCCCCAGCCAGGTGCAACTCGACCCCACAGTGATCGATCCCGAGCGGATCAGAGCTGTGGAGCACTCGAAACTGGCAGGATTACAAGTGGCGGATGCCGTGGCTTCGGGATTCCACTTCGCTCTCAAAGTGAATCGTTATGGCGAAACCGAAGTTGGTTATCTTCCGCACCTGAAACAGACGATCTATCGCCACAAGACCATCTCGTTGGGCTACGGCTTGAAGTTTTGGCCCGAAGATATCGCTACAGTGAAATCAAAAGCCCCCGAAGTGAGTCACCTCGAGGGCTTATGAAATTGAATGGTCCCAGGAACCGAGGATCCCACCCCTTAAGGGCTGCCACTCGTTAGAGCGACCTCTACCTTTCCTGCGCTTACCAGCTAGCAAAACTTCATTCTCTGAGGTCCGTTGTCAAGCTTGGTAAAATGCTTGAAGCGCGCTCAAGCATTAGTCGCAGCAAACCGCAGCGTGAATTCAACCCGCTTGATGACGAGACAGTAATTCAAAACCAATCCCCCCTGCCTTGACTCGGGGCGCGAGGGGTAGTTTGATCCCGCGATGGCCACTGTCTCACGCGAGAGCGTGCGGGAGATTCTGCATGAGTTTCTCGCTGGAAAAGGACTGCGCAAGACTGCGCAGAGGGAGGCTATTATCGAGGCCGCGTTCGGCACGAACAATCACTACACCGCCGAGGAGCTTCTGGAGATGGCGCGTGCGATCGACCGCTCGGTGTCGCGGGCCACTGTTTACCGGACGCTTCCTCTGCTTGTGCAAAGTGGACTCCTGCGCGAGCTCGATCTCGGTGGAGACACGAAAATCTACGATCCCAACTTCCTGGAACACCCCACGCACAACCACTTGGTCTGCGTGGATTGCAAAAAAATCATCGAATTTGAAGACCCGAA
>JBILMW010000066.1:0-12895 GCA_044375335.1 Terrimicrobiaceae bacterium | reverse complement strand
ATGTTTCTTTCCGCGCCGGCTGCTGCGGTGAGCTATGCAGTGATGCTACCTGTTTTCAAAAGGCGTGAGCGGCGCAGACTGGAGCGCCAGCAGGGGGAGGGGAAATGAGTGGAGCGATTGCCTGGGTTTGTGGGTTTTGGACGGTGGGAGGTGCCTTTTTGCTTTTTCAGGAAGCGGGTTCGCAGCCTTGGTGGGACGCAGTATGGGTCTTGGTGTTGGCACTTCTCGCTTATGTCGGTCTGGTGCAAGTCGGCGGCTTGTCGCGCGCACGCATGGTCGCCGGGGTTGTGCTTGTTGTCTTTGCAGGAATGATTTTGCTCACGGCCTTGAGTGGATGGCCTCTGGGGCCTGTTCGTTTTACGGGTCCACCGGCTTTGCGCGTGGGAAATATTTTTCCGCTTCTCCCTCCGCTGCTGGCTTTTTGCCTTCTCACGCTGTGCCAACGCGCCTTGGCTGTGGCTTGTCCTGGCCTTGGATCGACTGCGCTCGCCGTTGCGGTTTGCGGGGCTTTCACCGCGACGATCCTCAATGGATCGGCTTTTCTTTCGGAGGCACGGCTTTGGTGGCTCTGGAATCCATGGGGCGAGGGAACAGCCCTTCTACCCGCCCTCATCGGACTTGCTTCTCTCGCGCTGGCTGGTTTCTTTCTGGCGAGAATCTATCCTGAGGATACGGACATGAAGCTCACGCGCTGGTCGCCTGCAGGGGCGGTTTTGCTGGTTCTCAATGCCCTCTTCCTCGCGGCAAATACCCTGCATTTCATGGGACGCCTATGAAGCTTGCGTTCCTCGAATTCCTGCGTCAAAGCCTGCAAGGAGAGGAGCCTCTTCACCCCTTGGAACGAAAAATCGCCAAGCGTTGGGTGAAGGAGCGCTTGAAAAAAATCTACCCCGAACTGCGAAATGATCCCGATGCCTTGGAGCGCGCCTATCAGGAACTCGGCATTGAGCCCCACGAGGGAGCGGGCAAAGGAGCTTGCACGGTCTACGAAATCACCCTGCCCGCTGCGGATCGCCGGAGTTAAGCGGAGTAGGTTATCTCGTTCGGATGAACAAAATCATCAGAAACGACCTATTAACCTATCGTATTCACTGTGGTGTCCAATCCAGAACCAGACAATATCCTGCCCATCCTCTACAGCAGTCGCACGATAGTGGATGCCCACGCGGACGGACCACATTCTTCCAACTTTTTTGAAGTGTAGAGAAGGGTGGCGGGGATTGGACTTGAGCAGTTCGTAGTTTTCATTCGCGAGCTTTTGAATCTCATGGGGAAGTTCCTCGTAAAATCTTCAAAACTTGGGGGTGGCCCGGTTTTTCACAAATCAGTGCAGCGGCCTTCGCGCAGGTCTCTGATTGCTTCATCAGCAAGGGTATCAAGTTTTCCTGCACCAACATCTTCTTCGAATTGTTTCTCCCAAGCTTCCGCATCGAATTCAAGAAACCAATTCCGAAAACTCGACAAATCAGATCTTGAAAGATTTTGCACTGCGCTTTCGATTTCGTGGACTGTGCTCATGCGGTTGTTTCTTTGAATGTTTGCGGGGTTTCAAGAAATGGCGAGACGCCTTGCCAGGAGTTGCTCCAGATGCGTGCGAAGACTTTCGTTTTCGAGGCGCTCGAGGAGGCTGTTGAAGAAACCGTTCACGATGAGGCGGCGGGCTTTGTCGCGGGGGATTCCGCGGGCGGCCATGTAGAAGAGTTCGTCATCGCTCACAGGGCCGTTGGTGGCTCCATGGCTGCAGCGGACTTCGTCGTTCAGGATTTCGAGGCCGGGCATGGAGTTGGGGTCGGCATCGTCGCTGAGGATGAGGTTTTTGACCTTTTGGTAGGCGTCTGTGCCTTTGGCACCGGGCTCGACTTTGATAAGTCCTGCAAAAATGGTGCGGGACTTGTCGTCGAGGGCGTTGAGGTAGAGGAGGTCGCTGGTGGCGTGAGGGGCGACATGATCCTGCAATGTGCGTTGATCGATCTCGCGGGTTCCTTCGACGGGATTCATGGAGAACATCTCGCTGCGTGAGCCTTCACCGACGAGGCGGCTGAGGCTTTCGCCGCGCACGAATCCACCGCCGAAGTTTGCGATGAGGGCGGTGCAGGTCGCGTTGCGGTCCACCGAAGTCGAATTCAGGTGGAATGCGGTCGTCTCGAGGGACCAGTCTTGCACGGAGACATAGGTAAGCTTGGCTCCGGCGGCGAGATGGAGGTCGTTGACTCCGCAGGCGAAGGCAGGAAGCTTGTCGGCCGACTTGAAGTAGTCGACGACGGTGACGCTGCTGTTCTCGCCGCAGACGATGAGCGTGTGTGGGAAGACGGAGGCGTTGGCACCTTCGACCCATTGGAAGATTTCGATGGCTAGTTGGACGCTTGTGTTGGCTGGCACGAAGAGGAATGCACCGCCCGCAACACGGCCTTTGTGGAGCGCGGCGTATTTGCGGGAGCCGAGTTCCACGGGCTGCGCCATGAAGTATTTTTTGAAGAGGTCAGCGTGCTTGGTAGCGGCTGTTTCGAGTGTTTCAAAAATGACACCGGCAGGAAGTGACGACTCGCGGTGGAGAAGGGTGTTGTTGCCGAGGACAAGTTTGGCGGCCGTTTCGGCGAGGCCTGTGGAAGCGTTAATGAGGCGGCCTTCGCTGGCGACGGGCTTGGCCTCGATGAACGAGGAAAGGTCGAGGGCCTTGAGGTTGGCGAACCGCCATGCTTCATCCTTGCGAGAAGGGGTGGGGGAGTTCTCGTATTCCGCGACGGCATGGGATTGTTCGGCGGCGAACCAGGCGGGCCATGCGCTTGTCGCGTTGGCGGGATTTTCAAGTGTGTTGCTCATTGTTTGCGTTTCCCGGATCAACCGACGGATCCTTCCATTTCGAGGTCGATGAGGCGCTTCAGCTCGACTGAGTATTCCATGGGGAATTGTTGGACGAGGTCGTTAACGAATCCATTCACCGCGAGGCTCATTGCCGCAGCTTCGGAAATGCCGCGCTGCTGCATATAAAAAATCTGCTCCGCGCTGATCTTGCTGACTGAGGCTTCATGCTGGCAGGCATTTTCCTTTCCGCGCACCGTGATGGCGGGGTAGGTATCCGTGCGGCTCTCGGTGTTGATAAGCAGGGCGTCGCACTCGGTGTTGTTTTTGCAGCCTTTCAGATGGCGGCCGATCTGCACAAGGCCGCGGTAGGTCGAGCGTCCTGAGCCGAGGCTGATGCTCTTGGACACGATGTTGCTCGTGGTTTCATCTGCGGCATGGACCATCTTCGCACCGGTGTCTTGATGCTGTCCGTCGCCGGCGAGAGCGATCGAGATCACTTCGCCACGGGCTTTGCGGCCTTTCATGATCACGCCTGGGTATTTCATCGTGAGGCGGGAGCCGATATTGCAATCGATCCATTTGATCTCGGCTTCCTCGTGGGCGAGTCCGCGTTTGGTCACGAGATTGAAAACATTCGCCGACCAGTTTTGGACCGTGATGTATTGGATCTTTGCGCCTTTGAGGGCGACGAGTTCCACTACGGCGCTGTGGAGTGTGGAGGTCTCGAATTTCGGGGCTGTGCAGCCCTCCATATACATGACCTCGCTGCCTTCATCAGCAATGATGAGTGTGCGTTCGAACTGACCGAAGTTTTCGGCATTGATGCGGAAGTAGGCCTGCAGCGGGTGTTTCACCTTCACTCCCGGGGGGATGTAGATGAACGATCCGCCTGAGAAGACGGCGCTGTTGAGCGCAGAGAACTTGTTGTCACCCGTGGGGATGACCTTTCCGAACCACTTTTTAAAAATCTCGGGGTGCTTGTGAAGGCCCTCGGTGGAACCCACAAAAATGACACCCTGCTCGCCGACTGCGGCCTTGATGTTTGAGTAAGCGGCCTCGCTATCGAACTGGGCCTCGACGCCGGCGAGGAATTTCCGCTCCTGCTCGGGAATACCGAGTCGCTCGAAAGTGCGCTTCACATCTTCTGGGACGTCATCCCACGAACGCTTCGGCTGGGTTCCCTGCGAGAGGTAGTAGCGGATGTTTTCAAAAACGATGTTGTCTAGGTCATGGCTTGCCCAGTTGGTGGGCATGGGCATGGAGTTGAATTTACGAAGGGCTTCCTTGCGGAACTCCCGGATCCAGTCGGGGTCTTTTTTGACATCGCAGATGTAGTCGATGGTTTTTTCCGAAAGGCCGATGCCGGCGTCGAATTCGTAGTCGACATCGTAGTGGAAGTCACCGACCGAGCGGTCGATGTTGAGATCAGGTTTGGTTTCCATGGTTTTGTCCTCCGGAGAAAATTAGGCTTTTTGGAGCAGTTCTTTTTCGACCCAGTCGTAGCCTTCAGCCTCGAGTTTGTGGGCAAGTGTCTTGTCTCCGCTCATCACGATGCGGCCGTCCACCATCACATGCACAACATCCGGCACGATGTAGTCGAGCAGGCGCTGATAGTGGGTAATGACAAGAAGTCCGCGCTCGGGGCTGCGCATGGCGTTCACTCCCTCGGAGACAATGCGAAGCGCGTCGATGTCGAGTCCGCTGTCCGTTTCATCAAGGACGGCATAGACGGGATTGAGCATCGCCATTTGAAGAACCTCGCAGCGTTTCTTTTCGCCGCCGGAGAACCCCTCGTTGACCGCGCGGGATGTGAATTTGCGGTCGATCTTGAGCATGTCCATCTTCTCATAGAGGTGGTGGTAATACTCTACGGCATCGAGTTCCTCGCCCTCTGGCAGACGGGCCTGGAGTGCGGCGCGGATGAAATTCGCAATCGTCACGCCGGGGATTTCCATCGGGTATTGGAAGGCGACAAAGAGTCCTGCCCGTGCGCGCTGGTCGGGTTCCTCCATTTCAAAAAGATTGAGCCCGTCGAGCAGAACCTGGCCGCCTGTGACCTCGTAATCGGGGTGTCCGGCCATTACTTTGGCGAGCGTCGATTTGCCGGAGCCGTTTTTCCCCATGATGGCGTGGACTTCGCCCTTCGGGATTTCAAGGTTGAGACCTTTGAGGATTTCGCGGTCTCCGATTTTTGCGTGAAGGTTTTCGATTTTGAGGCTCATGGTTTTTTTAGTGGTGTGATTATGCAGGCCGGGCAGGTGCCTCGGAGAGTGATTTCGGAATGGTTAATTATAAAGCCCGAGGGGACTTTGAGAAACTGGGTGAGTGACCCGCCTTTTGTGGTGGGCACATCTGAAACGATGCCACAGGAGTCGCAGACGAAGTGTCCGTGTTCGGAGAGATTTGGGCAGTAGCGTGTGGCTTCGCGCTCGACATTCACCTGCTTGGCGAGGCCGCATTCCACGAGGGTCTCCAAGCAATTGTAGACAGTCGCCAGCGAGATGCTGGGAACGCGTTTCTTGGCTCTTATAAAAACCTCTGTTGCTGTTGGGTGATCACGGTCTGCGAGAAGCACATTGTAAACCTCGCGCCGCTGCGGGGTGAGGCGATGGCCGCTGTGGCTGATCGTTTCTTCGTAGGCGGGTTGGGTGGTCTTGTTCACGGAAAGCAGGAATACATAGCCGCGCCGAAGGGCTAATCAAGAATTATTCTAATTAAGGGAGATCGGACGGATTAGACGGATCGGACTGATCAGACCGATCAAGCGGCGTCTTTCTCCTGCTTGCGCCGGAGGACGGGGGCTTTTTTGCCTTCGACGACGGCTCGGTTGATTGTGACTTCCGAGATGTCGTCACGGCTTGGGCAATCAAACATGACATCGAGCATGATGCGTTCGATCATCGAGCGCAGGGCGCGGGCTCCAGTGCCTTTGCGGATGGCCTCAGCGGCAAGGGCTCGTAGGCCGTCCTTCGTCATGTTGAGCGTCACGCCATCCATGCCGAGAAGCTTCGCGTATTGCTTGGTCATCGCGTTTTTCGGCGCGGTGAGAACGGATACCAACTGATCTTCGTTGAGCTCCTCGAGTGTTGCCACGACGGGGAGGCGTCCGATGAACTCTGGGATGAGGCCAAAGCTGATGAGGTCTTCCGGTTCCACCATTTTGAGGGTTTCGGAGCGATTGGACTCGTTCGTAGCTGATCCAATCGGTGCATTGAACCCCATGGTGCGTCCACCAAGACGGCGCTGGATGATTTTTTCGAGGCCAACAAAAGCTCCACCGCAGATGAAAAGAATCTTCTCGGTGTTGACCTGGATGTATTCCTGCTGCGGATGCTTGCGACCGCCTTGGGGTGGGACATTGCAAACGGCGGCTTCGAGAATTTTCAGAAGGGCCTGCTGAACGCCTTCGCCTGAGACATCGCGAGTGATGCTCACATTGTCGGTTTTGCGTCCGATCTTATCGATTTCGTCGATGTAGATGATGCCCATCTCACAGCGCTTCACATCGAAGTCCGCGCTTTGGAGAAGGCGGAGAATGATGTTTTCGACATCCTCTCCCACATAGCCCGCCTCGGTGATGGAAGTGGCATCCGCAATGGCGAACGGCACATCAAGCACCTGCGCCAATGTGCGGGCGAGGAGAGTCTTACCAGAACCAGTGGGGCCGAGGAGAAGGATATTGCTTTTCTCGATCTGCACATCGTTGAGGTGATCCATCTCCAACAAGCCTGTCGAAGCCTGTGTGAGGCGCTTGTAGTGGTTGTGAACAGCAACGGAGAGGACCTTCTTAGCGGTGTCTTGTCCGATAACATGCTGGTCGAGGAGTTTCTTAATCTCAGCGGGCTTGGGAACTCGGAGGGATGGCTTGCTTTTGCGCGAGTCGTCTTTGAGCTCTTTTTCCAGGATTCCCCTGCAAATGGTGATGCAGCTATCGCAAATATAAACGCCGGGGCCGGCGATGAGTTTGCGAACTTCGGCTTGGCTCTTTCCGCAGAAAGAGCACATGGTGAGATTGTTCGGGCGCGCCATTGAGAGTGGGACTACTCGGCGGCTTTTACGGTTTCAACAATGTCTTTGATGTCCTTGCGGGACTTCACGACTTCATCCACGAGACCGTAGGCTTTGGCTTCATCGGCGGTCATGTAGTTGTCGCGGTCGGCATCGCGCTCGATCTGCTCGACGGTTTGGCCGGTATGGTGTGAGAGAAGGCGATTCAAGCGCTTTTTCAGCTTGAACATGAACTCGACTTGGCGCTCCACATCGCTGGCTTGGCCTTTGGCACCGCCGGAGACTTGGTGGATCATGATGTCTGAGTTCGGGAGCGCGTAGCGTTTGCCCTTGGTTCCCGCGCAGAGCAAAACCGCACCCATGCTGGCTGCGAGGCCCATGCAGTAGGTGTTCACATCGCAGGTCACGAATTGCATTGTGTCGTAAATCGCGAGGCCGGCAGTCACGGAACCGCCGGGCGAGTTGATGTAGATGTTGATGTCTTTTTTTGCGTCTTCCATCTGAAGGAAAAGAAGTTGCGCGATGACAAGGTTCGCTACTGTGTCGTCAATCGGAGTTCCGATGAAGATGATGCGATCCTTGAGGAGACGGGAGTAGATATCGTAGCTGCGTTCACCGCGGCCAGTTTGTTCGACGACGATTGGGACTAACATAGTGTGAGATCGGTTTAGGCCGCTTGCGGGGCGGCAGGTTCTGTGACGATAGCACCGGAGGCAATCAAATCAAGTGCCTTGGTGATGCGAATCTGATCGCGCAGGCGGTTGACGCCTCCGCTGCGGGCGAGTTCCCCGGCGAGTTTTTTGACGGGCATTTGCTGGCGTTCCGCCATTTGCAGGATGGCCTGGTAAACTTCGGCATCGGTCTCTTCGATTTTTTCCTCATCCGCTATACGGGTGAGGAGGAAATTTGAGCGCACGCGATTGCTTGCGGTTTGAGAGGCATTTTGAACGATTTCCTCGGTGTGGGCTTTGATCTCCTCGTCGGAAATGCCCCGAGCCTGTGATTCTCCGACGATGTCTTTGAGAATATATGAGGTCTCGCTGGCAACAAGGCGTTCGGGAAGTTCGCAGGTGAAGAGGCTGAGCAACTTGTCAACGACGGCGTTCTTTTTTGCCATCTCAAATTGATACTTGGCGGATTCCTCCTGGCGCTCGCGGATTTTTTTGCGGAGTCCTTCGAGTGTCTGGCCTGGTTCGATCTTGGCAGCCAGTTCGTCGTCCAATGGAGCGGGAGTGCGGGTGTTGATCGCGTGGAGTGTGACGGCATAGGTCACTTTGCGGTTGCGGAGTTCTTCGAGCGGGAAGTTTTCCGGCACATCGAGTGTGAGCGTGCGTTCTTGGGCGATTTCCATTCCCTCGATGCCTTTTGCAAAGCCGGGGATCAAGGTTCCTTCGTCCATCAGAACCCATGCGTTGCGGCGTCCTTGGATTTGTGCTGGTGCTTTGGGAGCGATCTTGGAGATCGGTTCGCCATCCACCGTGCCCTCATAGGTCACAACCGCATAGTCGCCCATTGCAAGGGGACGGTCTGTGACGGGTTCAAATTTCGAGTGGGGGTCGCGGAGGTATTCCAGAAGCCCCTCGACGTCCTCATCGGTCACGGTTTTCTTGGCGACTTCAACAGCGATGTTTTTGTAGTCTGGGAGTTCGAAATCCGGGGTCTGAATGACCGTGGCCAGGATTTTCATGGACTTGTCAGCGGCGATTTCTGCCTTCTCCACACTATCGACGGCGTGGATTTTGATATTTTTTGTTTTAACGGCTTCGCGAATCGCCTCGCCGACGAGCTTGGTTTTCACCTCTTCTTCGATGTCCTTGGCATAACGCGAAGCAATCAACGAAGCGGGTGCTTTGCCAGGACGATAGCCGGGAAGGCGGGCTTGTTTTTGAAATTCCTTGGAAATGGTGTTCCATTCCGCGCTGACCCGGTCCGACGGAAGGTCGATTTCCAAGGCCACGACACAATTCTTTTGATAATCCAGAGCGACATTCATGATGAGCCCGCCAGCAAAGCAGAATCATGCGAGGTGGGCAACCGATGTCTGAAAGAAAATGCGGTCTTTGAAACGCCCGTCTCGTCAATGAGCCGCAGGCGGGTATCTTGCATCTCTCATGATTCCGAAAACCGCGATGGATTTCTCAGAGGCCGGCTGGCGCTTCGACAATACCTATGCTCGATTGCCCCAGCAGTTTTACACTCGCACAACTCCCACGGCGGTCCGATTGCCTGCGATGGCGCTTTTCAATCGCTCGTTGGCCGAGGCCATGGGACTGAGGCCGGATGTTTTAGAATCGGAGGAATGCATTTCAGTTTTTGCCGGGAACGCTATTCCTCAAGGCGCAGAGCCGATCGCTCAAGCTTATGCGGGCCATCAGTTCGGGCACTTCAACATGCTGGGCGATGGACGGGCAATTCTGCTGGGAGAGCATCTGGGGCCTGATGGATCGCGATGGGACATTCAACTCAAAGGCCCTGGGCGCACGGCCTACTCGCGCCGAGGCGATGGTCGCGCGGCGTTGGGGCCGATGTTGAGGGAATACATTGTCAGCGAGGCCATGCATGCGTTGGGAATTCCCACCACGAGGAGTCTGGCGGTCGTGACCACCGGTGAGCCTGTTTTTCGCGAGGAGGAGTTGCCGGGTGCTGTCCTGACGCGCATCGCGGCCAGTCACATTCGCGTTGGCACTTTTGAGTATGCCGCCATGCAGCAAAATCCAGAGGCCCTTAGAGCGCTCGCGGACTACACAATCCAGCGCCACTACCCTGAACTGGCAGGGGCTCCGAATCCCGCCATTTCTCTTTTGGAAGCCGTGATCGAGCGACAAGCCTCGCTGGTCGCCAAGTGGTTGCTGGTTGGTTTCATCCATGGGGTCATGAATACCGACAATATGGCGCTCTCAGGCGAAACGATCGACTACGGTCCCTGTGCTTTCATGGACACCTATGATCCGGCGACAGTCTTCAGCTCGATCGATCGCAACGGGCGTTATGCCTATGCTAACCAGCCGGGCATTGCGCATTGGAACCTTGCGCGTTTGGCCGAGGCGCTGTTGCCGCTTTTTGATTCGGATGAAAACAAAGCGGTCGAAATAGCCAAGGAGTCGCTCGGGAAATTTCCAGACCGCTTTCAGCATCACTGGATTTCCGGGATGCGGGCAAAGCTTGGGTTGTTCAACGAGGAAGCGGACGATGTCGCGCTTGTCGAGTCGCTGCTGAAAGGGATGCAACACAGCCGAAGCGACTACACAAACACGCTACGGGCGCTAAATCCTGAAAAGGTATGCGGCGTTGATGCCGCCTGGCACGCGGAGTGGAGCGCCCGCCTGACCCGCCAGTCTCATACTTTGGAGGAGGCGAGGTCTCTCATGCGTCGCAACAATCCGGTCGTGATTCCTCGAAACCATCAAGTCGAAGAGGCTCTGGAGGCAGCATGTTCCAATGGGGATTTTCAGCCTTTGCACCGCTTGATGGCAGCGCTGGCGAATCCTTATGAGGACGGCTTGGAGAAGGGTGGCTACCGCGAGCCCTCGCCGAATGGCTCGGCTGGCTACCGGACTTTTTGCGGGACCTGACCGAGCCTACTCGTCACCAGCCGAGAGAGTGCGGCGGACGAGGAGATCAATGATGTGTCGGTCGAAATCGGCGGCAATGTTTTGCCCCGTGCTGGCAAAGAGCGGGACAAGGCCATCATCGAGGACGAACTCCCAGAGTTTCCCGCAGCGGGGGATTTCATCGACATGCGTGAAGACCACATGAGTGGCTCCGAGTGATCCTGCACGCGTGTAGGCTTCTTGAATTAGTTGGCGCTCGTAGGCGGCGTTGACCACCAAGACGCGGGATTCGATGCCGAGTTCGTCGAAGGTCTTTTGCAGGTGGCGCACATTTTTTCCGGTGAGAACCATTCCGGGGATGTCAAAATAGAGGTTCGTATCCTCATCGAGTTTTTTGAGTTCTCCACGGGTGCGGAGGAGTTGCACTCCCAGTGCCTCGCAGAACATAGCCAGACCTTCGCTGGAATTCGGTTCATCGGCTTCAAGCTTCATCACGCAAGCCTGACGGCCGCGCAGGAATATATCCGAGGCGAGTTGTTTGCAGAGAGCTGTGGTCGACCCCGATCCCGGGGATCCAAAAAATGCGACGCGGTTTGAAAGGGCGAGGCTGCGGCTCGGTGCGCGGTCGCGCATGAGCATGGCGAAGTGGGAAATGGCAGTCTGCAGCGGTTGTTCGTTCAGTTGCCGTGATTCGGGGCGTTCGCCGAATTGTGCGAGAAACTCGCCCGGAATTCCGGCTTTCGAGAGAATCGTCCAAAGGCGACCAGTGGGGAGGTTTTTAAACATCGCCCGAACGAGGGACTCCGGAACGAAGTCCGTGTCGTCGCGTTTAGGTTCCTGCGGGCTGCGGGTCTTGCGGGCGCGTGTCGGCTTGCGTCGTTGCGATGTTTCCTGTGCCAGGTAGTCCTCATCCGCCTCGGCTTGTGTTTGCAGTTGCTCTGTGGGTTCAGGAGCGGGCGAGGGGAGTGATTGGGATTCCTCGTTGGGAATCTGCGCGATAATCTCCAGTTTGGGGGATTTTAAGAACCTGGCCAAGCCTTCACCCTCGACCTGACGCACGGAGATGACCTGGGCGGTTTCGCCGAGTTTCTCCCGGATGATTGAAGCAGCTTCCTCCGCCGACTTGACGATGAATTTGTATTTCTGCCCGGGTGTGATGGAGACGTTTTGTTGAGCCATGGGCTAGGTGTCAGACTAGGTCGGGAAAAAAATGCCCGCAAGCCTTGGCTGCCGGGAGAAGGTCGTATGCAAAGTCGGTTGCCTCTGCTTTTTTGTCACCAGACCACCCAGGATCCCTCAGCCTGCGTGGCTGCAGGGCGGGAGGGTTTATGGGATTTATAGGCGGTTGCCAACCGTGCTGGCGTGGGCTGAGGAGTTTCGATCCTTGGGGCGGTGCGCACGGAGTTTTTCAGGAGGAGTTGCTCGCTCTCGCGGCTGAGAAGGAGAAGTTTGAGGACTTTTGCGAGGACGCGTTTGCGAACCTCCGAGGAGGCGGCGTGATCGGCACTTTTTACCGGGCCGGCGGCACGCAAAAAGCCGAGTGCGTCCTCCAGTTTTGCCAGAATTTGGCGCTTGCGATCCACGATAAGTTGTTGATCGTTGCCGTTTGCGCGTAGATGAGAATTCTCCTCATTCATATAGAGATCCAGTTCATCGCAGAGGGCGCTGTATTGCTCAAGGGCGGCCAAGGTATTCATCGTGACGTTTTCGCAGCAAATGGCGTGCCAATCACAGGGACGCCTGCCGTATTTATCAGGGAGTTTCGCGGCGTTCCACCCAAGCTTCGATTTTCGGGCTGATCGAGTCGAAACCTTCGGCAACAACGCCAATAGGACCTTTGGAGCCTGCGGGCGCAAAAAAGCGACCATTGGGAGCTGGGGGGAAGGGTGACTTCGGGTCCGGGCGCTCGAAGGATTGCTTCCCTATGATGATCGCAGCAATGCGGTTGGAATTCTTGTCCCGCAGTTCCACCAGTGTGCCGGTTCCTTGGGAAACACCATCGGGTTCTAGGAGTTCAAAACTCGAAAATTGGGAGGGGCCAGCTGCAATCTCTTCGCTGGGCTTCAGGTTTTTCAGGCGCTGAACGAGTTGCCCTACAGTCGCTACATTGGCCTTTTGTGGCGTTTCACCCTGAATAGTCCAAATTTCGGCATCTTTTTTGATTAAAAGGGACTCCGTGTTTGTTTTAACGAGCACTTCGGAAATCTCATTCAGATCGAAGTCGGGCATCCATCGCCTTTTGATAGCCTCGACAGAGGCTAGGATTTCCTTTCGTTCCTCCAGTTTGAGCCAAACTCCTATTCCAACAAGCGAGGCTGAAAGAAGCAAGAGGAAGATTTTCAGCTTCATGCGCAGGGGAAGGCAGGAATGAAAACCTGCGATACTACCTGTGGCTTATTTTTCAGTGAGCTTAATGTCATCGAATTGCGCGATTCCAGAGCCTGGAGTCAGTTGAAAAACAAAACGAAGAAACGCTGGTTGGGTTTCGGAGATATCGGCAAGTTCTTTTTCGTCAAATTTGACTGTGAATTCTT
>JBILMW010000213.1:0-3675 GCA_044375335.1 Terrimicrobiaceae bacterium | reverse complement strand
AATCCTCGGCACCCGCTCCAAGCGTCTCGAGCGTGGCGAAGAAATTTCCTGCGAAGCGTCCAAGCACACGCTCGCGTGGCGCGTCAGCTCCGAACACCGGAACCCCGCAAACAAAAGCGGCGGGATTATTTTTAGAGATTTCAAAAAATGGACGGATCATCGCTGCCGGATGCTGACCGTCGGCATCCATCACCAACACATGAGTGAATCCCTCTGCCTTTGCGGCCTGGAGAGCCATGAGCACGGCGGCACCTTTTCCAGCGTTTTGCGGAAGGCGGAGAAATTTCACGCCTTCCAGACCGAGCGATTCGGCGTCCGTGTCGCTGCCATCCGTGCTGGCATCCACCACCACCCACACAGCATGCCACTCGGTATGGGCTTCACGAAGGGTTTGCGCGAGGCGGGCGCCGCTATTGTAGGTCGGCAGGAGGACGAGAGGTTTCAAAGTCATCGTGTGAGCCAGAGCGCCACCGGCAGGGCGAATGCAGAAAAGATCGTGCTCAAAACAATCGAGCCGCTCGCGACGGCCTCATCGGCTTCCATCTGGCGAGCCATCACAAAAGCCGCCGCCGCCGTCGGGCAGGAGGCAAAAACCATGGCGATCCGCAGATCGACTGTGGCAAGTCCAAGCAAAGTTCCAATGGCGAAAACCAGCGCTGGAACGAAGACAAGTTTGAGCAAGACCGCTGCTGCCATTCCGGCGATGTTTTTTCCCAATTTGATAAACGCAATCGATCCCCCTATGCAGACCAATGCCATCGGGACGGCTGCGGCGCCTATTGTTTCAAGCGTCCTATCGACAAAGAGCGGCAAGGACCAATCGAACGCGTTGAAGACCAAGCCCGCCGCGCACGAAATAAGGAGGGGATTCGTGAACAAGGCGCGCACACCGGGTTTTACAGCGCTCCAGGAGAGTTGGTGGCGTCCGGCCTGGAGCACGATGATGGCCAGAACATTGTAGCTGGATATCAAAACAGCCATGCAAACCACAGCTGTGGCGAAGTGGCTTTTCCCATCTGGCAAACCCTCGAATGCATAGGCAAGAACAGGCATACCGATATAAGCGAGATTAGAACGGAAGGCAGACTGAGACACGGCGGCGTGCGAAGCGTCTGAGAGCTTCAGAGCGACGGAAACCAGCCAGCCAGCCACGGCCGCAAGAAATGTCGCGCTAAGAACTGTGCCAATAATCCCGGCAACCTCCGGGCCCGAGTCTCCCGAGATCGAAGCCGTGCGGAAGAGCGACGCCGGCAGCGCCACATAGAAAGTGAATCTGTTAAGCTCCCCCATGAACACCGGTCCGGAAAACCGCACACGGGCCAGAATGATACCGAGAACGACCAACAGGAGAACCGGCGAAAGAATATTAAAAATGCCCATGCAGTATTTGGCAACGAGGCCGGATTGGAAAGGTTGCTGCCATCACGCGCAAGCCTCATCCGCAACCATACACGCAACCTCCGAGTCAGCACTTATCGCAAACGAACCAAAAATTTGGACGATCGTCCAAATTTTTGGTTCGAACTCCGGAGGAAGTGGTGTTTTTAGAAGTTGCCGGGCGGAGTCAGAGCGACTAAACGGAGAGGCATGTTAGAGACCTATCTTCCAGTGCTTCTGCATGTGATTGTGGCAATCGGCTTCGCCACTGTGGCGATGATTGCTAATTTGGCGTTGGGCCGCCACGGCAAGCGCAATCCTACTAAGGACACAGTCTACGAGTGCGGCATGGTGCCGGAGCAGAAGGGTCAGCCGCGTTTCAGCGTGAAGTTCTACCTCGTGGCGATGTTGTTCATCCTTTTCGATATCGAAGTTGTTTTCATGTATCCTTGGGCTGTGATTTTCCAGGATTATGTGGCGCGTTTTGGCCCGACGATTCTTTGGAGCATGCTCAGCTTTGTGTTGATCCTGTTGTTCGGCTACGTCTACGCCATCAAGAAAGGCGCTCTCGACTGGTCGCGCTGATCGCCAACCAGAAAACCAAGCCCATGCGCGAAGCAGGCGCGCACCTGACCGCAGTAGATGGATTTTTTTGAAAAGCAGGAAAAGGCCCGGCTTCAAACGAAGTGGCTGGTTTTTTATTTTGCTCTCGCTGTTATCGGGATCATCGCGGTTCTGCACATCGGATTCAGCCTGCTTTTGGGTCAACCGCTCGATGACTGGGAGATGCTGGGCTTCACGGCTGCGGGTGTTCTGGTGTCGGTGGTCATCGGGAGCTTGGTGAAAATTGCGGAGCTTTCGAAGGGAGGAAAAGCCGTCGCCGAAATGCTTGGGGGCGTTCCAGTGAATCCCTCGACTACGGATACCGGCGAGCGCCGCCTTTTGAATGTAGTGGAGGAGATGTCCCTCGCCTCGGGCGTGCCGGTGCCTCAGGTGTATGTGCTCGAGGAGGAGGAGGCGATCAATGCGTTCGCCGCAGGCTATGGAACAGCGGACGCGGCTGTGGGAGTCACTCGTGGGTGCATCGAGCGCCTGACGCGCGACGAACTCCAAGGCGTGATCGGCCATGAGTTCAGCCACATCCTGAATGGCGACATGCGGCTCAATATTCGCCTCATGGGCTTGTTGAACGGCATCCTCTTCCTGGCATTGCTTGGCGGGGTGCTCATGCGCCTCGCGCTCACAAGCCGTCCCAGGTCGAGCAACGACAAAAACGGCGGATCGATTGTGGCGGCACTCATCGCGGGCGGGCTCGTGCTCTACATCGTAGGCTGGATCGGCGTCTTCTTTGGCAAGCTCATTAAGGCCGCTGTGAGTCGCCAGAGGGAGTTTCTGGCTGACGCCTCGGCAGTTCAATACACACGCAATCCGGGCGGCCTCGCCGGCGCTCTTTCGAAGATCGCCTCACACTCGTCGCGCTTGGAGCATCCGAAAGCGCAGGAGGCCAGTCACATGTTTTTTGGAAATGGAATGGCCGAGGCGTGGCTGGGACTCTTTGCGACACACCCACCGATCAAGCAACGCATCGCTGAGATTGCGCCGAACTTTGATCCTCAGGGAGTATCCCCCACCCTGCCGCAGGTTGCCTCGGCGGAGCCGAGTTTTTCGGGCGACGCACAACTGGCGGCGGCGACTTCCATGCTTGCCGGGTTGCCCGAGTTTTCAAGGCCGGCAATGCGGGAGATTCACAGTGCGTGCGCCTTGGTTTTTGCGCTCCTGCTCTCGGAGGACGAATCGGTGCGGCAGTCCCAGTTGACAGCTTTCAAGACGGACGGCGCTTTGCATAAGGAAATCAGCGAGCTGTTCGCCCGTCGCAGCCAACTGAGCTCCGCGCAGCGCATCAGCCTCGTCGACCTTGCAATTCCCGTCCTGCGCGGGCTGTCGCCTCAACAATACGGCGTCTTCAGCGGGCAGGTGCGTCACCTCATCGAAGCGGACGGGCAAATCCACCTCTTCGAATACACGCTGCAGAAGCTCCTGCTCCGCCATCTGGACGCCGCCTTCACCAAAGCCAGGCCCGGCCGCGTGCAGCACAAGTCACTGGTTCCCTTACTGCCCGATACCGGCATCCTGCTCTCAGCGATCGCGAATGCCGATGAAGGTGAGTCCATCGCGCTGGATGCCGCTTTTCAGGCTGGAGTTGCCAGACTCGGCAAATCAGCGGCAGCCTTTCCCCTCGCGCGTGAATCGAGTGTGAATCTGAAGGATTTCGACCGCGCCCTTGAGGACCTCGCCACA
>JBILMW010000065.1:0-12942 GCA_044375335.1 Terrimicrobiaceae bacterium | reverse complement strand
CTGCGCAGGATCATGACGGTGGATTGCTCGGTGGCGACTTGATTATTGATGCCCTGCTGTATCGATGGCCAATCTCGAAGCACGACCTCGCCGGAATCAGGCTTGTAGGTCACCTCGCCGGCTCGTCCGATGGCTTGTTGGGCCGTGCTTTTTGGGTCGGATTTTTCTTGGACAATAATGACATCCCCCTGTGCCTCGGCGACTGCGATGCCTTTTCTGTCCTTGGCCAGTGTGACCTTGAGACGGTCGCAAGTGAGGGTAAACTGGGGGTCGCGCACGACGACACGACCCGTGAATTCAGCGATGTTTTTTTCGCTGTCGAAGCTCGATTCCCTGGTGGCGGTGATTTCCGTCTTCGCCCCGCTTGGTCTGTCTCCACCAGCCATGTTGAAAAGGCCGGGAGCCTTGCCGGTCTTCGAGTCGGCGGACATGGACGCATTGGATTCCTGAGCGGCAAGTGGGGTCAAAGTGAAAATCAAGGTAAGGAGGGCCAGTGAACAGGCTTTGTGATCGATCATTTGAAATTTTCTTCTGTGGAGATAACCATTTTTACATTGCCGCGCAGCGTTCCGAAGCGGGTCTTAGTGTTGAACTCGATACTGTCGCCAGTGATTTCAAAATCCTCGCGGTAGATCTTGGCGGTGTCATCACCCGTGAGGATGCGGGTTTCGAGGTTAAAGACCGCCTGCGGCAGTTCAACGAAAATTTTCCTTCCGTCGCCATCGAGGGCTTCGAGCTTGAGGCTCTGCATATCGACAATCTGCGCATTGACTTTTTTGGCCACCGCCGCTTCCAAAAGCATGAGTCGCTTTCCGTTTTCATCGTATTGGGGAACCTTGATTCCATTCACCGGCATGCCTTCAGGAACTGGCAGTTCGAAGCCAGCGGAGTCGCCGGGTGATGGCGCCGGAGCGGGTTTGGACTCTGCCTGGAGAGTGCCCAAAATGGTCGCAAAAACGAGAGGGCGCAAAAGATCAGGCCACGACATCGCGGAGGGCTTTCAATTGTTTGATCAGACGCGGAAGCTCGCGCAGTGGAACTTGGTTGGGACCATCGGAAAGGGCCTTGGTTGGGTTTTCATGGGTCTCAAGAAACACGCCGTCACATCCGGCAGCGACTGCGGCCCGCGCAAGGACGGGTGCCAATTTGCCATCGCCTCCGGTGGTCTCCCCTGCCCCACCAGGCCTTTGCACGGAGTGTGTCGCATCGAAAACCACAGGACAACCGAGTTCCTGCATCCAAGGAATGGCGCGCATGTCGGCAACAAGGTTGTTGTAGCCGAAAGTCGTTCCCCGCTCGGTGAAGATATAGTTCCGGCAGCCGGCGGACTCGAGCTTTTGCGCCACATTTTTCATGTCCCATGGAGCCAAAAACTGACCTTTTTTGACATTCACCACACGACCTGTCTTCGCAGCGGCGACGATGAGATCGGTCTGGCGGCAAAGAAAAGCTGGAATCTGAAGAATATCTACAAAGCGCCCTGCAATTTCAGCTTCCTCCGGCGAGTGGATATCCGTCGTCACTGGCACGCCCAAATCAGCACCGATTTCCGCGAGCAATTCGCATCCCTCCTGAACCGAAGTGCCCCGGAAGGATTTGTTGGAAGTCCGGTTTGCCTTGTCGTAGGAGGCTTTGAAGACGAAGCGAACGCCTTCGCCTTCGCAAATGGCTTTGATTTTCCTCCCCATCCGACGGGTGAAAGCCGGGCTCTCGATCACGCAGGGACCGAGAATGAAAAGCAATTCAGGCCCGCCAATGGTATGGGAGCCGATCTTGAGAATACGACGATTTGCCATGTCGCGGCATCCTATTGTTTCGACACGAATGGGCAAAGATTTTCGTGAGTTTCTGATGCGAGCGATGCTTAAAAAACCGACGCCTCCACAAGTCGCTGCTCGGCTCCGAGACCCTTGAGTTCATGCTCCTCGGCGGGCGCAATATCCCAGATCCACTTTTCAGAGGGCGAAGGCAAATCAAGGCCGGGTAGCAATGGCGACCAGTCGTCATTGCCATAGCGCTGGGCGGAGTCGCTAATGAGAACCGCTTGTTTGGCATCTCCCAACAGGTCGAGGTGACACTGCCTAATTCGGTGTGCGGCGCGTGAAATCTCACACTCGGAAAAAGGCCCGCTCCAGCGCTTGGAACAAGGCAAGGCCAACTGGGTAAGCAGGCAGGAGGAGACCAGCGTGTCGGCATCCTCCAGCGAGTCGCGGAGATTTTTTTCCAGAGATATCGCTGAGGTCGGTTCACGCAATTGCAACGCGCCGGAAAGATCGCCGGAAATGAGCCGAATCCGGCCTTTGGAAAGCAAAGCGATGAGTCGGACTTCGAGCGGATGCGCCACATCCACAAGGCTGATTCGGGGAAACTGCTTCTTCAAATGCCGGAGATCGATGTCTCGAAGATGTCCGCTTCCCAGGATGGCGACATGGTTTCCCGGAGCGAGTTTGCGTTGGAAAAAATTTTTGCAGGATTCGAGGTGTGGTTGCCAGTGGCGGCGGCAACGGAGGGATCGGTGGCGAATGGCGATCTGCTCGGCGAGGAGTCCGCTGGTTCTTGCACGCATAGAGGCAGGTGTGATGCACCATTCGAGTAGTTCCAAAATCATTGGCAGGATGCGTGGAAGTCTATGCGCAACGGGGCGAGCATGCGACGAGGTTTTTTGCATCTGGAAATGCCTCGGCGGTTCGCGTAGGTGTTGCGCATGGCAAGAAATGTTTTAGGAGGCGACTTGGAGCCCTGCTGCTACGAACCACTCACGGGGTATTATCGCGATGGCTACTGCCACACAGGTCATGGAGACACAGGAGTCCACACGGTCTGCGCGGTGATGACCGATGAATTTCTGAAGTTTTCACGCGAGCAAGGAAACGATCTGAGCACTCCCCGACCGGAGTATGAATTCCCGGGATTGAAGGCCGGGGACAAATGGTGCCTCTGCGCCAGTCGCTGGAAAGATGCCTACGATGCCGGAATGGCTCCAAAGGTCATTTTGGAGGCCACTCATGCCTCGACGCTGGAATTCGCATCGATCGAGGAACTCAAGGCCAGCGCGGCGAGCTGATCAATCAGCGCCTCGCACCGCGCGCATTGTTGCGATCGGTCAGGAAAAGATTCGCTCCACGCTGCTGAAGCACAAAGGTGTTGTTGTCGCCGTATTTTGCCCAGGGTCCCGGCGGCACCTCCCGGAAATCCACAAATTTCCAATCGCACACATCCTTGCCGCTCATACCAAGATAATCCCGCACCGCCGGGGAAACATCCAGGCCCGCGCCTTGGTTGAGGTTGGGCCTCGGACGCTCGTTGCCAAACACATACTGCCAGTGGTCCGTTCGGAAGGGACCGCAATCCTCCCACTGGGCATAGGCGATACGATTTCCGCGACGAATTGCCACCCAGCGTCCCTTGCACACAGACTTCCCTTCTTTTTCAAAAGCCTCGCGGAACCATGGAATCACACGGCGCGACTCAGGCTTGGTCTTTCCGCGAGTTACATCGTTAAATGGAAGTGCCACATAGAAGGGGTTCTGACGCGGACTGAACTTCGGGAAAAATCCACGACGGGCGCCCGGATCGGGGTTGTCATACCCACCAAAACTTTGGTGCCACTCCGTATCCCACGAACTCTTGCAATTCGGCACAGGGTTATTCCGCGTGGGCTTCTCGCCGACCCAGAAAACAGTGGTCACGATGTTGCGCTTCCAAGGATATCGGGTCAACCCGAGCGAGGACGGGGCTTGGGTGGAAACAGTGGGAGGCTCGACTCGGAGAATGGCTTTTTCCCTGAGATTCATGGCAAACTTTTCAAACTCTAGATCAGCCGTGGCAAAGATAAATCCCTGCGCCAGAATCAAGAAAATGAGAGCGAGAAAGCAGTGTCGACTGGGCATTTGACCTAACTTGATCCAGCAATCTGGCGACCGCAAATCAAAAGTCTGTTTTTCCGAAACACCCTCAATTTCCAGCATTGCCTGAACCTCACAGACCTCGTTGCGAGAAGGGCGTTGTCTTTTCACTCCCGGGGGTCTTGTATTTCGCCCCATGTCGCGTGTGTTTCCTTGGTTTTTGGCATTGTTAAGCGGGCTGCTTCTCGGATTGTGCTACCCCCCATTTGGTCTTGGCGATCTTTGCTGGGTGGCGCTGACCCCGCTTGTATGCTCGGTCTGGTTTTGCCAACCGGCGAAGCGGCGGGATTGGCTGAGAACAGCGTGCCTCGGCTACGCAAGCGGGTTGGTCTTTTTTGCGATGAGCGCTTACTGGCTCACGACACTCACCTGGCCTGGCTATGTGCTGCTTGTTTTGTATTTCGCGTTTTATTTCAGCGCATGGACACTGTTCGCCAGAGCACTCGTTAACACTAGCACCAGCGAAGAATCCTGGCTGCGGTCGATCCATAATCTTCGCATCTGTGCCCTTGGAGCCACCGCTTGGGTCGCACTGGAATGGCTCCGTGGCGTTATTTTTCCGGCCTTCGGATGGAATGGTCTCGGCATTGCACTGCATGAAAATATCGCCCTCATACAGATAGCCGACATCACCGGCGTAGGAGGCATTTCCTTTTTGGTTGCGATGACCAACCTCATGCTCGTGGCAACCGTTAAACGCCTCCTCCTCGAAATCAAACGTGGCGCGCGGCGTGCTCATTATGACTTTGCTATCACCATAGCCTTGGTCGCCCTGACATGGAGCTACGGCGTCCGGCAACTTTTCAGCCCGGAGCCGGCTAGCGAACCACTCAGCTTCGCTGCCATTCAGCCGAACATTCCTCAAAATATCCGCAACGATCCAAACTTCGAACTTCAAGTTCTCGAAACTCTAAAAAACCAAACCCTCCCGGCGATAGCCATGGGACCCGACCTGATTCTCTGGCCAGAATCCTCCACGCCCAGCCCGCTTCTCGGCAATCAATTAACCTGGGACCTGGTTCGAGGACTCGCCGAGCAATACACGGGTGACTTCCTCATTGGAACAGCCCACTGGGGCAACGATGGCGACTACAACTCTATCGCCTTGTTGACCAAGCAGGGGAAGGAAGCACAACTCCACCACAAAATGCACCTCGTTCCCTTCGGCGAGTATGTCCCGCTGCGCGAGGAATTCCCGCTTCTCGCCAAGATCGTAGGCGATCTAGTGCCCTCCGACTTCGACGCCGGAAAGGAATATACCGTCCTCGAACTTCAATCAAAGCCAGCGAAACTAGGACCGCTCGTTTGCTTTGAGGATACCGTCGCCGATCTCGCTCGCCGATTCGCATTGCTCGGAGCCCAATCCTTCGTGGTCGTCACAAATGATGGATGGTTTCTCAAAAGCGCCGGCTCAGTTCAGCACCTCAACAATGCTATTTTTCGCTGCGTGGAAAATAAAATCCCCATGATCCGTGCTGCAAATACAGGCGTGACCTGCGCCATCGACCGTCTCGGCGTCGTTCGCGAAGTCCTGCGCGATCCTTCGGGAAGCACATTTTTACAAGGTGTCCTATTCAGCAAAATCAATGTCCCGAACTCACCCGAACCCACCTTCTTCACCCGCTACGGCGAAGTCTTTTCGATTTTCTGTCTGATCATAAGCCTGCTTGCGCTCGCCATTTCGCTCACCCAACTCAGAAAAAATAAAAAATCGTCTTGTTCGAACCCATCCGAAACGAAAACCTCCGCGCCATGAAAGTCCTCGTAACCGTTCTGCCGAAACCATCCGTCCTCGACCCTCAAGGCGCCGCTGCCGCTGAAGCCATCCGCCACCTCGGCCTCACCGGCGTGGGACGCGTCCGCATCGGCAAAGTCATCGAACTCGAACTCCCCGACTCGACGCCAGACTCCGAAATCCACCGCATCGCCAAAGACCTCCTCTCCAACCCCGTCATCGAGGACTACTCGATCAGCAAATAATGAAATTCGCCGTCATCCGCTTCCCTGGCTCGAACTGCGACCAGGACTGCGTTCTCGCTCTCAATAACCTTCCCGGCGCCTCCGCCGACTTCGTCTGGCACAAGGACACCTCGCTCGCCGGCTTCGACGCCGTCGTCGTTCCCGGGGGCTTCTCCTACGGCGACTACCTCCGCTGCGGAGCCATCGCCCGCTTCTCGCCGATCATGCAAACGGTGAAAAGTTTCGCCGCATCCGGTGGCACCGTCCTGGGCATCTGCAACGGCTTTCAAATCCTCTGCGAGAGCGGACTCCTCCCCGGCGCCCTCGTTCGCAACAAAGGTCTCCACTTCGTCTGCAAACACCAAAGCATCCGCGTGGAATCCACCAATTCCCGTTTCACCCGCGCCTCCACCAAAGGCCAAGTCCTCAATATCCCCATTGCCCACGGTGAAGGCTGCTACTTCGCAGACGACACCACCCTCGCCACCCTCAACGCGAACGATCAAATCCTCGTCCGCTACTGCGACTCCCAAGGCCAAACCACCGACGCCGCAAACCCAAACGGCTCCCGCGAAAACATCGCCGGCATCTGCAATGAAACCCGAAATGTCTTCGGCCTCATGCCCCACCCCGAGCGCGCCTGCGACCCCGCCCTCGGCAGCACCGACGGATTAGTGATCTTCGATAGTTTGTTGAAATGTTAACCACGGAGGACACAATCGAGCACCGGGGCAGGTGCGAGATGGAGCAACCGCAGGTTGGCCCGGAGGGCGAGGGAGCGGGAGCGACTGAGTCAAAGAGCACGGAGGAGTTTGAAAACAACTCCCTGACGGACGCCATCATTGGGGCGTCCATCACTGTTCATCGGGAGATGGGCTCTGGCCTGCTCGAATCAGTCTATGAGAAATGCCTCGCATTCGAGTTAGCCGACCGAGGTCTCTCCGCCACCACGCAACAAGAAATCCCCGTCAGCTACAAAAACTTCACCTTCGATTGTGGTTTCCGCGCCGACCTCATCGTCGAAAACAAAGTCCTGGTGGAACTCAAATCCATCGACCAACTCCTCCCCGTCCACACAGCCCAAGTCCTCACCTGCCTGAAACTCTCCAACCTCCGAACGGGCCTCCTCATCAACTTCAATGTCCCGCTCCTCAAAAGCGGCATCAAACGCCTTTCCATTTGAAACCTCTTCTTCACCTCCGTGCTCTCCGTGTCCTCCGTGGTTAAAAATTCTTCCAATATGTCCGCCATCACTCCCGAAATCATCTCCAAACACGGCATCACGCCCGACGAATACGAACGCATCAAATCCATCCTCGGACGCGAGCCCAACCTCACCGAACTCGGAGTTTTCTCCGTCATGTGGAGCGAGCATTGCTCTTACAAAAATTCGAAGCTCGAGCTGAAAAAATTCCCTGTCACCGGTCCGCGCGTGCTCGTGAAGGCGGGCGAGGAAAATGCCGGCGTCATCGACATCGGCGATGGATGGGCCATCGCATTCAAGATGGAAAGCCACAACCACCCCAGCGCCATCGAGCCCTTCCAAGGCGCAGCGACCGGCGTCGGCGGCATCATTCGCGACATCTTTACCATGGGCGCCCGCCCTGTGTTCTCGATGAATTCCCTTCGCTTCGGCGACATTCGAGGTGACTCCCAACAATCCGCAACCAACCGCCGCCTCTTCGCAGGCGTGGTGAATGGCATCGCCCACTACGGAAATTGCATCGGCATCCCGACCATCGGCGGCGAGGTCTATTTCGACGACAGCTACTCGGGAAATCCCCTCGTCAATGTCTTCTGCCTCGGCATCCTGAAGCACGAGCAAATCGCCCGCGGAGCCGCCAAAGGCGTGGGCAACCCCGTCTTCTATGTCGGAGCCGAAACCGGTCGTGACGGCCTCGCCGGCGCCGCCTTCGCCTCGCGCGAACTCACCGAGGAATCCAAGGAAGACCGCCCCGCCGTCCAAGTCGGCGACCCCTTCCGCGAAAAACTCCTCCTCGAAGCCTGCCTCGAACTCCTCGCCAGCGGCTGCGTTGCAGGCATCCAAGACATGGGCGCCGCAGGCCTCACCTGCTCGACCTGCGAAACCGCCAGCCGTGGTGGCACAGGCGTTGAAATCGATGTCAACCTCGTGCCGAAACGCGAAACCGGCATGACCCCCTACGAAATCCTGCTCTCCGAGTCCCAGGAACGCATGCTCGTCATCGTCAAAAAAGGCGAGGAAGACAAAGTCCGCGCCATCTTTGAAAAATGGGACCTCCCCTACGCCCATGTCGGCGTGGTCAATGACGACGGCATGATGCGCGTCCGCGAGGGTGACAATATCGCTGTCGAAATCCCCGCGCGCCAACTCGCCGACGAAGCCCCGCTCTACTCTCGCGAAGCCGCTCCGAAAAAAGCTCCCGAGCCCCTCGACCTCGCGAGCGTGCCAGAAGCCGATCCCATCACCGCTCTCGAAATCCTCCTCGCCCATCCGAGCATCGCCTCCAAGCAATGGGTCTGGCAGCAATACGACCACATGGTCCGCCTCGGCGCCACCGTCCTGCCCGGCTCGGATGCCGCCGTCTTCATCGTCCGCGAGGCCAACAAAATCCTCGCCGCATCGACCGATTGCAACGCGATCTATTGCAAACAAGATCCCCGCGAAGGTGGCCGCATCGCCGTCGCCGAAGCCGCGCGCAACATCGCCTGCACCGGCGCAACCCCGCTCGCCGTCACGGACAACCTGAATTTCGGAAATCCCCACAAACCCGAAAATTTCCTCCAACTCCGCGAAGCCATCGAAGGCCTCGCCGAAGCCTGCCGCGCATTCGACACACCCGTCACCGGCGGCAATGTGAGCCTCTACAACGAATCCCCCGCCGGAGCCATCGACCCCACGCCAACCGTCGGTATGGTCGGCCTTGTCGAAAAACCCGAGCACATCACCACCCAAGCCTTCAAAGCCGCGGGTGACATCATCATCCTCATCGGCGAACCCGGCAACGAACTCGGCGCCTCACACTACCTCCTCGCCGTCCACGGCCGCAAAGCCGGCGCCCCGCCGCAGCTCGACTACGCCAAGGAACTCGCCGTCCAAAACGCCGTCCGCGACCTCATCCGCCAAGGCCTCGTCAAAAGCGCCCACGACTGCTCCGAAGGCGGCCTCGCCGTCAACCTCGCCGAGTCCTGCCTCAGCGGAAACCTCGGCGCCAAAGCCGAATTCCCCGGCACCCGCGCCGATGTCGCCCTCTTCAACGAGTCGCAATCCCGCATCGTCATCACCTTCGCCCCGCGCCACGCCAGCGAAATCCTCGACTTCCTCAAAGCGAAAATCGTCCCCAACACCCGCCTCGGCGAAGTCACCAAAGACCCCACCCTCACCATCGAAGCAACCGGCAAAACCTTCACCTGGCCACTGGAAAAACTCCGCACCCCATTCGAAAAAACCATCCCTTCGCTGATGAGTTGGGAAAAGTAATCCGCACCAATGATTCTCTCTTTTTCGGATAAAGACACCGAAGAGCTTTTTCGCACGGAGAGTAATCGTCGTTTCTCGCAAATCGCAAGGGTCGCCACCCGGAAACTTACGGCACTGGATGCCGCAGAGCAGATCGAAGACATGGCGGTCCCGCCCGGCAACCACCTCGAACCTCTCCGAGGAAAGGGTGCTGGTTGGCACTCAATTCGGATCAACGACCAATGGAGGATTGTCTTCCAATGGACCGCCAATGGTCCTTCTGAGGTCGCCATCGTGGACTACCATTGACACCAATCTATAACGCTATAGGATATAAACTATGAAGACAGCTATCACGCCTGGTGAAATTCTCCTTGAGGACTATCTCGTGCCAATGGGCATTTCCCAAAACGCTCTCGCACGAGCCCTTGGCATCAGTCCGCGAAGCATCAACGAAATCGTTCTCGGTCGCCGCAGCATCACGCCCGAAATGTCGCTCAAACTCGGCAAATTCTTCAGGCAAAGCGCTCAATTCTGGTTCAACATTCAAACCACCTGCGATTTCCGCCAATTGCTCAAAAAAGAAAAGCAAATCACTGCGACGGTAATTAAGGACTACACGCAACTGGCGGCTTAATAGAACACACATGATGGTCCTGCTTCGAAAGTTCTCGGAGGAAGCTATTCCGCCAGCGCCATGGAGTAGATACCCCATATCCTGTTACCATTTTGGTATCCCAAAAAGCATGATGATAGGTGATACTAAACATCATGTCGGCAGTGGGTTTCGGTCGCTTGAATCCAATTTCACGATCACTCATCCTTTCAAGATGAAAATTTTATCCTAGCGTAAATTATTTTACAAAAATGGACTATAAAAAATCTTACGATATCTTAGTGCAAAGCGCAAAAGTTCGAGGCTGGAGTGTAAATCGTTCAAGAAAGACAAAACAAGTTGGCTACTACGAGATACATCACATTGTCCCTCGTCACTTAGGCGGATCAGATGAGCCGAACAATCTGGTCGGCCTTACACCAGAAGAGCATTTTTACTCCCATTGGTTCCTTGCTAACATTCACGGTGGACCGATGTGGGGCGCACTGATTGCGTTATGCAACGACACTCGGGTCACCAAGCGCCAATTACATCGTCGCGCGATTCCCAGTTTTGCGAAATGTTATGCAGTTGCTAGGCTGAAGTATGCAGAATCGATTCTGGGAGACCGACACCCCAACTGGAAAGGTGGCAAGCCGTTATGTGTTGACTGTGGAAAGCAAGTTCAGCTTCATAAAGCTTCGCGTTGCAGGGTCTGTAATGTGGAATTTCAAAAGGGTCAAAACCATCCCAGTTATCGCGTTGGGCTGCCGAAGTGCGAAGAGTGCGGTCAGGAATTGGCAGGTTATGGCTGCGGTAGAAAAAGGTGCCGCACCTGCCATAATTCTCGAGTAGTGGCTGGAAAGCAGATGTGCGTTGAATGCGGTAGAGAACTAAACACCTACACTCGATCCGTCAAACGCTGCCGCGGCTGCTACGCCAAACGCAACACTGGCTCAAACAACATCAACTACGGAAAAAAGATGTCATCTGCCCAAAGGCTCAAGTTATCGCTTGCCATGCAGGGAAGGCCAGCATGGCGAAATGGTCGGGCTACAAATGAAACGCGTCGGGTGTTCTCGCAAGCCAAGAATTTGCACGCATTGTGGAAAACCGAGCGACCTGGAGGCCATCGCTTGGCCACAATGTTTGGTGATAGTCCGTCTAGATCTTATCACACGATAGTTGAATACTTTCGCAACGGCTGGCTACCGAAGGCAGACTCGGATTGGGGTGAATGGATAAAGTCTCTGACTCAGTGACGTTTAAAAGTGTCGATATCGCAATTTTAGAACAACGAAAGGTTTCAACTGCAAAAACTCATTCCTGTTGCTTGAGGAGCGTTGACGGTATGAACCGAAGAAAGACGTCAGTCCCACATATTCACACAATTATTAATCTAGCCCATTCTATTTTTCTTGAAACAGCAAGAAAAATAGACTAAGTTTTTCGATGTGAGTCAAAACCCAATCAAGGATCGAAACCGAATGAAATTAAACCCATGAAAATCAAATTGGGAACCCAGATGGAAGAGGAGGTTTACCGGAACCTCAAAGTCGCCGCCGCCCGCGAAAATCGGGCCATCGGAGAAGTCATTCAAGAAGCCGTCGCGACATATCTGCAGCAGCAGTCGCCCTCTCGCGGACGCAAATCCGGCCTTGCCCGCCTTCTCGAGTCGCCACGCTTGGCGCTCTCCGACTCCCAATTCAGGGAAACGATGGAAGCCGACTTTTTTGACCAATGACTCTCGATGACATTCCGGACGGCAGCCGCGTTTTGGTGGATGCGAATATCATCATCTACATGCTCGGGAGGAAATCCCCGCAGTGCCGCAGCCTGCTCGCCCGCTGCGATTCCGGGGCCGTCCAAGGCTGGATCACAACCACCATCGCCGCGGAAGTCTGCCACCGCCGAATGATGCAGGAGGCCCAGTGCCGGGGACTGGCGGGCTCGAACCCCGCCCGCGCCCTCGGCCAGAACAAGAGGCTCATCCAACAACTCTCGCAATACTCCAGTGAAACCCGCGACCTTCTCGGCGGCGGACTGGAGGTGGATACCGTGAAAATCGAAGACTACTACCTCGCGCTCGAACTCCAAAGACAGCACGGTTTGCTCACCATCGACTCGCTTAATCTCGCCGTCGCCCGCCGCCTCGGCATCCAGGAGATCGCCACCACCGACCCGAATTTCGACCACATCCAAGGCCTCATTGTTTACAAGCCCGGCGACCTCGCGGCATAAGCGCTTGAGCGATGGGTATTCGCTGCCGTAATTCGAAACGGCATAAAAATGTGACTGATGAAAGTCCCTGCCGATCGCATCAAAAAAATTATCCTGAATCCAGAATAGTATAATTCGCCAAATCCTCAGGCGCGCCGACGTCCCCGTCGGCTCATCGAAAGAAAAACGGTGTAAGAAGCCAACGAGGACGTTGGCGCTCCCAAGACAATTCTGTAACGACTATTTTTGTTAAAAAAAGAAATTTTTGTCGTTACAATCTGCGCTTCCAGCGTTTAATCTCGTGACAATTTCAGTGCCATGCCGGGCAAGCCTTTTCAATCCAAGCTAAAGCCTTACGAAACCGAGTTGAGGGAAATCCTCGCTTCCGGTGTCGGCTTTCGTGGCGCGGCGCAGGAGATCAATCGCCGGCATGGGTTGAATGTAAGCCACAACGCGGTTTTTTCCTTTCTGAAAAGCCGACCGGCACTGCGCACTGGGCGAGGGCTTTTTTACGAGGGCCTTCCGACGGATATCCGCGATCAACTGCTCAAGCGCCTCGCTGCGGAGTGGACGCACGAATCCACAGCCATCGAGGGCAACACTCTGACTCTTGGCGAAACCGTCAAAATTCTGGAACTCGGACTCACCATTGGCGGCAAGCCGCTTCGGGATCACCAGGAGGTTTACGGGCACGCCAGGGCGATCGACTTGATCTACGAAATTGTCGGCCGCGCGCTCGCTCGCGAGGATCTTTTCGCACTGCACAGGGCGGTGATGCCGCTTTCTGCGGTGGATTCATTGAATCCCGTGGGCGACTGGAAAAA
>JBILMW010000064.1:0-12946 GCA_044375335.1 Terrimicrobiaceae bacterium | reverse complement strand
AAAAATCATTCGCGTGGAAATATCCCGTCAGGATCTCAGCGTGGGGGCACTCGCCTCCAGATTCGGTTGCTCGCCGGACCATTTGACCCGTCGATTCCGTGCGGAACGGGGCGTTGCGCTCAATGCTTGGATCACCCGCGAGCGAATCTACCTCGCCTGCAGCCTACTCGAGCGACCCGAGCACAACATTGCCGAAGTCGGATGGGCCTGTGGGTTTTCGAGTCCCTCCTATTTCATCAGCGTCTTCACTCGGCAGAAAGGAGTGACTCCTCTGACTTGGCGAAAAAATACCAGGGGCAATTATTGAGGGGGCGATAGTCGACCTTCAGGCAGGTTTTCCACTCTCTTTTGGCTGCGATCGGTTTTTCCTTCTTCAAATCAGTAGCTTGCGGCATGCGAGATTGTTTTTCCACCGCTCCGGAACCGCTGCGCCGCTTGCTCCGACCAAGGCGCCGATGACTATTCCCCGGTGGCAGTTGTCGCCGCCCAGATTTGTGTTTGCGATGAGCGCGGCCTCGAGGTTGTTCGAATACTTCCAAGTGAGGAATAGTGCGGCGGGGAATGCATCCTTCAGGTAGCAAGCGGGGCTGAGGATCGATCCAATCACCTCTTCGTCGGTTCTCTGCGCCCATCCCTCCAGTTTCCTGCGTCCTACCCATCCGTTGCCGAACTTTTCGATGCTTTCGCGCACGCTACTCCCGTTGAGGATGGCGATGAGCATTTTGGTGAGATCGCGCGCGGCTGTTTCCACAAGTTCACCGCGATGGGTCACACGCAAATGTTCGCGCACGGCTGCAAGGGCGGCTGATTCCTCTTCGGCATACCAAACGGACAGGATTGGCGCATGGGCCATTCCGCCGATGTGGATGTCATCTCCGCCGCAGTCCTCCGGCTTTTTGCCACGCGCGTATTTGGTGAAGAAGTTCCTGTGGCATTCCTCGATGTAGGTGTCCCGGTGTCGACCGGGCGTGGTCATGAAATCGATGTAGCGCTTGAGGTATTCGGCCCGGTTGTAAACTTGGCCCTCGCGCAGCAGGGCGAGCAACTCGAGTGCGAGCTGCATATTCAGTGTGTTTTCCCCCGCTCGCAGGAACTGGTGGTAATGAATGCCTTTCTGGCCCCAGTAGGCTGCCTGCTCGTGCAAGATTTCTCCTTTCGGATTTGGTGCGCTATAGCTGGAACGCCAGAGAATGCTGTCCGCATGCGGATTCTTGGGCGCGACAAGATCAACCACCCGCCCATAGTCTCGAGCCAAGGCCGATCGGTCGTAATACCAATGCACAGGCATCGCCAGCGCATCCCCGAGGAAGGCCCCCAACAGGCAGTTCCGCACTCTCATCGCATCGACAGGGTTTTCTTGATTCAATTTGCTTCTCCTCTCCATTGCGGCTTTGTCTCGTGGAACTCTCGGTCGGCTGCTCGGTGTCTTTTGGGAGTGATCTCGCAGACCTGGAGCTGATCGAAACAGAATTCCTCCTGCTTCGCCAAACTCCTCTGGAAGCTGCTCTGGGGCTTTTTGAATTTGAGATGCGAACGAAGTTTCGCTTCGATGAGGTGTAGGATTTGGGTAATCATGCCGCCAATACCTTAATCAATACGATCAGACATCCGTTGGGAGACGGGTATTTTTTCTGGGCATTCCCGACGGCCTCTCTCATTCCTCTTTCCGTGTCCCGCTCAACGATCCCCGAAAAGACCTGCGCCTCCTGCGGTCGGAGTATCACCTGGCGGAAAAAATGGGAATCCTGTTGGAACGAGATTCGTTACTGCTCGGATGCTTGCCGTCGCCGAAAACCGGACTCCACCGCCGAGGCATTCGAGTTCGCGATACTTGCCCGCTTGGCCGAGATGCCGCGCACATCCTCTCTCTGCCCGAGCGAAATCGCCCGCGCTCATTTCGCGAACAACTGGCGCGAGCACGTGGAGGACATCCGCCGTGCCGCACGCCGACTCGTCGCCAAGGACCTCCTTCAAATTACCCAAAACAACCAAGTCGTTGATCCCTCAACCGCCAAAGGGCCCATTCGTTTGCGACTGCCTCGGTAAGAGGTCTGCGCTTCAGCAGTCCACGCTGCGTTGGCGGACGATTTCCGAGAATCGTGCTCTAACTCTGCCCTTGGCTTTCGTCGAGCAAGTCCGGGCGTCTTTTTCGTGTGGCTTCGAGGGCGGTTTCGTGCCGCCATTTTTCGATGGCCGCATGGTTGCCGCCGAGGAGGATTTCGGGGACTTTCCAGCCCTTGTAATCGGCGGGGCGGGTGTAGTGGGGGTGGTCGAGGATGCCAGATGAGAAGGAGTCCTGCTGGGCGGATTGGTCGTCGCCGAGAACGCCGGGGATGAGTCGCACGACGGCATCTGTGATGACGAGGGCAGGCAGGACGCCGCTGGTGAGGACATAGTCGCCAATGGAAATTTCGTCATCGATGAGGTGGTCGGCTACGCGTTGGTCGATGCCTTCGTAGTGGCCGCAGAGGAAAATGAGGTCGCTCTCTTTTGCGAGTTCGCGGGCTATGGGGTCGGAAAACTTTCGCCCCTGCGGTGTGAGGAGGATCACTTTGGATGCGGGCGAGCGGATTTCGGAAAGCGCGAGGTCGATGGGTTCGATCTTCATGACCATGCCGGGGCCACCGCCGTAGGGGGCGTCATCTACCGTGCGGTGGCGGTCCTTGGTCCATCGCCGGAGGTCCACCGCTTCGAGTGTGGCGAGTTTTTTTTCCTGCGCCCGTTTGAGGATGCTTTCGGAGAAAACGCTCCGGCAGACATCGGGGAAGATGGTGAGGATTTGAATTTTCACAGGTGGTCAGGAAGATTGCGTGTCGGATTTCTCTGCAAAATGCTTTAATCCCCTCCAGTGCCCAAGCCCAAATCCAGCAAAAAGCCGCGCCGTGTCGCAAAGCCGCTCGTCAAGGAGCGCCGCAAGAAGCGGCATGTGTTGTTGGTATCCTTGCTGAAAATCGGCATTGTCACCGCCCTGCTCTGGTCAATTGTCGGAGCCGCCTACTATGGATGGGCGCATTTGTTCGACTTGAAGGAAATCCACGAAATGGACGAGCGCTCGGTGATCTACGACCACGAGGGGAAATACTATTCCCGCCTTGCCGGAGAGAACCGCGTGGCCGTGCCGTTCGACAAGGTCTCGAATGATTTCTACAACGCGCTCATCAGCCGCGAGGACACGAGGTTTTACAAACACCACGGCATCGATCCCATCGGCATCGCCCGCGCCGTGGTGCGCAACCTCTTCCTCGGCGGCTTCCGTGAGGGCGCCAGCACGATCACCCAGCAACTCGCCAGAAACAGCTTTCCTCTCGGAGGAAAAAACCTGCACCGCAAACTCATCGAGGCCGCGCTGGCCTTCCGCATAGAGACGGAACTGACGAAAGAGGAAATTCTCAAAGCCTATGTGAACCGCATTTACTTCGGCTCTGGCACCTACGGCATCGAAGCGGCAAGCCAGACCTACTTCGGGAAACCGGCCTCGAAACTCAATCTTCCCGAGTCTGCGACCCTCGCCGGTCTCATTCGCAGCCCCAATCGTTTTTCACCCCTCAACAATCCCGAAGGCTCCCTGCGCGAGCGCAATACCGTGCTCGGCCGCATGCGCGACCTGGGGTTCATAACCACCCTGCAATACGACGAAGCCTCGGCCAGCCCTCTCCTCGCCATGCCTCGCATCAAAACCTCGCCGGAGGACAACTGGGCGATGGATGCCATACTTCGCGAGTTGGAACTCGTGCTGGAGCCGGGACAGATGAACGAGGGCGGGCTGAAAATTTACACCACGATCGACGGCCCGCTCCAAGCCGCTGCCGAACAGGCCGTGCGCGACCGGTTGCAGGCTGTCGAGGCCCAGCCCGGCTACCCGCACAAGCCGATGAGCGAATTCGCAGGCGCTGTTCTGGATGGTGAAAAATCTGCGCCTTATCTGCAAGCGGCTGCCATTGCACTGGACAACAAAAGCGGCGGCATCCGCGCCATCGTCGGGGGACGCGACTACGAGAACAGCAAGTTTCACCGTGCGCTTTTTGGAAAACGCCAGGCCGGATCTGTCATCAAGCCCTTCGTTTATGCCTGTGCTTTCGAATCCGGCATCGCGCCGAACGAGCCTGTTTCCGACGACCGCATCCAGTCGGGAGAAATTCCGCGTAAATTTGGTTCCTATGATCCCTCGAACTCCGATGGATCGTATCGCGGCTTCCAGCCTGCAGGTGAGGGGTTGATTGAATCGCGCAACACCATGACCGTGCGACTCGGCATGCGGGCGGGACTGGATCGCATCGCCAACATGGTCGTTAAGGCCGGCATCGCGGCAGATCCTCCGCGCTATCCTGCGATTTGCCTCGGGGCATTTGAAACCAATCTCAAGGACATCACCTCCGCTTACACCGTCTTTGCAACCGGCGGGGTGAAGTTGCAGCCCTACCTGATCGACCGAGTCTTCGATGCGCGGGGAAATGCCCTCTACAAATCCACGCGCGGCCGGATTCCTGTGATGAACCCTGCTGCGGCACGAATGACGACTTCGCTTTTGGAGGATGTCGTAACACGCGGCACCGCTGCCCGCGCGAGGGAGTTTGGCCTGACTGGAAAAGGCGGTGGCAAAACCGGGACGACGAACAACTACCTCGATGCCTGGTTCGTTGGATTCGATTCATCGCTCACCTGCGGAGTATGGGTGGGCTTCGATAAGCCCCGCCCAATCAAGCCTGGCGGCTACGGCGGCGCGCTGGCATTGCCGATCTGGGTGGATATCATAGAGGCTGCGAAGCGCTGAAATCGAGGGGCGCACGGTCGTCCCGACCGTGAAAAATAATCGCGCCGCCACCTCATCGATTCCCAAACCAAGGCTTGCGTCTGCACGGCGGAGACGGTCAGTCCGCCTGAGACGCCGCTTCGCGGCTGAAGAATGGGTCAAGCCGGAGGTCGACCCTCCCAAGGATTGGCGCTACCGCGCGGGTCTGTAGCGGCTGTCTATGACTGCCGAATCGGAGGACCTTGATTCCCTTTCGCTCTATTTTACTGCTTTGTCCAATTTCCCCGCCTACTGCAACCGAACATTGAACTCCAGTTTCCAGCTTTCGCCGGAGGCAGGGTGGAGGAAGTGGAGTTCGAGGTTGCCGACTTCGGTGACACGGGCTTCGAGGCGGACGGGGATTTCCTCTCCGGCTTGATGGCCTGCGGGCGGGGGGATTTCGATTTGGAGGCGGGCGGATTCTTCGAGTTCGTTGGCGTCGGGCAGGAGTTGGCCGGCTTGGTCTCCGGCGCGGACTTCGGATTGGAAGAAGCGGAATTCGGAGGACTCGCTGGTGTAGAGGAAGAATTCTTGTCCTGAGATTTCGAGACGGGTTCCCTCTTCCATGCCTTGAGGGGCGACGCAGAGGGCCTTGGTGGCGGGACGGCGGCCTGGCACGGCCATGGCGGAGGATTCCATGCCGATGTAGTAGGACCGCGCCGTGCCGGACTTGATGCGGAGGCCTTCGCCTGTCGCGCGCAGGCGTGCGTAGGCGGCGGCGCCGAGGGCGACGGCGTGGTCGGGGCGTGAGCCTTCCAGTTCACGGATTGGAGTGCCTGCCCATTGGCTCAATTGCTCGAGCACGCGCTGGCGCAGGGCGGCGGCGTTGAAGACGCCTCCGTTGAAGAGAACGGCATCGGGCAGCAGGAGCGGGGAGCGGTTAAGTCTTTCGCTGCCGCCGATGGCTTCGATGAGGTGGGGGGACGAGGCGGCATTGGCTTTGGCTCTTGAGAGGAAGCGGGCGAGATGCTTTGAAATGGCGGCATCCGCCGCATAGGGCAGGCCGGATTCCCTGAGACCTCCAGCGCGGCGCAGGAGAGGCATTTCGTCATTTGCCACGATGGGGAAAAAACCGTCGATGGCGATTTGTTGCACATCGTCCCTCGTGAGGACTGAGCTGATGGTGGATGCAATGAGTTTGCTTCCGCGCGATGGGATCGAGATGGGCGTCTCTTGCAGCGTGGTATTCGAAAGCAGGGCTTCCTTGGCGGCGCGCACCGCTTGGACGAGGGCGAGGAATTGCCAGTCGTCGAGGGTGGTTCCTGCTGCTGTGAGTTTCTCCGAGACGGTGTGGGCGAGCGCGAGATCCATGTTGTCGCCGCCGAGCAGGAGGTGTTCGCCAACTGCAATTCGCTCCAGCGCGAGGTTACCGTCTTTTCCTGTCACAGCGATGAGGCTGAAATCCGCTGTTCCACCGCCGACATCGCAGACGAGTAGGAGATCGCCGGATTTTACTTGTTTGCGCCATTCGGTGCCTTGGTTTTCGAGCCAGGCGTAAAAGGCCGCCTGGGGTTCCTCGAGGAGCGTGACTTCACCCAGACCCGCTTGTGTTGCGGCTTCGAGTGTCAGTGCGCGGGCGACTTCGTCGAAAGACGCCGGAACCGTGATCACCGCATGATCAAGTGTTGCGGCGGGATTTGCTGCGTGGAGGTTGGAGAGCAGGTGGGAGAGGAGATCGCGCGAGACTTCGAGGGGTGAGAGTTTTTTCTCAACCGCAGTGCTGCCCCAAGGAAGGATCGGGCCTCGCCGGTCAGCATGCGGATGGCAGAGCCAGCTTTTGGCGGAGGCGATCAATCGGTCGGGTTGCAGGGCTCCGCGGTCACGGGCGAAGGTGCCGAGAAACGAATGGCTCTTCGTCTGTTGCCAAGGAAGAATCGGGCCGCCGTCGGGAAACTCGCCTGCAGCGGGAATGTAGAGCGATGATGGGAGCAGCGGGCGCTCCCCGATGCCACTGGCGTTGATCACCTGAGTGACGGCCAGGATTTCCGGCAGTCCGGCATCCGTCGCTCTCGCAATGGCGCAGTTGCTCGTGCCGAGGTCGATTCCGAAGTAGTCGCTCATTTTTGATGGATCAATTTCCGCTCACTTCGACTTCCGCTGGAGCCAGGACTGGCCAGGGGCGTTTCTCTGTCGTGCCCGTGACGCGCGGGAGTTTCACGCTTTGGGCGATCCAGCCCGGATGCAGAAGTTTTCCTTTGTAAGGGGGATTTTCCGGAACAGATCCGAGAAGTCGGAATGCTGGGGCATCGTAGCCCGATTCGAGTGTGAGAGCGCTTCCCTCGGAGGCAGTTTGCAGGGGGGTGATCTCAAAATATTCGTCGAGGACTTTGCGGCAGCCGGCGTGAACGACGCGCGCGACGGAGCCGATTTGCGCATCGGATGCGGCGACTATGTCCTCTTTGGCGAAATCGACCAAGCGGCCGTGCTCCTGCAGAAGTGCGAGGAAGGCGACTATCTCCGCCTCCGCGCGGGGAGGAGGCGTTGCGGGCTTCGCCGGGGCGGCGGACTCGGTTTTTTGCTTGGGCTGTGGCCGGATGGCGAGAAACACGAGAACCATACCAATCGCAGCGGATACCGTCTGCGCGGCGAGTGTCAGATTTTGTTCAGGAAAATAAACTGCAGCGGCGTTGAGGCCGAGAAGGACGGTGCCGCAGGCAATAAGGCTGTTTTTCATACGGGGCGGGATAGTGCGAGATGCCGCATTTCTTGGCAATGGAGATTCCACCCCACGCGGGCGGGCTTTTGCGTTTGATTTTTTAGTAGTCGTGGAGAATGATGCCCTTGTTCAGCACCCGTAGCTCAATTGGATAGAGTGACGGTCTCCGAAGCCGTAGGTTGTGGGTTCGACCCCCGCCGGGTGCAAAATTTTCCAAGCGGGTCATTTTTGGTGTTGCGCTAAGTTTTCGATTCATTACTCTGCACGACCTGTCTTTTCCAAAAGCGACTGAACCAAACAAGCCGATGGAAGCGACGAAAAACCCACAAACCCTTTTGCCAGGGTAGCTCAGAGGTAGAGCAGGGGACTCATAAGCCCTTGGTCGGGAGTTCAATTCTCCCCCCTGGCACCAACACATTTTATGGCCAATACAAAATCAGCAGAAAAAAGCGCCCGCCAAAGCGAGAAGCGCCACGCCCGCAATACAGCCGTGATCACAGCTATCAAATCACGCCAGAAGAAGCTTCGCGCCGTCATCTCCAGCGGTGACGCGGCAGCGGCCAAGGTCGAATTCGACGGTCTCTCCTCCGCTTTGGACAAGGCAGCCAAGCGCGGTATCATTCACCGCAATGTGGCCAATCGCCGCAAAAGCCGCCTGAATAAAGCGGTCATCGCAGCGAAAGCCGCGAAGTAAAAACCGATTTCCCCCTCCTTCGAACGGCGCGATCCGCTAAACGGACGCGCCGTTCGATATTTTTTGCCGTGTCGGCGAACGGTGAATTTGTTTGATTCAGGCATGGCATCGAAACGGCAGCGTCCCGCAAAAAATGCGCGCCAGTCTCTTTACTCCGCCTTGACGGGTGTGGAAGTTGGCTATGTCCCCAAGCGTTGGGTGAAATTTCCGACCGGCATTCTTCTGCTCCTGCCCTGTGTTGTTCTGACGCTCTCATTTTACGGAGCCTTTCTGAAAAGCGCGGCTCACGGCGCGTTTTTACTAAGTGAGGAGTTCGGCGCTTTTGCAATCGGCGGCCTGGTTGGCCTGCTCTGGTTTTTTTCCTGCACCCCGTTGCGACTGCTCTATGTGATGGGGCACGAACTCACCCACGCCCTGTGGGTCTGGATCCACGGTGGCCGCGTGCACGATTTTCATGTGCGGGAAAACGGGGGACATGTCGTCACCGACCGAACGAACACGCTCATCATTCTCGCGCCGTATTTCTTTCCCTTCTACACACTCTGCTGGGTAGCGGCATATGGTTTTGCACTCTTCTGTTTCGGCCTCGAGGGATTCCCCAGCCTGCTGTATTTCGGCCTTGGTTTTACATGGTTCCTCCACCTCGCCTACACAGTTTGGATGATTCAAAAAGGCCAGCCCGACCTCGAATACGGCGGCGCCTTTTTTTCTCTCACTGTCATCTACCTCGCGAACCTCTCCTTCATCTCGGCAATCCTTGTCATCGCCTCTCCGAGCGTAACCTGGAAAAACTTCGCCGCAGACCTACTCCGCAACGCCACAGAGGTATCTGCCATCATCGTTCGTGCCATCGAACTCCTGGTCCAAGCCCTCTCGCGCCTCACCTAAAAAGCGCCCCCCGCCCCTCTCCGCCAAGCACCCAAAGCGAACCAAAATTTTGGACGATCGTTCAAAAAATTGGTTTGCAAAGGATCAAAAACTTTACAAAAAAGCTTCAAAACTTTTTATAAATAACTTTTATCAATTTATTTATAAATTACCAAAAATTTTGACGATCGTCCAAATTTTTGGTTCGGCTGAAAATGTGAAATTTGTGAAACGCGGTTTTTCGAGGGGGCGGCATTGCCGGAGGGGAGTCAGGATGTTTTCACGAAGCGGCTGCCGGGGAGTTGGCGAACGAGCTTTTTCATTTCGAGCGCGAGCAGGGTGGAGGAGACGGTGTGGCTTGGGAGGGCGCTGCGCTCGATGATGGTGTCGATGTGGGCTTCGTCGTCGCCGATGGCTGAGTGGACTTGCGCCTCGTTGCCGGTGAGCTCGGGCGCGCGAGCCGGGGTGAGTTGGGGTTTCTCGGCGAAGAGGATTCCCATGTCGTCGAGGATGTCGGCGGCGGAGGTAATGAGTTTCGCTCCTTGTTGGATGAGGCGGTTTGAGCCGATGGCGTTCGGGTTGTCGATGCGGCCCGGAACGGCGTAGATCGAGCGTCCTTGCTCGCCGGCCTGGTTGGCACTGATGAGTGCGCCGCTGCTCGCGCCTGCCTCCACCACAAGCACGCCGAAAGAGCATCCGCTGATGATGCGGTTGCGCATGGGGAATGTCTGGCGGTCGGCTTTGACGCGCATGGAGAACTCTGTGATGACCGCGCCGGAGGTGGCGATTTTTTCGGCGAGTTCCTTGTTTTCGGGCGGGTAGAATTCAAGGAGTCCGCTGCCAAGCACACCGATCGTGCGTCCCTTTGCCGCGAGGGCGGCTTGATGGGCGAGGGTATCCACTCCACGGGCGAGGCCGCTGACCACAGTCACTCCGGCATACGCGAGTTGGTAGGAGAGTTTTTTTGTGGAATCCGCCGCGTAGTGTGTCGGTTTGCGGGTTCCAATGACACCGATGGCATGCCGGTCGCGCTCCAGAATTCCACCCATCATGTAAAGCACCGTCGGGGGATCATGAATCTCGCGCAGCAGGGCGGGGTAATCCGGCGAGGCAAGCGTCACGACTTTTGCGCCGTGTTCTTTCACAAGGGCGAGTTCGCCAGAGAGGTCCACATGGCTTTCCCATTCGGTGAGGGCTTTTGCCACTTCGGGGCCTATTCCCGATACCGCTTGCAAACGCGCGATCGGAGCCGCGAGCACAGCCGAGGGCGATCCCAAGGCTTCCAAGAGACGCCGCACCCGGACTGGACCGATCCGCGGCACCATGTTCAACGCGATGTAGGCTTCCGATTCGGTCATTGGCGGGCGAGTAAAGACCCGGCTCCGTGCATACCCAAGAAAAAAGCGTCATCGGGCGAGGGGAGGATAAACTGGCAAATTCCGGCCCCGGGATTATCTTTTCCCGTCAGGATATGGAGATGTCCGAAATTCAACGCATCAAAGCTGCCGTGCCCGGGCTTGTGTGGTCCAACACGAAGGCTCCGTTGGAAGCCTATGTTCGCGCGGCTCTCTTGCGTCCCAGGTTTTTGGAGATTTTGAAAATTGTTTCCTTGATCGGCTTGGCTCGCGTGAAAAACGAATGGACTATTCTGGAAAGCGAGCAATCGCCGGAAGCCCAACGCGCCTCATCCTACACCAAGCGGATTCTCAAAAACATCGAGCTGGGGTCCAAGCTATGAACGACCAGAGCTTGCCGCCGGCCACTCGGGCAGTCTGGAGGCGGCTCGAGAACGAAGAGGCCTTGAGAGGATTTATTCTCGTTGGAGGCACGGCCTTGAGTTTGCGGATTGGACACCGCGTGAGCGAGGACTTGGACTTTGCTTTTCCTGGCATGAACCTGCCAAGTGGCCAACTCGCGGCTCTGAGAAAGAAATTTCCCGGATGGAAATCCAACGACAACCCCGCCTCTTATGATGAGTTTCTCAATGCGGGGATGAGCCTGCATGACTTCCAGCAGGATTATCTGACAGAGGAAAATGTCAAAATCACCTTTTTCGCGGAAGATAGAGATGCGTTGAGTTTGCTGGGCTCGGGACTGGAATCCGGCCCCAGAATGGCAGAACTCGCGGAAATATTTGCTCTGAAAGCGCTCGTTTCTGCAAAACGCTCAAACTCGCGTGATTGGTTCGACCTTTATACACTCATTCAAAACCACGGGTTCACCCTTCGCGAGTTCCAAAAGGCGTTTGAAAAAGCCAACAGATTAAAAAATTTGGATTTCGCCTTCCAGCGCTTGTGCTCCGGGAAGCCCAGTGAGAGCGATCCGGGGTTTGAATCCCTCGCGCCCAATCCTCCATCGGTGGACGAATTGGCATCTTTTTTCAGGAAGGCCGTCGATGATTACATGGTGGCCGAAAGCGCGGCGGTTTTGAAAACGCATTCCGCCTCCTGAAAATCTGATTGCGGCTCACGACGGCTACGCGTGGCGTTTAAATGCAAGTTTATTGCAAATTTTGTTTGCGCGAATTAGGCGGCCTTGTTATTGCAAGTTTTATGCATCTGTGATCGGCGGATGCCCTACAATCATGAAAACAAATTCCTCTGAATCGACGCCTTCAACTCCACAAAAGCTACCCGTCACCGTGCTCTCGGGCTTTCTGGGAGCGGGAAAGACAACGCTACTCAATCATGTTTTGAATAACCGCGAGGGACTCCGAGTCGCGGTGATCGTGAATGACATGAGCGAGGTCAATATCGATGCGGAGCTTGTTCGCGAGGGCGGTGCGGAGCTGAGTCGCACGGAGGAAAAGCTCGTTGAAATGAGCAATGGCTGCATCTGCTGCACGCTGCGCGATGATTTGTTGAAAGAGGTGGGCCGCCTCGCGAAGGAAGGGCGTTTCGACTACCTCTTGATCGAGTCCACCGGTATTTCCGAGCCGCTCCCTGTGGCGCAAACCTTCACCTTTGCCGACGAGAACGGGACCGGACTTCAAGACATCACGCGCCTCGATACCATGGTCACGGTTGTGGACGCCGCCAATTTTCTCGAGCACTACGAGGCGGGTGATTCCTTGAAGGAAAAAAACCTCGCCCTTGGCGAAGAGGACGAGCGCACGATCTCGGACCTTTTTGTGGATCAGGTCGAGTTCGCGGATGTGATTCTTGTCAACAAAACCGATCTCGTTCCCGCAGCCGAACTCGAGGAACTCCGCGCCATCCTGCACCATTTGAATCCGGTCGCGGAAATCATCGAGTCGGAGCGTGGGCGCGTGCCGTTGGATCGCATACTAAACACAGGCCGCTTCGACATGGAAAAAGCCCAAGCCTCGGCGGGTTGGCTCCGGGAGTTGAATAACGAGCACACACCGGAGACTGAGGAATACGGGATCGCCAGCTTTGTGTTCCGCGCCCGCCGCCCCTTCCACCCGCTGCGCTTCTGGGACTTCATCCACACCGAACGCCCCGGCCTGCTACGCTCGAAAGGCTACTTCTGGCTCGCCAGCCGGAACAACATGATCGGCCTCTGGTCCCAGGCCGGCGGCAGTGCCGAATACCGTCCCGCAGGCTTCTGGTGGGCCGCCGCGCCGAAATCCCAATGGCCCGATGACGACGATACTTGGCGCTCGATCATGAAGGATTGGCAGGAACCCTACGGCGACCGGCGGCAGATGCTCGTTTACATCGGCCAGGATCTCGAAAAGGAAAAAGTCCTCGCCGAGCTTGAAGCCTGCCTCCTCGACGATCGTGAACTCGCCTTGGGCGAGGAAAAGTGGGCGAAGTTCCGCGACCCTTTTCCAGAGTGGGTTGTTCAGCAGGATGAACAAGACGCCTGAGGTGGGGGATTTCAAAAGCCCGGGGTAGGCTGAATTGCGCTGGTAGCGAATAAGGAAAAACAAAAATTTTTCCAAAATCCCCTTGCCGAGCACCTCTGTTTGCTATCT
>JBILMW010000212.1:0-3704 GCA_044375335.1 Terrimicrobiaceae bacterium | reverse complement strand
GGGTTGACGAGGCAGGTGATGGTGGCGAGGACATCCTTGATTTCGCGCCGGTCGAAGAAACTTTTGCCGCCAACGAGCCGGTAGGGGATTTTCATGCGGCGGAGGTTTTCCTCGAGGAGACGGGATTGCGCATTCATGCGGTAGATCACCGCGAAGTGCTCCCAGGGAATTCCATTCGCGTTGCGGATCGCGCCCACTTCGCCCACGACAAATTCAGCCTCCGTTTTGTCATCCGCCACGGCGACGACATGCACGGGATCGCCTCCCGGGACGGAACTCCAGAGGTTTTTCACGCGGCGGCGTGGGTTGTTTTTGATGAGACGGTTTGCCGTGGTGAGGATGGGATTCGTGCTGCGGTAGTTTTGCTCCAAGCGGATGATCTTGGGATTCGGGAAGTGTTTTTCAAACTCCAGGATGTTCGACACCTCGGCCCCGCGCCACCCGTAGATGCTCTGGTCGTCGTCGCCCACCACGCACACACTGGGCGGGTCGCCGGCCGCGAGCAGGGTCACCAAATCGAGTTGCAGGCGGTTGGTGTCCTGGAATTCATCAACCATCATCTGGCTGTAGCGGGCGCGCCATTTGTCCCGGACATCATGGTGTTCGTTGAGAAGGCGCACGGCTTGCACTAGCAGGTCGTCGAAATCCATCGCATTCAGCGCATGCAGTTCGCGGTTGTAGCGGGCATAGACCGCACCGATGACGGTCTCGTCGTCTTGCGGAGCTGCCCAGCCGTTGTTCTTGGCTTTGCTGATGAGGTTTTTGGCCAGGCCAGGATCGAGTTTTTCATCCTTGGCAGTGACGCGATTGATGACTTTTTTTATCAGCCCGAGTTGGTCGCCCTCGTCAAAGATGGTGAAGTTATTTTTGTAGCCGATTTTCTCGGCATCGCCTCTGAGAATCCTGACGCAGAGGGCGTGGAAGGTGGATGCGGTGATCTCGTCCGCCTCGTCTTCGCTCAGCATTCCGGCGATGCGCTCCTTCATTTCGCGGGCCGCTTTGTTGGTGAAGGTGACAGCCAGAATTTTCGACGCGGGAGTGCCGGTCGAGACGAGCCAGGTGATGCGAGCAACGATGGTTCGGGTTTTTCCAGTCCCCGCTCCGGCGAGAATGAGCAACGGGCCGTTCTCGTGCGTGGCGGCGCTTTGTTGCTCGGGATTGAGGTCATAAAGGCGGAAGCTGGACATTGCGGGACAAAAGTAGCCCGCGAATCTGCCACGCGCCGCCCAACCGCTCAAGGATTGGATTTTTTATGAGATGTTTCGTGCAAGCCGGAAGCCTAGCACGCTCAGGCGGCTGTCCGGACTGTGGCTGACGTGCAGCCGCGAACGGCCCCTCTCCGTATTATCATTGAGCGCTCCGCTTCGAATCCGGTGGGCTGTCTCCACATTGTCATGGTCCCAGCACCATTCCCAGATATTCGAGGTCATGTTGTAAATGCCCAGTTCGTTGAAGATCGACTCCCGCGCAGTGCGCCAGTCACCGCTATTGCTTTCGTTCCTTGGTGTATCAGCCTGCGATGCCATTTCTTGCGGCCTGAGGATTCCGCCTAAGGCGGCCCACTCCCATTCTGCCTCAAGGGGGAGTCGGTATCCACGGGAATTTATTTTTCGTTGGATGACCTTTGACCCGCTCGGGCCGAATTCGCCTTTCCGGTAGGTTGCGCCCTCGCAAGAGTAGACTGGCTCGAGGCCCTCGTGTTCGCTCTTGGCGTTGCACCATTTTACGGCGTCATACCAGTTCACATGGGTCACTGGCGTGAAGGATCCATTTGCCTGTCCACCACCGAGATCGTAGCCGTTGCAAATTCCCCACACGCGCACCCACTCCCAGTCATCCTGCAGCACCATGTGCTTGCCGATCAGGAAGGTATCCACCAAGGTGCCTTTTAGTTCAGAATTATCCGACAGCACTCCGCCTCTCACCTCGACCATGGTGTTACTGGTTAATCCATTAAAGAATATTTTCTGAAAAATTGTAATGAGCCGTTTGCGGTCGCCCAGGCGTGTGACACCAAGCTGGGCCAGATCCTCCTCTTTGAGTTGATCTAGGATATCGTCGCTTATGCCCTCGTCCGCGAATTTCTGGACGAGCCGTTCCAGTCGTGTCGCCTCGAGCGCGGCCTTGAGCCGTAAATTGGATGTTTCCATAAAATGTCAGGGATTGCGTGCGAGGCGGAAGCCGATGACACCGTAGCGGGTCTCCGGGCTTCGGCTTATGCGATAGCGCACGGTTCCGTGGTTCGCATGGTGGTTCCAGCTTCCTCCTCGGATGCGGTGGGCCGATCCGCTCTGGTCCATATCCCAGCACCATTCCCACACATTCCCGCTCATATCATGGAGGCCGAGTTCGTTCGCGGTCTTGAGGCCTACGGATTTCGTGGCGCCGTTCGAATTTTTTTCATACCAGCCCACTTCCTCTGGCTTGTCGCTTCCGCTGAATTCGTGACCCCGGCTCAGAGGACCGCCGCGCGCGGCCCATTCCCATTCCGCCTCGGTGGGCAGTCGGTGACCTCTGGCTTTTTTGTGCCAGGTGATGAGCCGCGACCCATCGGGGCCGAACTCGCCGTTTCGATAAACCTTCCCCTCCATGTAATAGACGGGCTCCAGAAGCTCATGCTCGCTCTTGGCATTGCACCACTTCACGGCATCATACCAGCTCACATGCGTGACCGGGTGCGAGCTGCCCATGGCATGGCCGCCCTCGAGCTCATAATCCTTCGCCAGTGCCCACAGGCGCACCCATTCCCACTCCTCCTGCATCACCGGGTATTTTCCGATTTCAAACTCCTCGATCCGTAGGCCGCCAAGTTCCGAGTCAGTCGGCATCACGCCGCCGCTCACGCTGACCATCACCGTGCCCGAGAGTGGGATATCCCTGTATTGCGTGAAAGCGGTCAGGAGACGCTTGCGCTCGCCGAGTTTCTCCACACCCAACTCGCGGAGATCGCTGTCCAAGAGTTGATCGAGGATGGCATCCGTAATGCCCTGCTCCTCGAATTTTGGGGCGAGGTGCTCGAGGTGTTCGGCTTCCAGTATGGATATGAGTTCTTTTTCCATACCTCCAGAATGAACGGGCGATGAGAAATTGTAAGTGGGGTGGTGTCCTACCGTGTTCGAGTCTATCGGGAGAAAACTGCCAACGAAAGGCTTGCCTTGCGCGGAAGATTTTTGGCAGTAGGTCGGCAAACTGCTGCTGGTTGCGAGCCTGAGTATTTTTTAAAAAATACCCTGCTTGGCGAATCGAACGAGGACTTCGGGGTATAGCCGGTGCTCTGATTCTTGAATGCGGGCGTGGAGGGTTTCTGCGGTGTCACCCGGGAGGACTTGGACCTCGGACTGCGCGATGATTTCGCCTGTGTCCATGCCAGAGTCCACAAAATGCACGGTGCAACCCGTGGTTTTGACCCCAGCGGCAAGGGCTTGTTTCCAGGCTTCCAGACCGGGAAAGGCAGGTAGGAGCGAGGGGTGGATGTTGATAATGCGCCGAGGGAAGGCTTCGAGGAGGGGGGCTTTGACGAGGCGCATGTAACCTGCGAGGACGATCAGGTCGGCGCCGGATGCCTGGAGTTGCTCGACCAACCCGGACTCGACCTCCGTCGAAAGCCGGGTGCGGTATTTGGGCTCATGGATCGCGGTTGTCGGGATTCCGAGATTGTCCGCCAGGGTGAGTATGCCTGCATCGGCCACATCGGATGCGGCAAG
>JBILMW010000063.1:0-13099 GCA_044375335.1 Terrimicrobiaceae bacterium | reverse complement strand
CCCGCGTCAGCGGCCTGCCGCGAAATCTGGCTTTGTGCAGCACCCCGAAAAGATCGTCACCGGGTTTGTCGGCGGAGCGATCCAGCATTTGATGGAGATAGGCTTCCAAGGCGGATCCCTTGTGCTCGCCCTCCTTGCCGCCGAGGAAAACATTCAGGTCCCAGCCCACCCAGGTGTCCACCTCCTTTTCGTCCACATTGAGAAGAAGAGCCAGAGCCCCGCATTGATACGGGATGGCGAGATCATACACCGCATCGACGGATTCGCGCTTCAGCGCCTCGGTGAGCAATTTATCGAACAAGGCCTCTACACGCGCGACCATGCAGGGGTCTTTGACCCTTCGAAAAATCGGCTCCAAAATATCGCGATACTCTTCATGCTCCGGTGGATCGACCTCCAAGGGAATCTGTCGCATCGTTCGCAGGTTCTCCTCGGAAGGAATCGGCACGCGGAAGGGGTAGTTGGAGCTGAATGTTTGCCAGTCTTTCGCGCATTTGCGCACATCCTCGTGCCGAAGGATCATCCGCACTTTTTCGCCGTCAAATTCACGGACCATGGTGCCTTCGGCGTTTCTTGCTTCACGGAAAGGGTCGGAGTGGGGTTGCATGCGCTACTTTTAAGGCTTGCATGGAATTTTCCACAATGGCTATTGCAAGCTTGTAAAAAAGACAATTTGCGCACTATGAAAAAAGTCGCCAAGGCCGCTCCGCGACGCGTGGCCATGCTCATGGGCTGGTATAACCATGCCACGCACAGCGGCATCGCCCGATACGCGCGCGATGCGGGGTGGATTCTCGACAGCCACTCGGTGCATATCGGCCACCATCCTTCGCTGGATTTCGCCGATGGTCTTATCTGCTCACTCTATGGACAACCGGAACTGACCGCCCTCGTTCGCAAGCTCGACAAACCGGTCGTGGACCTGCAGTGGCAGGCCAAATCGCTGAATCTGCCGCGCGTTCTTTCCGACAATGTTGCCGCTGGCCAACTGGCCGCGCGGCATTTGTTGGAGAGGGGTTTCAGGGAGTTTATTTTTGCCGCGCCCGATGTTCGCGGGCACTTTGCCAGTCGGGAGCGACACGAGGGGTTTCGCTCCACACTTGCCGCGTGCGGTCATCGTGTGACGGTTCTGGACGGCAGGAAAGCGGTCGCGGAGCGTCAGGCAAAATCCTTTTACAAATGTGCCGAATGGATTGCCCGCAGCCTGCAGACGATTCGAAAACCTTTCGCCGTTTTTTGCACGAATGATGATTTCGCTGTCGAAATTCTCGACGCCTGCGTCATCGCCGGAATTTTGGTTCCAGAAGAGGCTGCCGTGGTTGGTTGTGACAACGACGAATTGATCTGCCCATTTGCATCGGTTCCGCTCACCAGCGTGGACTTGGATCTCGAGGAGGTCGCCTATCAAGGCGCCAGATTGCTCGATCAACTGATGAACGGCAGGAAGTCGCCCCGCAGCCCGATTCGCGTGCCTTGCCGGGGCGTCATCACTCGCCGCAGCAGCGACACTCTTGCAGTAGATCATCTTGGCGTGGCGAAGGCGTTGCGGTTTATTATGGATCACTATACCGATCCGCTCATCGGTGTGGGAGAGGCCGCTTCCGCAGCCGGTATGTCGAGGCGCGGCCTTGGCATGGCTTTCCACCGTCTTGTAGGACGCCATGTCGGCGAGGAGATCGCTCGTGTGCGCTTGGAAAAAGCCAAGTCGATGCTTGCAACAGGCGAATACATGGTGACCGATGTTGCCGCAGCTTGCGGCTATTCGGGACTCAAGCACTTGGCTCGAGCTCTCGTTCGGGCCACTGGTCAGATGCCGCGCCAATTTGTGCAAAACTGTGGAAAGGCCAAATCGTCCATCCGCTGAGCCTCCCAGTGAGCGGAAAAATTCGCACACACCGCCTAGGGCGATTCCTAACCTCCAACGCGGTGGGTATGGCTGTAAAATGTGGCCCTATTGTTGCGGCAAAAGCCTGCCAAAGTGATGCCCCAGCGTTCGCTCATCTCTACTGCGAGAGAGGAGGGGGCGGAGATGGCCGATAGGATGGGAATTCCGGCGCGGGCGCATTTTTGAACGATCTCGAAGGAGACGCGGCCGCTGACGGTGAGGACATCAGCGAGTGGGAGCAGGTTGTTTTCGAGAAGGAATCCGATGACTTTGTCTACCGCGTTGTGGCGTCCGATATCTTCAAAGATGCACAGCACATCGCCACCGGCTGTTGCCGCACTTGCGGCGTGGCAGCCTCCGGTGCCGTCGAACTGGCTTTGTCTGCGGCGTGCGTTTTCATGGATGGTTTTCAGGGCGGAGGCGCTGATTGATGCGGCTTTGGAGACTGGCGTCACGCCCTCGAACATTTTCTCTATCGACTCCTTGCCGCAGAGTCCGCAGGAGGAGGTGGAGGCCAAGCGTCGGTTGGCCGGAGCGATGTCAGAGTCAGCAACTTCGACTTTGGCAAAGGTTCCAAGCGGGGTTTCCTCCTGTTCATAATTGCGGAAGGGCGCGTCATTCACCGCTTCGGAATGGAGCAGGCCGCGAACGAGGAACCGCTCGGCTCCAGGCGTCTGCATCGTCATGGAAAACAGCGAGCCATTGACAAGGATCTGCAACGGTCGCTCGACGGTGAGGCTGTCCACCACAGGCGAGGTTTGGTCGTCCTCTTGGCGAATCGCTTGGAATTTGCGGGTGTGTAAATCAATGGTCTCAAGCTCAGCCTCGCCGCATGCGATGGCTCCGTCCTCAAGAATGCGGCAACGCAAACCGCCGCGCCCAACGAGAAACGCATTGGCTCCGGGGGCCACGGCTTCATCCATCCAGTAGCAGGGTTTGCATTCTTCGACTCCTTCGAACAGCACGCTCCCGAGACGGAATTGGCGACCGATGAGGCTGTTTAAGTCAACGCCCGAGATGAGGACATTTCGTCGCAGGGTGGAGCAATCGAGTGATGTTAGGCCGAGGGCGTCGCACATTTCCGAAACCACCTCGCGCGAGAGGAAGGTGATCTGGGTTTTCCCGCCGGGTTGTTCATTGTAGTAGCGGTCTCCGAGGATGCCCTTGCCCGCGTGGCATTCGGCTGTGTCGATGTGGAGGATTTCGTTATTTTGCCGTCCTTGGCCGTGGCGGCCTTTGAAATCATGTCCGCTGGAGATCCAGATAGCGTGAAGTGTGACGCGCATCGTTGTCGTTTCAATGGGGGGAGGCGCAGCGGCATCCCTCGATCCATTCGCCGTGGCCATCGGTGTATGTTTCGCGTTTCCAGATGGGAACGCGGAGCTTGATGGCATCGATCAATTCGCGGCACGCGGCGAAGGCTTCTTCGCGGTGGGCGGCGGCGGCTCCGACCCAAACTGCGAGATCGCCCGGCTTCAGGTCGCCAACCGCATGGATCGCGGCGGCACGGATGCCGAACTTGCGGGAAACTTCTTCAACAAGGCGGCGGCCCTCTTTTTGCGCCAATTCCAAATAGGCCTCGTAATGCAGTCCCACGACCTCGCGGCCTTCGTGATGGTTTCGCACACGGCCCTCAAAAAAAACAAATCCCCCGCAATCCGGCGATGTGAGCGATTCGCGCAGGGACTCGAAGTCGATGGGGTGGGATTCAATGAGAAACGACATGATTTAACCTCCCGAAAACGGCCTGAGAAAAACCACCTTGTCGCCCGTGCGAAGGGCGTGGTCGTGTTGTGCGAACTCGTCATTCACAGCGATCCGCACATGGCCGCGAAGACCTGAAAGATTGTGGGTGTTGGCAAACTCTTCCAAAAAAGCGCCCGCTGTTAGCGCGGAGCTGACGATGGTTTCCTCGCGGCGACCACGCTCTTCGGCGAGTGCGCCGAACCAGCCAATGTGGATTTGCTTCTCTCCCGTCGCAGCGGCGATGTCTTCGGGAGTGTTCATGTTCTCGAGGGCGCGGCGGCAGGATGGAGGCAACTCCAGAAGCGAGGCTCGTTCTTCGATCATGATGTGGCGCGGGCAGAGGTGATTCCGCTCTGCGTGCCTTTGCAGAATGGCCCGTGCGCTTGGTTCGTAAATCGCGCAGAGTGGTTCGGGCAATCCATCCGTTGCGCTGGCGTAGGCGATGAATGAGGCACCATCCGTCCGCGCATGGACGAGCTTGGTGAGAACCTCTGGGGTTACGAAAGGCAGGTCGCAAGCCATGACCAGCAAGGCGGCATCGGGTTCACGCTCGAATCCGGCAAAGATGCCAGCAAGCGGGCCGGACAACTCCGGATTGTCGCGCACGACTTCGAGATGCTCGCAACCCTCGGGAGCCGTCTGCCCGTCACGCAGCGAGAGGAAGACTTTTTGACAAAACGGCGAAAGCTCCTGAACCGCCCGCTGGCCTTGATTCATGCCATCCGAGCCAATGACCATCGAGGCCTTTTCGCGACCCATGCGGGTGCTGCGCCCTCCAGCCAGCAACAAGCCAAAAAGCGGGTGCTTCATGCGTTGGTCTGGTAGTCGCTCTTGCCGCCCTGTTTTTCGACGAGACGGACATTGCGTATTTCCATCGCATGCGAAAACACCTTGCACATGTCGTAAACGGTGAGCGCCGCCACAGTGGCTGCGGTGAGAGCCTCCATTTCAACGCCGGTTTTATAGGTCACTTTCGCCTCGGCCGTGATTTCAAGAAGCCCGCCGTTCCGCGCTTGAATGGAAATGTGGATGCCCTCGAGGGGGAGGGGATGGCAGAACGGAATGAGGTTCGAAGTATTCTTTGCCGCCATCGTGCCGGCGATGATTGCGGTGTGGAAAACCGGGCCTTTCGGAGCTTGGATCTCGCCTTCGATCAAGCGCGCGGCGACCTCGGGAGGGAGCCACATTTCAGCCACGGCTGTTGCAGTCCGGCGGCTGAATGCCTTGGTGGATACATCAACCATCGCGGGATTATTCGCCTCGTCGAGATGGCTCCAATCGGCTTGTGGTTTGGTTTCCAACGAATTCATGCAATCCACGGAAAATAGCGGGCGCTTGAGTGGGCCGCAAATCTTTCATCCACTTCGACAAAACCGGTCGAGCCGAGCAATCCCGCAAAGTCGCCTGAATTTGCAGTTGGCAGGGCTTGAGCGGTTCCATCGCCACAGTCAGCGACAGGGAGAAAAAGCGTCAATCCCTGTGGCCTGGCGAAGTCGCCCAGCACCTTTCGGACCTGCGGCGGGGCGGGCGTTTCGCCGCTCCATTGCCGCAGGGCTGGGATGACATAACGATGCAGGCAGACCAACGCGGAGACGGGATTTCCCGGCAATCCAAAAACAACCGGCCCGCCTGGCACTTTCCAAACCGCCATCGGCTTGCCGGGTCTTTGAGACACGCCGTGCAAAATTTCCTCTCCACCCAAATCGCGAATGATGTCTGGAACAAGGTCGCGCCTGCCTTTGGAGACGCCGCCGGTGATGACTACAACATCGCTCGCTGAAAAAACCTTTTGGAGCAAGGTGCGCAGCGCCTCCGCTTCGTCGGGCGCATGCGTCAATTCCATTGCGGGATGCCCGGCCAATTGAAGCGAGGCGGCGAGAGTCGGCGCGTTGGTTTGACGAATCTTCCCCGGCGCGGGCTTTTCACTGATGCCCACCAACTCGTCGCCCGTGCCAATCAAGGTAATGCGTGCCCGGCATGTCACACGCAGCGACCCGTATCCACAAGCCGCTGCCACACTCGTTTCCACAGCGCCAATCCTCACGCCCTCCTTCATCAGGACCTCTCCGGCGCGGTGGTCCGAGCCTTGGCGGTGAATGAAGACGCCCTCTCGGGCTGCGGCGTCATTGCTCAAAATCGCGCGGCTATCTTCAATGTCATACCACTCGACGGGCAAAATACAGTCGCTGCCGACTGGGAGCACCGCGCCAGTCATGACTTCGATGGCCGATGAGGGAGCGGATGGAAGCGGCTTCGGAGGCTGCCCGGCAGGGGCTGTTCCTGTGATCTCAAAAGCGCGATGGCCCGCTTGAAAATCAGAAAACCTCACGGCGATGCCATCCATCATCACCCGGTCAAATGGCGGGAAGTCCTGATCCGCCCGAATTACCTCGCGTAAAATCCGTCCCGCCGCCTCGAGCAGTGGCAATTCCTCGCAGGCAAATCCCTCGCGAAGTCGCAGAACTCTGTCTTCCGCCTCGGCGGGGGTGATTAGTGTTTTCATGCGTTTCTGCCACATTTAGCCTTTGGAGCACTTGGTTTGAACAACAATTCCACATCATTCGCGGACGCGCAGGAGCCCGTTCTCAAGGACCTTCTGGACCGTCCGCTGAGAGACCTCCGCGTTTCGCTTACCGATCAATGCAACCTCCGTTGCACCTATTGCATGCCTGCCGAGATTTTCGATCAGGAGCATGCGTTTCTTCAAAAAGACCAACTCATCCGTCTTGAAGAACTGGAGCGCCTCATCGGGGCATTCGTTCGCTGCGGAGTCAGGAAAATCCGCCTCACAGGCGGGGAGCCGCTTGTTCGTCGCGGCGTGGTGGAATTTCTCGGGTGTTTGAAAAAGTTTTCAGAAATCGAGGACTTGGCCATGACCACAAACGGTCTTCTTTTGCCGACCTTCGCCTCTGGTCTCGTGGAGGCAGGTCTCCATCGCGTCACGGTCAGTCTTGATGCGTTGGATCCTAATATTTTTTCTCGCATGAACGGACGCGGAAAGCATCCAGATCAAGTTCTCAAAGGCATCGAGGCAGCGAAAAGCGCAGGGCTTGCCGTCAAGGTCAACATGGTCGTGCAGCGGGGAGTAAACGATTCGCAAATCCTGCCCATGGCGCTTCATTTCAAGGCCGCTGGAATTCCGCTGCGGTTCATCGAATTCATGGATGTCGGAAACCACAACCACTGGGATCCTGCAATGGTCGTCAGCGGAGAGGAAATCCTCGCGCGGCTTGCTGCGGAGACCAGCTTTGAAGCCGTGCCACCCGCGCATTTCGGCGAAGTCGCCAACCGCTTCCGCTACACCGACGACGGCGTGGAATTTGGAATCATCACTTCCATCTCGCAGCCCTTCTGCAGTAGTTGCACGCGGGCCCGGTTGTCGGCTGACGGAAGATTGTTCACCTGCCTTTTTGCCAGCAAGGGACACGATCTGCTTGGGGCGATGCGGGCGGGCAATCCCGATGACGAGGCGCTCTATCAAATGGTGGCCGCCCTCTGGCGAACGAGGGATGACAGGTATTCCGAGTTGCGCTCCGCTGTCGGTGGCAACACGCCCGCGAAGGTTGAGATGTCCTTCATCGGCGGATAAGACGGCCCTGCCCATGATTCTCGCCTTTTTGTTTTTTTTTGTGGCGCTGATCTACTCCAGCGTTGGCTTTGGTGGCGGGTCGTCCTACATCGCCCTTCTGCAATGGCATGGAATGTCCGCCTCGGCGCTTCCTCTCCTCTCGCTCACCTGCAATCTGATCGTCTCCACGCAAAGTTTTATCCAATTCTCGCGGGCAGGTTATTTTTCAATGCGCCGGAGCCTTCCATTTGTCGTCCTCTCAGTTCCCGCCGCCTATCTCGGCGGGTTGTATGCGATCAAGGAAACAACCTTTCTCATCCTTCTGGCCGCATCGCTCACAGCCGCCGGAGTCCTCCTGCTTTTCCCTGTGTCCGAGAGCGGGGATCGGCCCGACAATCCAATTCGGCAATGGATTCGGCGCTTCGGGTTCTTGCTCGGCCTCCCGCTCGGCTTCCTTTCGGGAATCGTCGGAATCGGAGGCGGAATTTTTTTGGCCCCCATCCTCCATTTGGGAAAATGGGCAAAAGCCAAAGAAATCGCAGCACTCGCGGCCTGCTTCATCTGCACGAACAGCTTCGCAGGAATCCTTGGCCAAATGCAAAAAACCGGATGGAGAAACGAGGTTTTCGCGTCCTATTGGATGCTCCCCGTGGCCGTTCTTTTGGGCGGATTGGCAGGCTCAAGATGTGGCATCACCATCCTGCCACCAGTGCGAATCCGCCAAATCACAGGAGCCATCGTCCTTTTCGTCGCCTGCAATCTGTGGGTGAAACAACTCGCCGCGTTGAAGGTTTTTTGACGCCCGGATTTGTTGCTGGTTTATACCAAAAGCAGCTTGCTTTTAGATTTTTGGAGAGGAGCACAGGCGTCTCGCCTGTGTGCATAGGGGTCCTGTTTGGGTTCGATAAAAGCAAGCAAATGGATCAGTCTCCACACGGCCGGGACGGCCATGCCCCCTTCTTTTGCAATGCAAAGTCCAATTTCAAAAAGACATTGGTATTACTTCCTCCTCCGCGGGCCAGTTTTGCTGTGTTCCATTGGGGAGCATCTTTTAGAAAATCGCCCGCGTGTGACTCGTTACCAGCAACTCGCCATAGTGCCCGCTCCGCCCTCCCCATTTCGCATTTTCAATTTGATTTCTGTTTGCAAAGCCTCCTTTTTGAGATGATGAGTTGTGATTATAGATGACACAAAAAATCCAGCAACTCGCCCAAGTGCGATCGAATCAGCCATCGCGCACATCGAGCGAAGCCTATGCCCAAATGGAACGGGCCATGAGGGCATCCCAGAAGGTGAGCGAGCTGGATATGAGTGGCGTGCGATCTTCCGTTGGGCTGAGAGAGAAAGCCTCGTCATCCCGCCGCAGTTAGACCCGGAGCGCGTCGGCGGCCGGGAACATGATTTGACTTTCCTGCCACTTGAGCGCCGTTGGAGGAAGTTCACCAAACCGGATGGTTGCGGACTCATGGTGGATTTTGCTGACGGATATCCGTTATTGCTGCCAGGCACGCCCTTGCAATATCTAAAGCGCCTGCAACTCCAGAACAGCTTCTGGGGCGATGATATCCGGCTTGAAGGCGTGCAAATCATGGTGCCCGGCGCAAAGATTGTTACGACCCAACCTGATGTGAAAGGGGAAGCGCCAACGCAGGATTTTTTGAACGATTATTTGTGCGGCGAATTTGGTTTCCAAAAATTGAAAATCCCTCCGATGGGCTACTATAAATCCCATTCCTACCTCCACGGGCGTTTTGCCATGTTTGATGTGCACCCGGCAAATTTCGTTCAGGTCTCGTCCAAGGTCGTCCTGCCGATTGATGTGATTATGATGGAGTCTGAAGGGGTTGAACTTGCCGCACTGGAAGCTGCGCTTTGATTGTCCAATACGCAATCCGTTTCAGGATTTGGCCCCGGCACTCGTTACCAGCATCGGAATGCTCCAAAATCAGGCGGCTTGGAGTTTCTCGACGCGCACATTGGCGTTGTAGTCGGGCACTCCGCCGTGGGCGTCTACCACGCCTTTGCGAATGATGTTGTTTCCCTCGGGCCAATGGACCTGCAAATTCCCCGGAGCTATCGGCGCGCAGTGCACGCGGCCTTCATAGCGTCCCAGCGTATTCACGAGGGCTATGCGGTCGCCGGTTACGACATGCAAACGCGCGGCATCCTCGGAGCTCATTAGGATGGCATCACGCGGAGCGTTGTTGAGGGGATCGATCTCTGCGTAGATGAGTGTGTTGAATTGCTTGCCTCTGCGGGTGCTGACATGGAATTCGCCGGGTTTACGGTGGAGCGTGGGAATCGCGACATTGCGGAAGTGCCCCCGGCCGTCTGTCGTTGGAAACTGCCCGTCGGCGCAAAGGTGCGGGCCGCCGTATTGAAAGGCATCGCCGGTCTTCTTGAGGTGCTGGACTCCATCGTAGAAAGGAACGACCTTTGCGATTTCCTCGCGCATTTCCCATCCTGTCTCGCAGCCGAAGAGTGATGCTTTTTCGGGATAGGCGGCTAGCGCGAGGTCGCGCAGGATTTTCCACTCCGCCTTGGCCTCGCCGACCTGACGAGGAATTTCCGGGGTAAACATGACGCGTCGCTCGGTGCTCGTCTCCATGCCGCCGTCGTCCTGTTCGTATCGGGTCTTGGCTGGCAACAAAAAGACCGCTTCTTGCGCTGGAATGAACATCTGATCGGTGAGGATGATGTCCTGATGCACACGCACCGGCACTCGACTCATCGCCTCCCTCACATAGTCGGGCTCTGGCAGGGTGCGGAGAAAATTTCCGCCTAGGCAGTAAAAGACATCAAGCTCGCCGCGTTCGCAGGCCTCGACCATTTCGGTTGCCGGCATTCCAGGCCAATCGGGAACGGGGAAGCCGTATTCCTTTGAGAGTTTTTCGGCGTTTTCAGGAGTGATCGGTTTGTTGCCGGGGAAAGCGGTGGCATAGGCTCCCATCTCGGCACCGCCTTGCACCGAGGAATGGCCGCGGATCGGCATGACGCCGTTTTTGTCGCGGCCGATGTAGCCCCGCGCCAGAGCGAGATTGAGAATCGTCTGAACCCCGTCGCCGCCGAACGGATGCTGGGTGATGCCCATGCTCCAGACGAGGACGGCGTTTTTTGCATCGCGGATGAGTTCGGCAAATTCACGCATTGCCGCGCGGTCGAGTCCGGCGTCTTTTTCCAGCGCCTCCCAGTCCATCGACGCCACATGGGCCTTCAGTTCCTCGAATCCCGTTGTGTGCTGCTCAATGAAGTTTTGATTAACCCATCCCTCGGCGAATAGGATTTTCATCACACCCGAGAGGAACGCAATATCGCCGCCCTGGCTTACAGGGAACCAGTAGTCGGCGATGTTCGTGCCAAAGAGCGCGGAGTCGGCATTTGAGGGGACCCAATACTTTTTCATGCCGGGCTCGAAGTAGGGATTCACCAGAACGATTTTCGTCCCGAGTTTTTTGGATTCGTGCAGATATTTTGTGGAAACTGGTTGGTCGTTGGCGGGGTTTGAGCCGAAAAAAATCACGAGGTCGGTCCCATACCAATCCTTGTAGCTGCAGGTCGTGGCGGCCACGCCGAGCGCCTCTTTCATGGCCGCGCCAGAGGGCGAGTGGCAAATGCGGGCCGCGTTGTCCACATGGTTGGTGCCGAGGAATCGGGCTGCCTTCTGTGCCATGTAGTAGATTTCATTCGTCACGCCGCGCGCCGTTACAAAAAACGCCATGCGGCGGGGATCGGTAGCTCGCAGCTTCGCCCCGAGGCGCTTATTCACCTCATCCCACGAAATGCGGCGAAATCCCGGCGCGCCCTTTTCGCGGACCATGGGATAGGGCAAGCGTCCCAGTTCCCGCAGTTGCGCGTTGTCCATTTTTTCCAAATTCGAGACATCAGCCAGAAGCCGCTCGTCGAGCGCGGAAACCGTGTTCAGACGCAAAAGATTCAGACGCGTCATGCATAGATGCGGCCCCTTCACGGTCCAATCGTGCAGGCCCGCCACGCCGAGCGCGCAGCCATCGCAGACGCCGCGAGTGATCACTTTCCACGCGTAGGGCAGGTTGTCCTTGTTCTTCCAAATGACATGGAGCATGTCGCGAAAGTGCTTCGGCTTGGTGCGACCGATGCCGAAGGGCGCGCAACCCTTGAGTTTTTGAAGGAACGAACGGCGGACGGCGTGGGATGAACTCATAAAAAGAATGATCCGCAAACTTTGACAGTCCGGTCAAAACACCTTTCACATGGAAAGCAGGTTGTGCCAAGGCCTGATTGCTTTGTGACTTCTGGATTATAGAAATGCGGAGTGGAAAATGCGGAATTCGGAATCGGAGGACTACTCAGCGAGGATTTCGTTCCAGATTTTTTTGATGTCGTTGCCGAGAACGACTGTGTCCTGCCAGATGTTCGGGAAGCAGCTCAGGTTGTAGCCGGTGGTGGTGCCTTGTTCGGGCATGACCCAGAGTTCGTTGTTCGGGCGTGGGCCTGCGAGCCAGTGCTTGAGGGCTTGGCGGATGAACGGGCGGCAATCTTCGTATTCGGGCGAGAAGTTGCCTTTGCCGTCGGTGATCGGAATCATGCAGTGGTGGCCGTTGAATGGGCGCATGTGCCAGAGGTTCGCTTGCTGGAAGACCGGGATGTTGGATTCGTCAAAGAGGCGGGTGATGTAGTCCTTCGGGACAAGGTGCTTGACGACGGCCGGGTGCGAGAAGTCGTAGTTCATGCGGGGCGCCTGGCCTGTGGCTTTGAGGACTCCGGCCACAATGGCGGCGGCTTTTTCCGGAGTCTCGGTGCAGGTGTCGCGGTGGACTTCAAGGTGGACCAGGGCGTTCTGTTTTTTCGCCTCCGCCATCAAGGCGATCGTCAAAGCGACAGCCTCGTCGGTTGGCGTGTCATGGTCGGCGAGTTGGCAATTGATCGGGCCGTTGTCGATGGCCATGAGAGCGGCGATTTTGGGGGCGAATTGCTCGACCTGTCCGGCGTCGAACGCCCCGCCGAACCGCAAGCCGTATTCCTTGATCAGCTCCTTGATCTTCGGGAAATCGGGCGTGCCGCAGTAGCCTTGGAAGCCGGCATTCCGGACCAGCGACAAATGGGTGCGCAGGCCCTCCTCGGTGGTGGGATCGCCTTCGTGGAGGAGAGACCAGTAGTTGATGTGGATTTTCAGGGTCGGGGCGGTGGACATAGAGGTGCTTTTATTTTTAGAATTCGTCGAAGGCGATGTGGTTTTTATCGACGCCCATGCCTTCGAGCATGGTGCGGGCGGCTTGGATCATCGGTTGCGGACCGCAGAGGTAGTATTCAACGGCGGCGGGGGCCGCGTGTTGGCCGAGGTATTCGCGGTGGAGCACTTCGTGGATGAAGCCGGTGTGTGAGGTCCAGTTGTCCTCCGGCAGTGGCTCGGAGAGGGCGATGTGGAATTTAAAGTTCGGGAACTTCCGCGCGAGGTCTTCGAAGTAGTCTTGATAGAAGACTTCCTGCTTCGAGCGGGCGCCATACCAGAAGCTGACCTTGCGTCCGGTTTTCAGCGTGTCGAAGAGGTGCGAAAGGTGGGAGCGAAGCGGGGCCATGCCGGCGCCGCCGCCGAGGTAGATCATTTCGTTTTCCGTATCCTTCACGAGGAAGTCGCCAAAGGGACCGAACGCCTTCACGGTGTCGCCGGGCTTGAGGTTCCAGACATACGAGGACCCTACGCCGGCTTTGCAGTCCTGCCCGCGCGGGGGCGTGGCGATGCGGACATTGAAGCGGATTTCGGTGTCCGTTTTGGGATTTGTGGCGAGCGAGTAGTTGCGGCGCACCTCGGCGTGGTTTTCGGTGGCGTAGTCAAAGACATGGTTGGCCTTCCAGACGGCGTCGAATGGCGGGCGGATATTGAAGTTTTCAAACGAGATCTTCCCGTAGGCAGGGATGAACAT